>JADLBD010000279.1 GCA_020847975.1 Bryobacterales bacterium | reverse complement strand
TTGTTCGCTCAAGACATTGCTCACATGACGGAGGGTAATCCCCGTCGGTCGTCAATGTCCTGCCCTCAGTTTCGTTGGCCGGTTTTCAGCCGTCCCTCATTGGCCGGTTTTGGGTGTCCCCCGAGGTTAGGAGTACGGCATATGAAGCACATCGTTTCAATTGCTGCGGCACTGGTTGCTGGCTTCGCCGGCGGCCTCGCTGGGACACGTTTCGCACGGTCCATCGATCAAGATATGAGGCCAGTGATTCGCGCGCGAAGCTTCGAGTTAGTAGACGAAGCCGGGCAAGTGATTTCGCTTTGGGGAGTGGACCAGGGCAAGAACGTGGTATGTCATTGAAGGACGGACGCACTGCATATCCATACGCATGACGATGTAGACTGTGGCGGGGTTAGTGTAGTTACGGAGAAGCGGTTGTGCGGGTGGTACAACCAGCGCGCTTCCGATCAGGAATTCGTTGGAGTCCGATCACCTGTTTCCTCAACCGCAATCAGAAGTTTCCGCCGACACTGATCACTCTTCAGCCTGACGGAAACCAGCGATCGGAACGTGGAAGCTGCTACCTGGCGTAAATTGATACCACCACCTTGGCCGTGAGCTTCCGGCAAGCATGCGTACGTGACGAGAGTTCACAGGCCGGCCAAGCAGGCTTGGCTCATCGCTGAAGCTGGGGGCTGACTGGGGGCTGACGGCTGGTAGCCCCAGTCCGTAAGATTTCAAGTATCCTTGGCGGCATCGTGACGCTAATCCGGCTGAGGAAGTTGAGCCGCTGTCCGTTTGGAGAGAAATTCGCGAATCTGCGGCCACCGTGAGCGGGCCACCGAGAGCGCAAGCATCAGAGAAATGACAGCCACCGCCATGACCACGGTCTGGCCCACGCTCAGATTCTCTTTCAAAACGCCCAGCCACCTTCCGTAGACCAGTTCCGTATGGACCCAGTAGATGAGCAGCGAGGTGGTGCCCAACTGCCTCACCCAACTCCAGCCGGTCACCAGGTAACTGTTCCAGAGGAACGCGAAGGAGGTCAGCATCAGGATGACACCGGTCTTGATGAACACCAGCGTCGGACCGTTCAGCCAGAACTCGGACTTCGGGTACAGCGAGTAAGGGATGTTGGAGAAATACTGCCCGCCAACGACAAGGATGAGTCCCAGCCAGCCGCCCCATTGCATCACCCGATGCAGTTCCACCGAAGGCGCCAGCCGCAGGATGCTTCCCGCGCTCAGGCCGAACGCGAGAAAGGCCGCCCAGGGGAAGAAACCGAAGCTGTCATAGCTGGGGACGAAATAAGACCTTATGAAAGGATGGAGATAGGTGGTGTCCAGCAGGGAAATGAAAGGCGATGCCGCGGCAATCGCCAACCCGAGAATCGCGCACAAGCGAACTCGCTCGAGTGTGGTGAAGACGGCCATGATGCTCATCACCGCGATCCCGAAGCCCATGCAGTTGAGAATGTCCACGCGGAAAAGGGACGCGTATTCCGTTTGTGGGAACCCGAAGATCCAGAGTTGGAGCCGGAAGGCGGCGGCAAGCGCGGCAAGATACCCCGCGCGGCGCAAAGCCGCGGTCACCCTGCCCCAGGCGCTCACCCCGTGGCGCTCCCGGCTGTGCATCAGGAACGCCAATGTCACGCCCGTGAGAAACAGGAAGATGGCAGGCGGCATTCCGCCCACGAATTGAGAGAGAACGAAGGCATCCTGGCTGCGGAGTTCGGTGCGGGTGAATGAGTGGAATACGTGCCCCTGGAGCATGATCACCGCGGCCAGACCGCGGGTCCAGTCGAGAAACGCAAGACGGCCAGACGCCGGTTTCGCGGCGGCTGGTTTAGGAACTATGGGAACTGATGGTTGGGAGGATGAATCCATTCCTGAAATAACAACCTACTTCTGAGGGTATTCCCGTTTTACTCCGGGTGGTAAGGTCAAACGAACCGCGGCGTCCGATAGGTTAGGATCCAGCTTCGCGTCGGTGTAGTGGACTTCCACATAGTCCCCGGACCCGAGATAGAACTTCTGCTGGACCGGATAGCCGCTCGTCAGCGGAAACCAGATTTCCACCTTCTTCAGGTGTTCCAGCGCTTCCGCGGATTTCGGAACAAGTACGAGTTTCGATGTTTTCTGGTTCTCAACTGTTTCTTCCCCGCCCAGGGAAAGCGTATAGCTCCTGGCAAGCGCCTTGCTGTCGGATCCGAAGCCCAGCAGGAGAAACTGGTCCACCAGATGCCCGTGCTTGCCGAGGTCGTATTCCTGCACCGTATTGATTTTCGGGATAAAAAGCTCCGCCTTGCGGCCGCGGAAGGCCCAGGTCTTCTCGTCCGGGTTAGTGAAGTCGATGCGCAACTGCATTTCACGCGATTTGGTGAGCTTGATGGCGATGACGCCTTTGTCTTCGCTTGTGTCCTTGATCACCGCCGTGTAGTTGATCCGGCGGAGCTTCGCGGTCATGCCGCGAAACGCCGCTGCTGACTTGTCGACGCGGGCCAGCAGGTCGGGAAGCGATTCGGCGCGGAGAGGCAGCGCTGCCACGCTCCACAAGCAAACCATAACTCGAAGATTCGAAAGCGTCATCCTGAAAGTGGGATGCCCAAAGGGGCTACTCGGTTGCGTATGCGAGGAAACCTCGGATGTCCTGCTCCGAATCGTAGATGGTTTCCAGCCGCGTCAGCTTCCCAGGCTTACCCGTGCGCGATCTCAATAGCTCGCGTGCCTGTTCCAGCCGCTGATCTTCATTCAATCCGGCGAGCAGATCCGGCTCAATCCACAGTCTGGCCACCCCTTTTTCCGAAGGGAGCATCACCACGCTGGAAGTGCGCGGCTGATCACGGAACCATTCGCGTGGAGTGAGGAAAATAAAGGCCAGGATCAGCGCCACCACCAGGTCGTATGGTCTCGATCCGCGCTTGAACTCCCAAAAAATCCATTTACGCAAGGCAGTCTCCCGCATGGTTCATCCGACAGGCGAACCAGATTTCATCGTAGCACGGCTGCGCAAGGCGGAATCTCTATCCGCCCTCTCCGGACGGGTCTCTCAATGTGATTCAAAATGAAGGTATGTACGCACTCTGTTGCACCCTGCTGCTCGGCGCCGCCTGCGCTTACGCACAGACCTCGCTCAAGCAGTTCAGCGCGTCACTCGAGAATCTGGCACAGCAGGTTCGCCCTGCCGTCGTCCAGATCAATGTAATCGGCTACTCACTCCCGTCCGAGGAAGATTCTTCTGACGGAAACGAGATCATTTCGCGGCAGCGGAGCACGGGTACGGGAGTCATTCTTTCCTCTGACGGGTTTATCATCACCAACGCCCATGTGGTGCGAGGCGCGCGGCATATCCGTGTCAAGTTGCTTCCCAACGGAGCCCGGGCCATGTCTTCCATCCATGAGGCAAAGCTGATTGGCGCCGACGCCGAATCGGATTTGGCGGTTATCCAGATCGACCAGCAGAATCTGCCGTTCCTCACGCTGGGCGAGTCCCTGCTGGTGAAGCAGGGGCAACTGGTTCTGGCGTTTGGGAATCCCCTCGGGTTGGAAGGTTCCGTGTCCATGGGCATTATCAGTTCCACGGCACGGCAGCTGAAGCCGGATGATTTCATGATTTATCTTCAAACCGACGCCCCCATCAACCCCGGCAACAGCGGCGGACCTTTGGTGGATACCGATGGCCGCGTGGTCGGCATCAATACGTTCATCCTCAGCCAGTCCGGTGGGAGCGAAGGGCTCGGCTTTGCCATCCCCTCGGAAACCGTGCGCAGCGTCTATCGCCAGATCCGCAAGGATGGGCACGTGCACCGCAAGCAGATCGGCATCGTCGCGCAATCCATTACTCCGGTGCTGGCGAAGGGGCTGAATCTTCCGCAATCGGAAGGGGTGCTGATTACGGACCTGGAACCAGAGGGCCCCGCGGACAAGGCAGGGGTGCAGCCGGACGATATCATCGTCGCCATTGATGGCCGGCCAATCCAGAATGCCCGGCAGTTGGAGATCAGCGTCTACCGCCGCATGTCGGGTTCCTCGGTGAAACTGCAAGTGGTACGGAAGAAGCAGACTTTGACCATCGACGTGCCGGTGGTGGAGCGCCAGGATTCCCCGGAGCGGTTTGCCGATATGGTCAGCCTGGAAAAGAACCTCGTGCCTCGATTAGGCATTCTCGGCATCGCCATTGATGACAACATTGCGCCGCTGCTTCCCGAACTCCGCCATCAATTCGGCATCGTCGTGGCAGCCCGCTCCGGCGATGTCCCCTACGAAGGGACCGGACTCTCCCCGGGCGACGTGATTTATTCGCTGAACGGGACGCCGATCACTACCGTGAAAGACCTGAACAAATCGCTCGACGGGATGAAGAGCGGCGGCGCCGTAGCGCTGCAAGTCGAGCGGGACAGCAAATTGATCTACGTCGCCCTCGAGTTGGAGTAGCGCTCCCGCTAGGGAAGCTGCTTCACGCGAATATTACGGAATTCCACCAGCGTGCCGTGTCCGAGGAACCCGATGTGGCCGCTCGAGCGCCGCAGTCCCGGATGGCGCGCCAGAACCTTCTCTTCATGTACGTCGTTGAGGTCGGCGTGCGTGATGATGACGCCGTTCAGCTTCACCTGAATATTGCTGCCGTTGGCCGTAATCTCCCCTTCGTTCCACTCCCCGGCAGGCTTCTGGTAGCCGGTGCGGGCCGGAAAAACGTCATAAATCGATCCGGTGTGCTGCTCCGACTTGATCTTGCCCTTGTACCGATCATCCGTGTCGTCGAGAATCTGGATCTCCATCCCTTTGTAGGCTGCGTCCCCTTCCAAAGGAGCGCGGATGCCGACGCCGTTGTTCCCGCCCGGCGACAGGCGGTATTCGTAGCGGAACACGAAGTTCGCGTATTCCTTTTCGGTGTACAGGTTGCCGCCGCCATCGGCGGGGCAGACGAGGATGCCGTCCTTGACGACGTAGCCCGGGCCGTGTCCTCCCACGAGTTTCCACCCTTTCAGGGTCTTTCCGTCGAAGAGCGTAACGAAGCCGGGCTCGGCGCTGAAGGCCACAGCGGCGCAGGCAAGGAGGGCGAAGGGGACAAGTCTCATCCTTCTATTGGTAGCGCGGCGGAAGCTACGGGTCAACCGGAAATACGAGAGACTGGTAGGGAGTGAAAAAACAATATGAGGCGATTCTGTTTGATTTCGACGGCGTGCTGCTTGATACCGAGCCGCTGCACTTCGCCTGCTGGCGGGAGGTGATGGGACCGCTCGGCGTGGACCTTGATTGGCCGGCTTACGACACTCGCATCCGCGGGCTTTCCGCCGAAGGCCTGTTGCAGGCCTTACAACGCCTTGCCGATCCTCCGCTCGACATCGAGGAGGTCCGCGCCGTTTATCCCGTGAAAATCGAGATGTTCCGCCGGCGCGTGCTGGCGATGGACGACCTGATGTCCGCCGATGTGAAACATCTCATCGACGACTTGAGCGGCTACAGGCTGGGCGTCGTCAGTTCGGGCCGCAAGCGTCACGTCTTTCCCCTACTCGAGCGGGCGGGCGTGCTGGAACGTTTCGGCGCGGTGATCTGCCAGGAGGACGTAGTCGAGATCAAGCCCGCTCCGGAACCCTACCTTCGCGCGGCCGGACAGCTTGGCGTCACCTCCGCCCTCGTTGTGGAAGATTCCGAAGCCGGGCGGCAGAGCGGAGCGGCCGCCGGCTTCGATGTCCTGATGGTGCCGGAGTGCGCCGCGATGCCGGCCCTCGTCCGTGAGTGGCTCGGCGTGTAGCCCCTACATGTAGGGCGGCACGTGGATGCCGAGTTCGCCAAGCACTTCCTGTAGCTGCCGCTGAAAGTATTGCGTCATCCACAACAGCAAGGCGCGCTTTTCGGGGTCTTCCTCTGAGAGAACGGGATAGGCGTGATAGAAATTGTTGAACGCCTGGGCCAGTTGGAACGCGTAGCGCGCCACGTGCGAGGGTTCTCCGCTCTGCACGGCGCGCTCGATGGCCGAACCGGCTTTCGAGGCGGCCAGCAGCAGTTGCCAGAAATCCTCGCCCGCAAGTTGACGCGACATGGCTTCTTCGGGGAGCGCGGAGACAAAATCCGGCATCTGCATCCCACGCTCCTCCAACTTGCGCAGGATGTTGCGGGCGCGGACGGCCGCGTACTGCACGTACGGACCCGTATCTCCCTCGAAGCTGAGCGCCTCCTGGAAATCGAAGGCGATGACGGTGTTCCTGGTGAACTTCAAAAGAAAATAGCGCAGCGCTCCGGTGGCGATCGCTTCCGCCACACGCCGGCGCTCATCGGCGGCGGCTTCGGGGTGGCGGGAATCCACCTCTTTTTGGGCCGTCCCGATCAGCTTGTCGATGAGATCGTCAGCCTTCACTCCAAGGCCCTTGCGCCCGGAGACCTCGACGTAGGGCCGCTTTTTGTCTTCCTCGCTCAGTTCAATGCCGAGTTCGACACACGTCCGCGGGCTCAGGGCAACCATTTCATAAGAGAAGTGCACCGACTTGTCCGCCTGTTCGACGTAGCCCAACTGCCGCAAGCCGGCTTCGACAACGTCCTGGAGGTAGGACTGGCGCGAGTCGATGACATTGAACACCTGGCCGCCCTTGCCAAACGCGGGCGCGCCGCTTGAAGGCTCCGTGGTCGAGACCCAGATGGCATGTCCGTCGGGATACGTCTTCAATACCCGGTAATAAAAATCCTTGCCGAGGATGCCGAACTTCCACATCTGGTAGGCGATATCCTTGCCGACGTAGGTGACCGTGCCGTTCGATCGGACAATCACCTTGCTGTCCTCCTCGCCTGCATCGGAGGAGAACGCCGCGCCGGGCATCACCCAGCAGCCCTTGTTCTTCCCTTCCGTCTCGAAGTAGATCGCCTTTCGTTCCTTCAACTGCTCGAAGGCCGTCGCCCAGAACTTCAGATGAAGGATCTCGCTTTCCCTCGGAAGCACGTCGTAGGTGATATCCAACCGCCGCATCGTGGCGAGGTGGCACTCGACAATGGCGTCGGCGACAATGTGCCCGAGTTCGCTCAGTTCCCCCTCTCCCGCTTCGATCGCGTGCAGAGTCTCCTGCCGCCACGCGATGGCTTCCCCGTGCTCTTTGTAGTAGGAGGAGACGCGGGCATAGAGATCCCAGCACACATAGTCGAACCGCGTAGAGGAGACAAGCTGCCGCACTTCGGCCGCGGTTTTGTGCTCCAGAAAGTGAAAGCCGGCCACGACGTCCGCCACCTGGACGCCCGTATTGTCGATGTAGTTCTGCACCTCCACCTGGTTGCCCGAGGCGCGCAGCAGCCGCACGAACGTGTCGCCAAGCACGGCGTTGCGCAGGTGCCCGATGTGCGCCGCTTTGTTGGGATTGATGTTCGTGTGCTCGACAATGATCTTCCCCGGGCGCGCGGCCACAGCTTCGGAGGCTCCTTCGAGAAGCGCCCGCCCATAGACGCCGCGGTCGAGGCGGACATTGATGTACCCGTTGCCCGCGATCTCGAACGCGCTTACTCCAGCGATGGAGCCAACGCCCGAAACAATCTCCTGGGCAATAGCCTTCGGAGCCTTCTTCCACTGCCTGGCGAGTTGGAACGCGATGGGAAGAGCGAGTTCGCCGAACGAAGCCTGCTTGGGCTGTTCGAGCAGCACCGCCGTGTCGGCGCCGTAACGGGCTTGGAGGAACGTGGCAAACGCGGACCGGATTCGATTCTCAAAAACGTGGAACACCTAAAAATGGTGGCACAGCCGCTTTGCGCGGCGCTACTTTTGCGGTCCGTCCACGCCCCACACAACAGGTCAATGCTGCCTGGAACCAGCCACTTGCCGCCACTGCGCTCAGGCGCCCTGCCGCGCGGTCAGCGCTCAGAAGCCGGAATAGAACGCCCGTACAAGAAACGCCGCCATCTCACCACGCGTGTTGGGAGCGTTCACACAGAAGTTACCGTCGCCGCAGCCGAGTGTAATGCCCAGATCCTTCAGCTTCTGGATGTGCCGGAAGAAGAGGTTGTTCGCGGGCACGTCCTGGAAATAGGGAGTGCTTGGATAAGAGAACGACTCGGAACCGAGTTTCGCCCGAACGATAAGAGCCGCCATCTGCCCGCGCGTCAGAGTTTCATCGGGACAGAACTTGGAGGGGATGGTGGAGCATCCCAGCGTGATGCCCGCTTTGCGGATTGACTGGATGGCAACGAAAGCAGGGTGAGAGGGAAGCACATCCTCGAAGTACGGCGTCGAGTTGGACGGCGGATATGCATAAGCGGCTTTGGCGAGCAGCATTGCCATTTCCGCTCTCGTGATCGGGCGATCCGGGCAATACTTCTGCGCATCGAACGTGCAGCCTCGGGTGACATCTTTGTTCTTCAGGATGGTGATGTGGTCGAAGAATACATTGCCGGGTGGCACGTCGGTAAAAGGCGGCGCCTGGTTAAGGGCCGATTGAATGAAGGGGATGTAGATGGTGGTGTTGTTGGAATAGAGGCTCGCCCGGAAGGCGGCGGGTTCGCCGGTGTTGTTCGCTGGGACCGTGAACTGGAAAGTGCCTTGGTTAGTCACGGTTGAGGGAGAAGTGAGATGGGCCGGGGAGAGGAGGTTAGCGTTTATAGTGCAGTTTCCTCCTGAGGTGGACAGGGCGGCGACGGCGATGGAGGAGGAGCCTCCCGAGCCAGAAAATGTGTTGGAAGAGGCGGTTGCAGACGTTGTGCAGCCAATGGGGGGTTGGACAACAGTTGCGGTCTGAATCCCGACCTTGATATCCCCCCCACGAGACGCGCCGGTCGGGTTCGGATCCAGGTCAATAGTGAAAGTAGCCGGCCCCGTTCGGTTGCTTGATCCGGCCCCGAGATGAATCCATGGAACCGTCGTACTTGCGGACCAGGTGCACCCGGCATCGGTATAGACTCCAACTCTGCCGGTCATGGCCATCCCATCCTGCGGAAGTGTCGGCGATAACGTGTAACTGCACGGCGTCTGGTTGACAATGATGTTCTGGCCTCCAATGGAAACCGTCCCCGTTCGGGCGGCGCCGGTGTTGGCAGCCACTTGGAGGTAGGCATTCCCACCGTTCGCGACGCTCGTCTGGCCGGGCAAAGTGATCCAGGGGACATCGCTCGAGACCGGGAAGGTACACCCGGCCAATGGTTGTACGGAAACGGAGAGGATTCCACCTGCCGGCGAGGCGCTCATAATTGTTCCCTGATAGAACTGTGGGACGCATGGAGGGGGCTGCCCCTGGGTGAGAACGTACTGTGACGCCGGAGAAAGGCTCAGGACAATTCGGCGGCCCGATTCCCCGGACAGCCCTGGGATGACTGCTGTCAATAGTCCATTGCCTGTTCCGTAATTCTTGAGATTGGGGTTACTCAGGATGGCTACGTCCGACGTTGCCATCCACGTGCAGTTGGCTGGCGCAGTTACGTTCAGTGTCAGAGTTGCTCCGGACACCGGTACAGTGGAACCGAAGGAAGGGTCCAAGGTAGGCGTGCAACCGTTACCGGGGGTGAGGCGGATTACGCCGAAGCCGGCCGGGCTGCTATCCGAAGCACCCGGAGTGATCGGTAAAGGGCCAATCAATTGGCCGCCGGCAAAAATCGAGCCACCAGGACCGAGCCGGGCGGCAGAAATGCGCAGGTTCAAGACAGTGGCAAACGTGACGGTTGATGCGCTGCTGTCCAGCTTGAGAACAAGAGAGTTGCCAGGCCGGGCCTGCAGTCCGTCCGGGGTGAGCGGTTGCGCATTCGTATCCGATCCGGCCAGCAGAAGATTGCCCCCGGAATCCACATCAAGCGAGGAGGGACCCACCCATGGCGGAATTGTCTTGTTGAACATTGCAGTGGTTCCGGTTGCATTTAGCCTCAGGATAGTGAGCCCCGCGATGGCCAAGGTCGTTTCCTGTAAAAGGAAGGTGGCGTTTCCCGCGGCATCCGCCGCCAGGCGCATGGATGGGAAGATGCCGGAATCGGAGGCCAACGGGAGGAATGTGGCGTACACCAGGGAGGCTCCAGAGACCGACAGCCGTGCCGCGAAGGGAGCGAAATTGGACGGAAGCGCTTGCAAGGCGGCGCTCGCTTCCATCTGAAATGCTCCTTGGGTGATGGGGAAGCCGGATGGCTCCGTGCCTCCGGCAATGATGGCGGCGCCGGAACCATCGACAGCCAGATGACCAATGCTTGTTTCCCCCAGTGAACCAAAGTACGTGGCATAGGATGTGGCGAGGGTCACCGGGTCGAATTTCGCGACAAAGCCGCTCGATCCCTTGTTGGGACTCTTCTTGGCGCTTTGGAAGGATCCCGCCGTGGTGGGGAAGTCCGAGGATAGTGTGCCGCCCGCGATAATGGGGGCTCCGGTGGAATCGAGGCCGATTCCCGTGGCGGTCTCAGTGTCGGAACCGCCGAGGCATCGCGAAGCGAGAATGATTCCAGTGGCGCTCAGTTTGGTCAGGTAGGCATCCTGTGATACCCCGCCGCAGGGGTTGGAACTGACGGGGAAATCAGCGGAATTCGTCGATCCCGTGGCGAAGAGATTGCCGCTTGAATCCGCGGCAACCGGCCCGGGAATTATCCCGGAGAATCCGGTTACGTAGGTCTTATAGACGAGCTTGCCCTGAGAGTCCAGCTTCAGATAGATGCCGTTGCCGCCATAGGGGGAATCAGCTCCGCCAACATATGAATTTCCATTGGAATCGAATGTGTAACCGGAACTCTGGAGGGCCACTGCGGCCGAAAATCCAAGCACCGGATCAATCACAAGCGCCTTACGCCTGTCGTAAGGCGCCAGCGCAAACCGCACGGTTTCCCCCTCCAGCCGGAACCAGGCCGCGACGTTCACCCGCCTGCCTCCCTCCAACTGGTAAGCCGCCGGACGGTGGTGGCGGAGTGATGGCGTCCCCAGCAGCAGGTCGCCCTCCGGAGACAGCCTCAGACGCACTCCATGGAAACGGACCGCAATTTTACGGTAGTCCACGCCGGGGGCGAGTTCGAAATCGTATTCCAGACGGCCATTCGAGCCGTGGTACAAAAGGTCGATTCCCGGATACAGCCCCGGGTAGCGCACCGACCGAAACGCAGGGAGGTTCTCAATCCAGCGCGAGCGGTCGCGGCCGCGATAGTAGTGAACACGGGCGGAAAGGCGGCCCTCTCCGCGGGGTCCCGCATCACCGCGAGCGCCGGCAAATTCGAGTTCGAAGCTCGATTTCTCCGTGCGGAAGCGGACGCCGCGGCCAAGCAGAAGGCCGGCGCCAGGCGCGCGGGCGGTAAATCGGGCATCCCTTTCCACCTGTCCGTGATTCTCTTCAAAGATGAACGGGACCCTCACCGGAACGGCTTCCGAGGCAATCAGAGCGGCAAAGGGAAAAAACGGAACGGTAAGCAACAATGCGCGTATCAATTTGTCCATGCCGTCGCTGATTATAGCGAAAACAGGCTCGCGTCTTCCTCACCATGCGCAGCATCGATTCCTCCCGCGTCAGCCCCTCCACCTGTGCCAGATCCACCCAGGCGAGGTCCTTCGATTCGTTCGAAATGCGCAGCGGCCGGCCGCGGCCGGCTTCGAGCAGAAAGCGGACATCGTAGTTACTGGGCTGTGAGCCCGCAGCAACTCGAGCAGAGGGGCGCGCTTCACCTTTGCCGGACGCCGCGTTCACAAGGAGGCGCCGGGGCAGGCACAACAGTCATTGACGCGCTATTGCCCTCTGGAGGAATCACCACGATTTTTCCCTTGGCCGGAGGCGGAACGGGGGTGAGCGGGACGGAGCAGGCGCGTCCGCGGTCCGGCGGCGCCACAATGGCCACGCCCGCTGTCACATTCCGATTGTTTTTCACGGCCTCCCAGAACCGGTCCGCATCCTTCTCCTGAAGCCGTTTGTGGAATGCCTGTTGCGGCTGAGCGAGCAGGCAAACGCGAAAAGAGGACGCCGCAGACGAGACTTCGCACGGAACCACTCCTTCGCGCTATATGATACTCCGTAGCGAATCGCATTCCAACCATGTCACGCGTAACCGGAATTCTCACTCTTCTCCTGATGGCAACCCCGGCGGGAGCAGCCTGGAAGGCAGGGCTCGGCAAGGTGGTGATCACCCCGCGCGAGCCCATCATGATGGGCGGCTATGGGGCTCGGGATCATCCGAGCGAAGGTGTCCGTCAGGATCTCTATGCCAAGGCGCTTGCCCTCGAAGACGAATCGGGGCATCGGGTCGTAATCGTGACCCTCGACCTCGCCGGGATTCCTGACAACCTGGCGGACCCGATCGCCGGGCGTGCGGAAAAAGCTTACGGCTTGCGCCGTGACCAACTCATGCTCAACTGCTCGCACACGCACAGCGGACCGCTGGCCGGCTACCGCGCCCGGACCTCCTACCGCTTGACCGCCGGGCAGGAGGAAGTGGTCAAGCGCTATTCCGACCACCTCATTGGCCAGGTGGTGGGCGTCATCGGCGTCGCGCTCAAAGACTTGGCCCCGGCAAACCTCTCCTTTGAAATGGGCTATGCCGGTTTTGCCGTCAATCGCCGCCGCGTGGGGCGCCGCAATCTCCCTCAACCAGTGGACCACGATGTGCTCGTCCTCAGCGTGCGCAACCCGGCCGGTAAACTGCGGGGGGTCGTGTTCGGGTATGCCTGCCACGCCACGGTACTGAATGATTATCAGATCAACGGCGATTGGCCCGGCTACGCCCAGGCGGATCTGGAAAAGACGCATCCCGGCGCGGTGGCATTGTTCATGGCGGGTTGCGGCGCCGATCAGAACCCGCTGCCCCGCCGGAGCGTGGAGCTTGCGGAAATGTATGGACGAATCATGTCGATTGCCGTTTCCCAAGTGCTGTCCGGGAAAATGAAGCCCATTGGGGCGGAATTGAAAACGGCTTTTCAAACAGTGGATGTTCCTTTCGATACCCCCCCTTCAAGGGAACAGTGGGGGGAACGGGCCCGAAGCGCTGACCAGGCAATTGCCGCGCATGCCAAACTGATGCTGGCGGCGCTCGATCGGGACGGAAAGTTGAGGGCAAGTTATCCCTACCCCGTCCAGTTGCTACGAATGGGCGTTGTTTTTACACTGGTGGCGCTTGGAGGAGAAGTGGTGGTGGACTATTCTCTGCGCCTGCGCGCCGCCTACGGCTGGGACAACACCTGGATCGCTTCCTACTCGAATGATGTCTTCGCTTACATTCCCTCCCTCCGTGTCTGGAAAGAGGGAGGCTATGAGGCGGCGGACGCCATGATCCCTTATGCTCTGCCCGGGCGATTTGTCCCCCAGGTGGAAGAAATCATCACCGGCAAAGTGGATGAAATGATGCGGCGGATTAGCAGATGATTTTTTTAATGTTTTTTTGACTTGACTGATGCGCTCCGCCTCATGAAATGTCAAACTGGTGGTATCCATGGATGTTACCAAAATGATCGCTGAGTTGCGCTCACAACGAGATCAATTAGACGAGGCTATCTTAGCCCTTGAGCGGATGATTCGAGGCACCGGAAAGCGCAGAGGGCGGCCGCCCAAGTGGCTGTCCGAAGCAAACGCCGAAGAGCCGGTGAAGAAGGAGCGAAAGCGAAAGCGCGTGGTTAGCGCCGAAGCGCGCAAGCGTATGGCGGAAGCCCAGCGCAGGAGATGGGAAACTGCCAGGAAGACTGACGAAAGCGAAGCCGGCGCCTAGTGCCCGGCTTCATTTTCCTGCTGTGAGGCCCGCCTAGCCGCAGGCCTCACAGACACGCCGCGCCTAGAATACAAACCCGAGTTCGGCCTGGTAGGTTCGGGGAGCGACGAAGTGTGTCCCGGAAAACGTCGAGAGGAAGTTGTACAGGGACACGCTGTTCGTCAGGTTGGCCACGGTGAAGTTCAACGTCACCCGGAACCGTTCCCGCCGGTAGAGACTGTCCGTGCCGAAACCGATGTCGAACAGGTGGCGGGGAGCGATGCGCGGCGGGTTATGGTCGTCATCGGCGGCGCCGGGCGCGGGAATCTTCAGCCGCGTGGCGCCGTAATTAGGCGAATCGCATGCCGTAATCGGCTGCCCAGCGGCCGCAAACTGGCTTCCGCAGTAAAACCCGATGGCTGCCTGCTGTGCCCCAGTCAGGGCAAGCGCATCTTCCACACTGTTCACCGCCCCGGCTACCATGCCGCTGTCGTACCGCCACGTCCAGGCGACCCACCACCCGTTCTTCGTCCGCTGATATCGCAGATGCGTGGTCTGCTGGAACGCCTGGTCATGATCGATCCGGAACACATTCGTATCGAGCGGCGAGTTGAACAACAGTCCGCCGTTGGAAGGGCCAAAGTAGCGGGCTCGTGTGTGTCCGAGTGTGGTGAAGCCCTGGAAACCGTGGAGGTTGGGAGTGCTGAAGCGGACCGACACGCCGTCAATCTTCGATTTCCGCCACGAGATCGGAAACACGATCGGTGTGTTCAGCAGCGTGCCGAAATCAAATGCGTTGTCTGTAAATTTCCAGAAATAATCCGCATCCACCGTCAGCGCCTTGTCGAACGCCTGCTGGATGCCCGTATTGAACTGATTCCGCCGCCCGGGTTGGATGGGCTCCGCTCCGTACCCGCCAAAAACGTTCTGCGCCAGCCCCCCAGAACCCGTGGAACTCGAGAGGATCAGGTTCTCATTGTAGGGCGTCTCCAATGTGCGCGAATAGGCGGCGCGCAGCACGGTCCCGGTGCGCTTGATCAGATACGCTCCTCCGATTCGAGGTTGGGCGGAGGCGGCAGAACTGAGGCCGTTGTACCGGTCTACACGCAATCCTGCGGTGAGGCTCAAGTGGCCCAGGGTAATGGCGTCCTGGGCGAACCAGGCGAACTGATTGATGTTCGCCCTTCCGGCGAAGCGGAACAGGGAACCCCCTCGCGTGAGGTCATACGGAATCAGGCCGGGTTGCAGACCCGGATTGGCCATGAAACCGAGCGCGGCGCACGCGGCGGGATTGGTCAGCGCAGGCAGATCCAATGGGCCTCCGGAACTGTCCACGCATACTGCATTGAAATCGGAGGCAGTGACCCCTAACCGCATGGCTTCCTCGAGGCGCGTCTGCATGAGTTGGATGCCGGTCTTGAAATCGTGCCGCCCACGCACCATGGCCACATCCGCTTTGAGGCCGTAGTTCGTCAGATGGCGCTGCTGCCCGATAGTGACCGGCGTATCATTGTAAATGTCATCGCTGGGGTAGTAATTCACCCGGTCCTGCCGCACGAATCCGTTGATGGAGAGCAGCATGGTGGCGTTGAAGGTGTGTTGATACGCCGGCGCCACATTGAAGGTGAAGACCTTCTGGCGCTGGTCCTGCCTCGGCTGATCATACGTGTTGGGAGTCTGAAACCAGTTTCGGGCGGCCAGCAGGTCCAGGTGGAACGTGTCCCGATCGCGTGGGTGCCAGTCCAGGCGGTCAAACACGGCGCCACTGTTGCCCACGGCATGGATGGGGCTGAATTCCGGCGTGTCGAGGAACCGCCCCGAACGCAGCGCGTTGACCACCAGAAAATTACCGAATTTCGGACCTCCAATTCCGAAAGTGGTCTCCTCCCCCACAGTCCCGAAGGAGCCGTACTGCGCCCGGAAGCTGCCTGTCGGCCTGGCGAGCCCTAACCCCGAACGGGTGGTGGCATTCACCACCAGGCTGGTCTTGTCTCCGAATTCCGCGTTGGGCGACCCGGTGATCAATTCCATTGACTGGATGGCGTTCAGCGGAATCTGTGTGGAAAACTGCTTGCTCTGCTGGTCGCTGACCGGCTGGCCGTCAATCGAGAACGTGGTTTGCGCGTGATCCCCCAGCGGGTGGAACAGACCATTGGAATCCGCCACTACTCCCGGCGTGCCGAGCGTCACGGCATCCGTCAGACCAGACCCCGGAGAAGTGGTGGGCAGCTTGGAGTAGACCGACTGGTCGAGGTCATTGTGCGCGTAAGGCACATTCTCCACCATGTCCGCCGAACTTGCTTCCACGGTTACGGAAGTGCTCTCGCTGGCCAGGGGAAGCTTGATCTGCACGGAAATGGGTACGTTGCCGCGGGTGACGACATCCTTCTCCACCGAACGGAACCCAGCCATGGAGACTTGAAGATGATATGGATTCGGAGGCACGTTGCCAAACTGAAACCTGCCATCCAACCCCGTCTTCGTCTGGCGTGTGTAGCTGGTGATTGGGTTGTGAATCTCCACCGATGCGCCCGCGATCACCGCGCCGCTCGGATCGGTCACCGTCCCGCGGATCGTGCCCGCGCTGCCGAGGGATTGAGCCCACGAAAGCGGTGAGCCCGCGGCAAGGAACACAAGCAGCGCCAGAACGCAAAAACCATTCACACTAGCAGTATGTAGCCGCGAGAAAAAGCGCCCGAGGAAAAAACCCTATCCGGGCCTGATTTTCCGGTGAGCGGACCTCTATAGGCGGTGAACGGGCGGACGGCTACAACAGCCGCGGAGTCCGGCGCGCCGCTGCCTTGCGCTCCAGCCGTGCCGCCCGATGCTCGAGTTCGGGCGTTCTCGACAGCCGCAGAGCCTCCCGCGCGAATTCGAGCGCCATCGCATAGTTCCGCTCCCGGTGCTCGTAGTACTTCGCCAGTTCCTCGAGCGCCTGCACCCGGTATGAATTCCGTGTCTGCGCCAGATCGGTATAGACAGCAAGGGCCGCGGATTCGTTCCCCATCTTGCGTTCCAGTTGCGCGGTGTCCCACATCGTACGGAACAGCAGGTCGTCCGGGAGACGCCGCGTAAGCGCCTGCCGCATCCATGCGAGCGCCTCCACGTGCCGCTCCGCCTTGCGCATCCACCGCGCCACCCCCACCATCTCCGCCCCGTGCGCCAGCCGCGCCTCCGAGGGGTCGCGAAACGCATAGGGAACAATCGCCGTAAGACAGGCGAGAGTCAGAATGTCGATGGCATTGTGGTGGAAGATGGGGACCAGCCGCGCGATTTCGCGTTTTCGCAGGTACTCGAAGTAGAGATAAGGGATGAGTTCCCCGGGCACGTCCCCCTCGCGCTCCACCCCGAGAATCTGGGTTTCCAGTTCCATCAGGCGGCAGGAATCGAAACGCAGTTTCCACAACCGGCGCGCTCCGTGCAGCAGGTCCATATGCGCCATGCGCGTGAACGGGGGCTTCATCCTCGATAGACGAAAACGGGTCTCGAGCAGTGGCTGGTCATAGGCTTTGCCGTTATAGGTTACCAGCACGTCGAAGTCTTTCAGATCCTCTTCCAGGGCGAGCAGCGCGCTCGCCTCTTCGCCTGGCTCCCGCAGGAAATACTGCTTCAGCCGGAAGCCTCGTTCCGTCACATAGCCGAGTCCGATAAGAAACGCGTAGGTGCCGGTACCCCCGGCTAGCCCTGTGGTCTCCGTGTCGAGGTAAGCCCAGCGGCGGGGCGGAGAAGCCGGCACTGTGCCCTCGGAAACGGCCTCGAGCAGGTCATCCGGCAGTTCGCCCAGGGTCGAGATATCGATGGAGCCGTGCCGCCGGTGGCGTTCCCAGAAGCGCGTGGTTTCGTAATGCCGGCCGGCCGTTGTCTCCACTTCTCCTCCCGGCAGCCACTCCTCGACGTGATGCGATTCGCGTATTTCAGGAGCCGCCGGGGCCGATGCGTACCTGGCGTTGATGCGTGCAACGCGCTGGCGAAGCAAGTCGAGTTGGGAGTCGATATCAGCCACAGACCAATTCGCTTTTTCTTTGCCTAGCCTACCACGGAGCCCGATGCCGCGTCAGACGCCGCCCTTACATCCCGCACTTGCGCGCTCCACGGCGCGTACCCGCGAGCCGCCGAATACGGATCTTCCTCGAAACTCACAACGGCGTCGATCCGCGCGCCCGGGCGGAGTTCCTCCATCCGCCCGGCGAAATTCCAGGCTTTCGGGAACAGCCACCTTCCGTTCCCTTTGAGCTTCAGCCGGACGTGCTTCTCCCTCCACACCTCGGAATGGATCACTTCCAGATTCCGGATGACGAACGTGGGCTGCGGATTTCCCGCGCCGAAGGGGGCGAGCGAAAGCACCTCGGCAATGCTGTCATCGCTGATTTCGGACGGCCTCAGCGCGGCGTCCACTTCGAGGTGCGGCCGGAAATCCTCGGGCGTTAGCCTTGCCGCGGCGTAGTGATTGAGGCGTTCGCGGAATTCGGCCAGCCTAGCCGCGTCCATGGCGAGCCCGGCCGCCATGCTGTGTCCCCCGAAACGCCGGAACAGATCCTTGATGGCGTCCAGCGAGTCCAGCAGATGAAATGGCGGAATGCTCCGTCCGGAACCCTGCGCCTCTCCTTCTTCCTCCCCAAGGACGAACACCGGACGGCAGAACCGCTCCACCAGCCGGCTGGCGACAATCCCCAACACCCCGCGATGCCAGCCCGGGCCGCAGAACACGAGCGCCGCCTGATCATCGGTGACCGGCGTCTGCTCGCATTCCTCCAGAATAGCCGCCACAATCTCCTGCTCGGTCTGCTGCCGCTCCGCATTCAGGCCATGCAGCTTTTCCGCAATGGCGCGCGCCTGCCCTTCATCCGATGTCAGAAACAGGTGGATGACCTCTTCGGCATGGGCCATGCGCCCGGCGGCGTTGATGCGCGGCGCAACCCGGAACGCCACCTGTCCCGCGGAGGGCACGTCGCCCTCGGGAAAGCCCGAGACACTCATCAGCGCCCGCAGCCCCGGATTGCGCAGATTCCGGAATCCCTCCAGACCGTGTTTCACGATAATCCGGTTCTCTCCCTGCAACGGCACAACGTCCGCAACCGTTGCCAGCGCGACGATCTTGAGGAACGACTCTTCGATCCGGCGTATCTTCGCCCGCGGCCACTCGAGCGAGGTCAACAACGCCTGCACCAGCTTGAACGTCACCCCGGCTCCGCACAGGTTCTTGTCCGGGTAAGGGCAATCCGGGCGGTTGGGATTGAGAACAGCCAGCGCCGGAGGCAACTCCTCTTCGGGAAGGTGGTGATCCGTAATGATTACGTCCAGCCCGAGCGAGGCGGCATGGCGCACCACCTCCGACGCCCGAATGCCCGTATCCACGCTGATCACCAGCGACACACCCTCACTTACCGCCTGGTCGATAACCTCCGATCTCATGCCGTACCCGTCGCGCAGCCGGTGGGGAATGTGGAACCGTGCCTTACCCCCCGCCAGTTCTATCGCCTTGGTCAGCGTCACCACCGAGCAGGTCCCATCGACATCGTAATCGCCATAGAGGAGAACCGTCTCCTGCCGGTCTATGGCGAGTTTCAGGCGCTCTGCCGCGGCATGCATCCCGGCGAGTTGATAGGGATCCTGGAGGTCATCGAGCGTCGGACGCAGGAAACGGCGGGCGGATTCCGGCGTATGGAATCCGCGCCGCACCAGAACTCGAGCCGCCGGAGCCTGGATCCGCAAAGCCCGCGCCAGACAGCGGACCTGCTCTTCATCAATCTCGGGAACAAGCCAGCGGGCCGGTTTGCGCATCAATTCCGCGAGAAGTAGCCGCCCTCCATATCCTCGTCCTCTTCGTCATCCTCCAGGTCTCCCAAGGTCGTGGCGGAATCGATCTGGTCCATCAGATCGAGAAGTTCCTCATACCACTCGGTGCGCTGGTCATAGACATAGAAGCGGTCCTGCATCTCAAACGCCAGTTCAATGGCGCAAGTGAAACCGTCGAACGACCGCAGTTCCTTCAGCCGGCGCTCCATGGCGCGCTGCTCTTCCCGGGGCAGGTCCGTATCCTCCAACCGTTCCATGGCGTCATCCACCATCTGCCGCTGAAACTTGCGGTGGTTGAATACGATCAGATGCGCCCCGGCGCGTACGGCGCACTCGACAAACATCCGGTAGTCCGGCTCGTGGTCGATATCCCAGAAAACCAGCTTCTGTTCGTGCAACTCGTTCACGAACCCTTGAAAGACTGCGAGCCCTTTGGAATGGAGGTATTCCGGAATTTCCGTTTTGAGAGTGTCGAGATTCGGTTTCATGAGCGCTTCGCCTGGACCAGGATGTCATATTGGGCCGCCAGTTCGCGAGCCGCGGGGGTCACGATGGTCTTTGGGCCGGTGTAGATCTTGCGCGACTCCTTCATCGCCGCGCGAACGTCGCTTTCACATACGAAGTCCACAATCGGTAATGGCGGGGGCGCGGCGGGAGGCGGCGGCGTTGGCGGGGGAGCAGGAGCAGCCACAGCCGCGGTCTCGGCTTTCATCGCGGTGAGTTTCGGAAGCGCACACGAGCAGGTGGAGGGCGCCGGGGCAGCCGGCTGCTTGCGTGTTCCAAGAAAATGGTCGACAACATTTGTGGCAATCGTCCGCGAATCGGCGCGCCGGGCTGCGGAAGGCGCCGCCGCTACGGGAGCATGGGCTCGAACCGGCGCTTGCCCCAGCTTCTGGGCCAGATAGCGCTCCACCGCCGAAACCACCGCCGCCCGGTCCGGCATCGCCGCGGCCGCCTGCGATGGAAAAGCCTCCTCCGGCGTGCGAACCGCGTAGGCCACGCGCTTGATGTTGTAAAGATGCTGCGGCCCCACGTTGTCCGAAGTGATGTTTCCCGCAATGGCGCCGCATCCCAGCGTCATCGACGGCATCACGTTGGTCGTAATCCCGGTGGAGCCTTGCGGCGAAGACGTGTTCACCAACACCCGGAAGGCCGGCATCCGGCGGCCGTATTCCAACACGCGCGCATCGTCGTTGGAATGGATGACGCAAGTGTGGCCCAGTCCGCCGAACCGGAGGACCGCTTCACAGGCATCCAGGCACGCCGCGAAATCGTCCACAAAATACAGCGCCAGAACAGGCGATAGCTTCTCGGCCGATAGCGGGTGCTGCTTTCCCACCCCGCGAATCTCCACCGCCAGAATGGTGCAGTCTTCAGGAACGGAGAATCCCGCCATTTGCGCGATCCGCTGCGGCGATTGCCCGACGCAATCCGCATTCACCACCAGTTTCTCGTTGAGCAGAACGCGGGCCAGCGCGTGGCCCTGTTTCTCCGTGCAAAGGTAGGCTTTGCGGGCATTCAATTCGCTCAGAATCCGCTCCCGAAGCGGCTTCACAGCCACCACGGTCTGCTCGCTCGAACATACCGTACCGTAGTCGAACGACTTGCCTTCGACGATCTTCCGCATGGATTCGGCGATGTCCGCCGATTCTTCCACGCACACCGGGACGTTGCCCGGCCCCACGCCGAACGCGGGCTTGCCGCTCGAATAGGCGGCGCGCACGATGCCGCTCCCGCCTGTGGACAGAATGACGCCCGTCCGCGGATGCCGCATGAGGGCGTTGGTTCCCTCAATGGTTGCGTTGTTGATGCACTGAATCAGTTCCGGCGGCGCGCCGGCGGCAATCGCGGCGCGGTGCAGGACATCAATGGTCGCGCACGTGGACCCCTTGGCGCGCGGATGCGGGCTCAGCACAACGGCATTCCCCGCCTTCAGCGCCACGATGGACTTGTAAATCGCCGTCGACGTGGGATTCGTCGTGGGAAGGATCGCCGCCACCACTCCCACCGGTTCGGCGATTTCAATAACCCGCTCTTCCTTGATCTCGCGCAGTATCCCGATGGTCTTCATGCCGCGGATGCGCCGCGGCAGCAGATCGGCGCACAGCAGATTTTTGGCGACTTTGCTCTCGACGTTGCCGTAGCCTGTTTCCTCGACGGCCAGCTCAGCCAGACGCCGCGCTTCTCCGCGCGCCGCCGCCGCCATCGATTCCACAACCGCGTCTACCTGCTCCTGCGTGAATTTGCGGTACTCCTGGAACGCCGCGTAGGCCCGTTCGACCTTCGTGCGGACCTCCTGTACCGATACCAGGTCCGGATCGTGCAACATGCGCTAAGCCCGCGAGCCGTTATCCGGCGGCCTTCTCGTTTTTTCTGGCGCCCGGCAGAATCTTCTCAACTTCTTCGTGTGGATTGGGGATGACGTGAACTGCAACCAGTTCCCCCACGCGGCGTGCCGCCGCGGCCCCGGCATCCGTAGCGGCCTTCACCGCCCCGACGTCGCCTCGAACCGTCACTGTGACGTAGCCCGCTCCAATGAACTCTTTCCCCGAGAGCACCACGTTGGCCGTCTTCACCATGGCGTCGGCGGCTTCAATCGCCCCTACCAGACCTCTTGTTTCGACCATGCCGAGTGCTTCCATGCCGTATCCCCTGTTTCTAGCCACTAGTGTGCGAATACTCACCCTAACACACGCATTTAGCCGTGCACAATGGGCTGGGTGCGGCGGTTCATTACGAAATAGATTACCGGCACCGTCATCCGCGACAGCAGCAGGCTCGCGATTTCGCCCGCCATCAGCGAAATCGCCAACCCCTGGAAAATCGGGTCGAACAGGATCACGCTCGAACCCACCACCACGGCTGCCGCCGTCAGCATCATCGGCCGGAACCGCACTGCGCCCGCGTCAATCACCGCCTCATCGAGCGGCATTCCCTGCCGCCGCCGCAGTTCGATGAAATCCACAAGAATGATCGAGTTGCGCACTACGATGCCTGCCCCGGCAATGAAGCCGATCATTGATGTCGCCGTAAAGAACGCGTGCAACAGCCCGTGCGCCGGCAGAATGCCTACCAGCGAAAATGGAATTGCCGTCATGATGAGCACGGGCGTGAGGAAGCTTTCAAACCACCCCACCACCAGCACGTAAATCAGCACCAGCACCGCGGCGAAGGCGAGTCCCAGGTCCCGGAACACCTCGTAGGTGATGTGCCATTCCCCGTCCCATTTCATCGCATAGCGTTTTTCGTCGCCAGGCTGCCGCGCGGTCCACTGCTCAATCTTGTATCCTTCCGGGATCCTCAGCGCGTCGATCTTCGGACCCATCGCGAGAATCGCGTACACCGGGCTTTCAATCGCTCCCGCCACGTCCGCGGTGACGTAGGTGACCGGCATCAGGTTCTTGTGATAAATGCTCTTGTCCTCGATGACGCGCTTCGTGTGAATCAACTCGCGCAAGGCCACCCCGCGTATGCGCAGTTCCTCCAGACGGTTGAGATCGGAGCGTGAAGCCCTGCTCAGCCGCACCTCGATCGGCACGTCCTCCTTCGAACTGGCATCGTGCAGCAACCCCGCGGACTCGCCTGCCGAGGCGATGCGCAGCGTTCGCGCCACGTCCGCCTCCGTAATCCCGTTCAGCGCCGCCTTCTGCCGGTCCACCATGATGCGTTCCTTGGGTTGGTCGTCTTCCACATACCAGTCCACGTCCACAACCCCGTCAATCGACTCCATGATGTTCCTGATGTCCCGCGCGATGCGGATGCGGCCCTCTTCCGCCGGGCCGTAGACTTCGGCGACAATGGTCTCGAGCACCGGCGGACCCGGCGGCACCTCGGCCACCTTGATGTTGGCGTGATATTGTTTGGCCACCGGCAGCAGGGCAACTCGCATCGTCTTGGCGATCTCGTGGCTCTGCCGTTTGCGCTCCGATTTGCCGAGCAGGTTCACCTGAATGTCCGCCACGTTCGAGCCCGCACGCAGATAATAATGCCGCACCAGCCCGTTGAAGTTGAAGGGCGAAGCCGTTCCCGCATAGGTCTGTACGTTGATCACCTCCGGCTCTTTCAGCGCCACCTCCGCCAGCCGCCGCGCCACCTGCGCCGTCTCCTCGAGCGTTGTCCCCTCCGGCATGTCGATGATCACCTGAAATTCGCTCTTGTTGTCGAACGGCAGCATCTTCACCTTGACGAACTGGAAGTAGATCAGTGACATCGACGCCAGCAGCAGAAACACTACGAGGCCGAGGAAGCCATGGCGGTAAACGCCGTTATGCAGAAGGGCGCCCATGAACTTGCGGTACATCCGTGTCGGCAGGTCCTCCTCGCCTTCGTGGTGATGCCCGCTGTTCCGCTTCAGGATGCGCACCGCGACATACGGCGTCACGATCAACGCTACCAGCAGCGAAAACACCATGGCCGCGGAGGCCCCGATGGGAATCGGGCGCATGTAAGGACCCATCAGCCCGCTCACAAACGCCATCGGCAGGATCGCCGCTATCACCGTCAGCGTGGCCAGGATGGTCGGATTGCCCACTTCATCCACCGCCTCCGACGCGATGTCGAGCATCGAACGCTCCTCCTGGTGCGGCATCCGCAAATGCCGCACGATATTTTCCACAATCACGATGGCGTCGTCCACCAGAATGCCGATGGAAAAAATAAGAGCAAACAGCGTAATGCGGTTCAGCGTATAGCCGTACAGATAAAAAGTCGTCAGCGTCAGCGCCAGCGTCACCGGAATGGCCGCGAACACAATCAGCGATTCCCGCAGCCCTAGCGTGACCGCAATCAGGAGGCTCACCGAAATCACGGCGATCCCCATGTGGAGCAGCAGTTCGTTCGATTTCTCCGCCGCCGTTTCCCCGTAATTGCGCGTCACGGTGGCCTCGACACCCTCGGGAATGACAGAGCCTTTCAGACCGTCGATGCGATGCAACACGCTCCCGGCAACGTCGATCGCATTCGTGCCCTTGCGCTTGGCGATGGCGAGCGTCACTGCGGGCTCGAATCCTCTGCCTTCTCCCGCATACTGTACATACTGCACCGGCTCCTCGCCGCCATCCACCACGTCCGCCACATCGCGTACGAACACCGGTTTGCCGTTTGCCACTCCCGCCACTACGTCCCGCACCTGCCCCGCGGTCTGCAGGTAGGCGCCGGCTTCGAGAATGACCTCGCGGTTCGCATTGTCGTACTTGCCAGCCGGCATCCGCTGGTTCGCCCCGCCGAGCGCCTGGTGCACCTGAAGCGCCGTCAAGGAATACGTCGTCAGCCTCGCCGGATCGAGCACCACCCGGATCTGCCGCCGCTGCCCGCCAAGGATCTGGACCACGGAAACGTCCGGCGTCTGTTTGATGGCGTCATGCACCTGCGCGGCGATCAGACGCAGTTGGTGATCGTCATAACGCGTGCTATGCAACGTCAGCGCGAGGATCGGAACATCGTCAATCGAGCGCGGCTTGATCAACGGCTGTGTCGCCCCGGGCGGGATCAGGTCGAAGTTCGCAAACATCTTCTGGTTCAGCTTGACGATGCTCTTTTCCTCGTCCTCGCCCACCTTGAAGCGCACGATGGCAAGGGCGCCGCCGGGACTCGATGTCGAGTAAATGTATTCCACTCCGGGAATCTCCCACAGCAGCTTCTCCATCGGCTTGGTGACGCGCTCCTCCACCTCGCGCGTCGAAGCCCCCGGCATCCCTACGAACACGTCCACCATCGGAACAATGATCTGCGGCTCCTCCTCGCGCGGCAGGCGGATCACGGAGAACACGCCCAACAGCACCGAGGAGAGTATGAACAGCGGCGTCAGGCGCGAATTAATGAAGGAGTGCGCCAGCCGCCCGGACACGCCGAGCTGTTTCATCGGCTCACCTCCACCGGCGCGCCATCCGCCAGCGTGGGCGGAAGCGGATGAATGTAGGCGTCACCTTCGGAAAGCCCAGACAGGATCTGCACCATGTCGCCGCGATGCTCCCCGGTCGTGACCAGGCGGCCCCGGGCGCGGCCCTGATCGGCCACGAACACGAACTGTAGCGATCCCTGCTGCCTCACCGCGCTCGCCGGCGCAGCCAGCACCTTCGAGGCGGCGCCCGGAAATCGCGCCCGCCCCGACATGCCTGTTCGCAAACCAGTCTGGCCCGGCAGATCCAGCTTCACCGTCACCGAGCGCGTCGCCGGGTCGACGGACGGCACAATCTCCGCGATCGGCGCTTGCAGCGTGCGGTCCAGCGCCTCCAATACCACCTCCACCCGCTGACCGCGCCGCAGCGACGGCAGCAGCGATTCATCCACCGGAACCTCCAGCCGGTACAACCCTGCCTGCTCGATGATCAGCAGCGGCGCGCCCGGCGTGGCGAGATTTCCCGGCTCCACTCGCTTCTCGGTAACCACGCCCCCAAAGGGCGCTGTGATCTCTGAATACCCCCGCATGATCGACGCATTGCGCACCGCCGCCGCCTCCTGCTCGATCTTCGCTTCCAGTTGCTTGCGCCTGGAAACCGCCATGTCGTGATTCGCCCGCGCCAGTTGCAGCCGGGCCTGCGCCTCATCGAACTCCTGATGAGAGATGGATTTCTTATCGAACAGGTCCTTCATCCGCTTGAAGGTGACCTCGGCCAGATCGAGCTGCGCCCTGGCCGCCCGGATCGCGCTCTCCACCTCTGCCTCGGCGCTGCGTGCTTCCCTCTGCGCCTCCTCGGCCTGCCGTACGGATGTCTCCAGGTCCTTCGAATCGAGCGTGATCAGCAACTGGCCCGCGCGCACCGAATCTCCCTGGTTGACGCGCACCTCGCGCACGTAGGCCATGATCCGCGAGGACACGCTGCCGCTCACACGGGCGCGCACCGTACCCACCGCTTCGCGCGACGTGGGCCATTCGCTTGCCGCCGCCGTTACCGTGGTCACGGCCATCGGCGTTGCCGCCGCTTGTTTCTTCGCCGGCTCTTCATGGCCGCCGCATCCAACAAATATCAATGAGAAGAGGAGAAAGGCAGGAAATTTCATTGAAGGACCTCCGAGCCGGGCGTCAGAGAGCCCGCGGCAAGTTCCAGCATCGCCGCGGCTACACGCTGGTCATGGATTGCCGCCAGCCGCCGGAAGCTGGCTTCGAGCTTGGCCACTTGATTCCGCAGCAGGTCGGTAACCGTGCTCAATCCGCTTTCGTACCGGTTGCGGACAATGCGCAAACTCTCGTCGGCCTGCGCCACCGTCGCCTCGGCCACCTGAATCCGTTCCGAAGCCGATGTCAGATCCGCATACGCCTTGCGCACCTGGAGTTGTAAGGCCGCGCTCACCTGCTGTTTCTGCGATTGCGAAATCGCAATCGCCTGCTCGGTTTCGCGAATCCGCGACCGGTCTGTAAACCCATTGAACAGGTTCCATCGCAGCGTCACCCCCGCGAACCAGTTGCCGCCGCCCTGCGTGGCGAACTTCCCGCGGTCGGCTTCCAGCGCTCCGCGAATGGACACCTGCGGCAGATACGCCGCCCGCGCCAGCGTCGATTGCGTATGCGATAACTCCACCGCCAGATCGGCCTGCTTCGCATCCGGCCGTTCCCCGGCAGCCTGCTTCTCATAGCTCTCCCGCCCCGTGGGAGCCGTCTTCAACGGCGCCAGCGCAGTGGTGAGTTGGCGCGGCGTATCAAGCGGCGCACCCAACGCCTCATTGAGCGCTGCCCGCGCCACGTCCAGTTCGGACCGCCTGCGAATCTGCTGTTCCTTCATCGCCGCCATGTGTACCTTGATCGAAAGCACGTCCGCATCCGTGGACATACCCGCCGCCCGCACGGATTCGGCCCGGTGCAGATCCGCCTCGGCCGACGCCACTGCCTCGGTGGCCACTTTCAGGCTCTCTTCCGCCAGCAGGACGCCGAGATAGGCCCGCGCGGCACCTGCCGCCAGATTCATTTCCACCAGCCGCTGCTCTTCGGCCGTCAGCTTCTTCCGGATTTGCGCCGATTCCACCTGCCGGCGCGTCTGCCCTCCGTCAAATACCGTCTGGTCCACGGAAAGCACCGATTGAAAATTGTTGATCGAGTCCGGGTTGTTCAGCGTGGGGAGGTTAAAATCGGCCTCCGTGAACCGCCGTTGCATGAGGAGCCCGCTGAACACGAAGACCGGGTTGTTGCTTCGCTGGTACGACTCGCTGTAGTTCACCTTCGGCAGATAGCCTCCGCGAGCCGCCTCGATGCGCATTCCCGCCGCCGCCATGCGCGCATTTTCCGCTTTCACGGAAGGATGCTGTGTTTGCGCCAGCCGGGCTGCCTCCTTCAGAGACAGCCCGTCCTCTCCCAGACACAGGGCAGGCAGAATGAGCACGATGCGCCACATCATGGGCGGACACCCAGCTTGCGGAGCAAGGTCATCATCGGGCACCAGTTCGTAAACGCGGACTGAAACATGTTCAGTCCGACGAATGCCGTAAACAGGTACCACCCGGGATGTACCCAATAACCCAGAGCGAGGCTGGCCATGACGAAGGCGCCCGCGATCATTCGCAGGTATCGGTCGACGTTCATTGCGGATCTCCTTTCATGAGGCATGATGCATCTTCTGCGCGGCAGGTGACAGCCGCTTGCTACGATCAAAGAGAATACTATGTCTGGAAACATGGAAGCGCCGGCCAGGCCGCTCCGTCCGCAGTCCCAGGATGGCGGCGCGGAATCTGTAGACCGGCGGAACCCCGCCCCTAATAAAGAGGTCGAACTCGCCCGCCGCCTCATGGCCGGCGACGAGTCCGCCTTCGAGCCGTTTGTCACGGCTTTCCAGACAAAGCTGTTTCAATATACCTACCTCACCTGCGGTCAGCGTGAGGACGCCGAAGAAGTGGCCCAGGAGACTCTCCTCAAGGTCTTCGAAAACCTCGCCCAGTTGCGCGAGCCCGAGAAAGTCCGCCCGTGGGTCTTCCGCATCGCCCGCAATGTCTGTTACATGAAGCGCCGCAAAAGCATCTACGCGCCTGAGGAGGAGATTTCCCTGGACCAGTTGATGCCGTCCTTCAAAGATGACGGCGGAGGCAGGCGCATCGAAATCGCCGACTGGAAAGGTTTGCCGGATACTCTGGCAATGAAAGGCGAACTGCGCAACATGCTGCGTGAGGCCATTGGCGATCTTCCGGATCTCTACAGGAGCACCCTGCTGCTGCGGGACGTCGAAGAACTGTCAACCGAGGAAACGGCGGAGGTTCTGGGCGTGAGCGCGGACGTGGTGAAAACCCGCCTCCACCGCGCGCGCCTCATGCTCCGCCAGAGGCTGGATGCGCAACTGCTGGCAGGGGTGAGGCCATGACAAAGCTCGAATGCAAGGAGATCTTCGAAAAACTGTCGGAATATCTCGACCGCCAGTTGCCCGCGGATATGTGCGATCAGATCGATGAGCACATCGGCGCCTGCCCGCCTTGCGTGCAGTTTGTCGAAAGTCTGCGCAAAACCATGGAGTTGTGCAAGGATCTCCAGGAAGAGGAAAAACCGGCCCCCTTGCCCGGCCACGCTATCTCCGATCTGCGCTTGGCATATCAGAAGTTTAGCCGCGAACGGAACGCGGAAAAAGGGGTCCTAAAAAACGGGCGTGAGGCTTAGCCTTTGCGGGCTATCCGCTCCCCAGCCCCGGAAATAGGATCATCAAAGTGATGATCCGCGGCTTCTGCGCTCTTGGTGTGACGCTTCTGCTCTTATCCGCTATCGGCTGCAATGAGCCCACCGAGGCGCACAGCAGCCCCCAGCCCAACCCCCCCGCCACAAAACCCGGCGAAGTCACCTTGCCGCCTGACTCCCCGAAACTTCAGGAGATTCGTGTAGCGGAAGTCAAACTCGCCGATGTCCCCACCGACGAGGTCGTGGCGCCCGGTAAGATCGAAGTCAATCCGAACCGCGTTTCACGCGTCGTCCTGCCCGTTGCGGGACGCGTCACGAAAGTCCTCGCGCGCCTCGGCGACGCCGTCACCGAAGGCCAGCCGCTGCTCGAAGTGGAAAGCCCGGATGCCGACGCCGCCATGTCCGCCCATCTCCAGGCGTCTGCCGCCGTCACCCAGGCCAAGGCCAATCTGCTCAAATCCCAGGCCGACCTCGACCGTATCCGCGATCTCTTCGCCCACCAAGCCGTCGCCCAAAAAGAAGTCCTCAACGCGGAAAACGCCCGCACCCAGGCGGTCACCGCCCTCGATCAGGCCGAAGCCGCCACCCAGCAGGCCTTGCGCCGCCTCGAGATCCTCGGGCTGAAACCGGGCAACTTCGGCCAGCACGTCATCGTCCGCGCCCCCATTGCCGGCAAGATCCTCGAGGTCAACGTCGCTCCCGGCGAATTTCGTAATGACACCAGCCAGGCGCTCATGACCATCGCGGACCTGCGCACCGTCTGGGTCGCCTCCGATGTGCCCGAAACTTCCATCCGCTTCATCCAGGTCGGCGAGCGGATCGAGATCGAATTGGCCGCCTACCCCAATGAAAAATTCATCGCACGCGTCAGACAGATTGCCGACGTGATGGACCCGCAGACGCGAACGGTCAAAGTCCGCGCCGAGGTGGACAACTCGAGCGGAAGGCTCCGCCCCGAGATGTTTGGCCGCATCCGCCACGTCGAGAGCGTGGTCCAGCGGCCTGTAGTGCCCTCGGGCGCCGTTATCCAGGGAGACGGGCAGAACGTGGTTTATGTGCAGCTCAGCCCCGGCGTCTTCCGCATGACCCCTGTGCGTGTGGGAAATCCGGTCGACGGCAATCTTCCTGTTCTCGATGGACTGCGGCCCGGCCAGTCCGTGGTGGTGGATGGTGTGATGCTGCTGAAAGGGCTCTGACGGTTTGACTGCGTTACTTCTGCGCTTCGCTCTGCGCCAGCGCTTCATTACGATCCTGCTTGCGCTTTCCTTGATCGGGTTGGGAATCTGGGCCTTTCTGCAACTCAAAATCGAGGCCTACCCCGACATCTCCGACACACAGGCCGTGGTGGTCACGCTCTTTCCCGGCCGCGCCTCCGAAGAGGTGGAACAGCAGGTCACCGTCCCCATCGAACGCGCCCTCAACTCCGTCCCCAACGTCATCGCCCGCCGCTCCCGCACCATCTTCGGACTCTCCGTGGTCGAGTTGACCTTCGCCTTCGGCACCGACGACTACTTCGCCCGCCAGGTGGTGCTCGAAAAACTCCGTGACGCCGATTTGCCCGACGGTGTGACTCCCTCCCTCGGACCCCTTTCCACGCCCATCGGCGAACTCTACCGCTACGTCCTCGAGGGCCCCCTCGATGCCCAGAAACTTCGCGAACTCAATGACTGGGTCGTCACCCCGCGATTCCTCCAGGCCTCCGGCATTGCCGACGTCGTCCCCTTCGGCGGCCTCATCAAGCAATACCAGATCGAGGTCGACCCCCTCGCGCTCTCCAAGTACAACCTCTCCATCGGCCAGATCGCCTCCTCCGTCAGCGCCAATAACCAGAACGCCGGCGGAGCCCTCCTCGACAATAAGCAGCAATCCATGGTCATCCGCGGCGTCGGACTCGTGCATTCCCTCGACGACATCAACAACATCGTCGTGAGCGAAGCAAAAGGGGTCCCCGTCTTCGTCCGCGACATCGGGATCGTCCAGTTCGGAGCCGCGCCCCAGACGGGCATCTTCGGCATCGGCAGCCAGAACGACGCTGTCGAAGGCATTGTCCTCATGCGGCGCGGCGAGAACCCCTCCGACGTCCTCGACGGTGTGCATCAGGCCGTCGAGGATCTCAACCACGACAGCCGCATGCAGGGCGCGAAGATTCGCCCCATCTATGACCGCACCGAACTGGTCAATACCACCTTTCACACCGTCCAGCACACGCTTCTCGAAGGCTTGGCCATCGTCCTGCTCGTGCTCATCCTTTTCCTTGGCTCCCTCCAGGCGGCCCTGCTCACCGCCGTCGTCATCCCGCTTTCTCTCCTGTTCGCCTTCGTGTGCATGAATTTCTCCGGCATCCCCGCCAACCTGCTCAGCCTCGGCGCGCTCGACTTCGGCATCATCGTCGACGGCACATTGGTCATGGTCGAGCACGTCGTCCACCACCTTACGGAGCACCGCAAACACCACCCCGGCGCCGGCGTCATGGACGTCATTCGCGACGCCGCCCTCGAAGTCGAGCGCCCCATCTTTTTCTCCCTGCTCATCATCATCTCCGCCTACATCCCGCTGTTCACCCTCGAGCGCGTCGAACGGCGCCTGTTTACCCCCATGGCCTTCACCATCTGCTACGCCCTGCTCGGTTCCCTTCTGCTAGCCCTCACCCTCGTCCCCGTCCTCGCTACCTACCTCTTCCGCAACGGCGTCAAGGCCTGGGAAAACCCCATGCTCGGCTGGATGCAGCGTCTCTATGAAGCCGCCCTCGGCGTCACCCTGCGCCGTCCCGTTCTCACCGTCGGCCTCGCCGCCCTCATCGTCGCCGGCGCTTTCGGACTCGGCACGCGCCTTGGCTCGGAGTTCCTCCCCCAACTCGATGAGGGCGTCATCTGGGTGCGCGCCAACCTCCCCCCCGGCATCTCCCTCAGCAAATCCGCCGAAGTCGCGGCCCGCATCCGCCGCGTCATCGAGCAATCGCCGGAAGTGAAGCTCGTCAGCTCGCAAACCGGCCGCAATGACTCCGGCACCGACCCTTACGGCCCCAACCGCAACGAAATCTTCGTCGCCTTGAAGCCCTATGACACCTGGCAGAAGGGAAAGCGCAAAGCCGATCTCGTCGAGGAACTCGCGAAAAGGCTCCGCAACGACATCCCTGGAGCCGCCTTCAGCTTCACCCAACCCATCATCGACAACGTCACCGAAGCCGTCACCGGCTCCGCCGCCGACCTCGCCGTCATCTTCTCCGGCCCCGACCTCGTCCAACTCCGGAGTTTGGCCGCTCAAACTCTGAAAATGATCAAACAGGTCCCCGGAGCCGCCGATTCCGCTCTCGAACAGGAAAGCGACCAGTCCCAGTTGCGGATCCGCGTCAACCGCCAGCAAGTTGCCCGCTACGGCATCAACGTCAAAGATGTCCAGGAAGTCATCGAGATGGCCATCGGGGGCCGCACTGTCAGCACCGTGTTTGAAGGCGAGCGCCGCTTCGACGTCACCGTTCGCTACATCCCCTCCGCCCGCACCGATACCACCGCCATCGCCAACATCCTCGTCCCCACCCGCGAAGGCGGCCGCGTCCCTCTGTCCCAACTCGCCGAGATCCAGACCGTCGACGGCGCGAGCATCATCGCCCGCCGCGAAAACCAGCGCCAGATCACCGTTCGCACCAACATCCGCGGCCGCGACCAGGGCAGCTTCGTCAACGACGCACAGGCCCGCTTCCATCGCGAAATCCGCCTTCCCCAGGGCTATAAAGTCTCCTGGGGCGGCCAGTTCGAAAACCTCGACCGCGCCCGTAAGCGCCTCTCCATCATCCTCCCCATCACCATCGCCATCATCTATGCCCTTCTGTTCTTCACCTTCGGCAATCCAGTTTACGCCGGCCTCGTGCTCATGAACGTCCCCTTCTCCCTCGTCGGCGGCATTGTCTTCCTCTATCTTCGCGGCATCAACCTCAGCGTCTCGGCGGCCGTCGGCTTCATTTCTCTCTTCGGCGTGGCCGTTATGAGCGGCGTGCTGGTCGTCTCGGAAATCAACCGCCGCCGCGTCGATGAGCCCGGCGCGCCCCTGCTCCAGTCGGTCATCGAAGGAGCCCGGAACCAGATGCGTCCCGTCCTCATGATGATCCTCGTCGCCCTGCTCGGCATGGTCCCCGCCGCCCGCGCCACCAGCATCGGCTCCGATGTCCAACGCCCCCTCGCCACCGTCCTCGTCGGCGGCCTCCTCTCCACCCTCCTCCTCACCCTCCTCGCCCTCCCCGGAATGTACTACCTCGCCGCCCGCCGCCGATAACACGTGGCGCGGGCCACTCCTGCCTGCCGCGTCCCGACTCATCGGGACGCCCCCCTGGCCAATCCCAAATCACTCTGTTCTAGTCCCGGTCTCGGCGTGGATCTGAACCACGACGAACCCTCGTGGAACTGAACACCATTGTTTCGGCCGGCGCCCGCTACACTGGCGCGATCCGGAACTTCATCACCTGATGCCCCGCGATCATATCCTCCCGCCGGATCGTAAAGTCCCCGGCTCGGTCCACGCCCAGGAAGCTATACCAGCTTTCCCACAATCCCGGATTGTGCGCCGCCGTGGACTCCACCGCCCACACCGCCGGTGGTTGCGCTCCGCTCCCCTGCCGGATCCGTCCCGGTTCCGTAATGACGATATGCCCGGCATTCCGCACGCTCCCTCCCGGTATTACATGCCCTGCATCGTCCACCTTCCCCATAATGTACGAGTGGGCCGGATTCAGGTCCTCCCATTTCCGGATCGCTCTCCTGCGGTCGAAATACCCGTCGATCGAGACATCCGGGCCTTCCTGGTGCCTGCTGATTCCGAGACTGCCCCAATCCTGCTGGTGGCTGGCGTGCCACAAGTAGTTGCCGACAAATCCGTTGCAATCGAGCCCCAGCGCGTTATCGGCGTAAATCTGCAACCCGTCCGGCGCGAGTTTCCAGTGATCCACCAGTTGCAGCACGATCTGGCAATGCTCCGGCGCGCCTTTCCCCACAAACACGTACCGCGCCATCACTGAGAGCTTCTCCAGAAAATCCGCCTTCACCTTCTCCGGGCCCGTCACCGTTTGCTCCGTCACCCGGAAGGAACTATCCCGGTTCCGGTGCAGAATCCGAAAACCCCGCGCGCCGGGATCCACACGCAGTTCCATATCCACATGGTGCTTGCGTAAGGCCTCGAGGAAGGCCTTCAATGCGGCCTCGTCTACATCGTGCCCCGGAAGCCCCCTCAGCCGGTACTGGTTCACACGCATTTCCACCGTCCCGCCGTTCGCCAGCGGAACCTGCAAGTGCTCGTACCTCGCCTTGTACGCGGCGGGGCTCATGGTACTCCGCTCTCGCCCCTCATACCTCCATCATCGCAGGCGCCGGCGCCTTCGGCGCGCTGGCAGTAGACAATTGGAGCGAGACGAAAAATAGGACAGGCGGCCTGGCTCGCTACCGATAGGGACCCGGCCGGTTCTGGCCAGCGATCCCTGCCTGTGCGGACTGGCCGCCCTCATGGGTTAGAATCAACCATGCTTCTGGTCCTCATTCTGCTCGCTACGCCGTTCACCTTGGCGGCGGAGCAGCATACGCTGCGTTCCACTCCCAGCACCGTACACTGGGGCTACTACGATGCCGCCCAACCCCCAGTCCTGCGAGTGCGTTCAGGCGACACCGTGGATATCCGCACGGCAATGATCGACACCCCGGAAGCGCTCGAGCGCGCCGGCGTCCCCGCCGCGCAAATCGATCCCGCCAGCCGCGAAATCCACCGGGCAATCAAGGATCATGGGCCTGGACCGCACATCCTGACAGGGCCAATCTTTATCGAGGGCGCGGAGCCTGGCGACACTCTGGAAGTACACATCGAGTCCATCCGCCTCGGGCTGCCTTATGCGCTGAACATATTCCTTCCCGGATTGGGTGTGCTCCCCCAGGATTTTCCCTACGAACACCGCAAGCTCACCCCGCTCGACGAAAAGCGCATGGTGGCCCGCTTCGCGCCCGGAGTCGAGATCCCGTTACGTCCCTTCTTCGGCATCATGGGCGTCGCCCCGCCGGAAGGCTCGGGCCGCATCAGCAGCGCTCCACCGTGGATTCACGCCGGCAATTTGGATAACAAGGAACTGGTGGCGGGAACTACGTTGTACATCCCCGTCCACACCCGCGGCGCGCTCTTCTCTGTGGGCGACGCCCACGCCGCCCAGGGAAACGGAGAGGTCTGTCTCAGCGCTCTCGAAACAGTGCTCTCCGGTGTGTTCCGTTTCACCGTGCGCAAAGGCCCGCGCTTGCTCTGGCCGCGCGCCGAAACCCCCACCCACCTGATGACCATGGGCTTCGACGAAGATCTCGACGCCGCCATCCGCACCGCGCTGCGCGAAATGATCAGCCTCATAGTCGAGCGTTACAAACTCTCCCGCGAAAATGCCTATATCCTCGCCAGCGACGCGGCGGACTTCAGCATCACCCAACTCGTGGACGGAAAGCGCGGCGTCCACGCCATGATCCCGAAGAGCATCTTTACGGGACGGTAACCAGTCGAACCTTCCGTGTAAGGTCAGGATTCTGTCAGAACAGTGCTCAATTCAGCAGTCTCACCGGCGTGCCTGGATTGCCATCTACACTAATGGACAAAGTCTGCGGACCCGTACCCTCTTCCTCATGCGGAATCTCGATGTTATATTGGTCCAGCCCTTCATACGTCCCCTGCTTTCCGGCATATTCCACCAGCAACCTCAGGTGTCCCAGGTAAGCCACAACGCTCTTCCCCGTTCCGAGCCCCGTGCCGTACAGGACCACCGTGACTGGCCCCATAGCCTGCGAAAAGGGAAGCGCGGCCATCTGCAATTGCGATCCGTTTTCGGTCACCAGGGATTGCTGCTGTTGCTTCCCTGCCGCATCGACCCAAATAGCCTGGCCAATCGCCAGCGCTGCGCCGTTGACGTATGTTGCGAATAGTGTCGGCGCCTCATCTGCAATGTTCACCTCTTCGGTTCTCTCCGTTTGACCGTTCCGCAGCACGGTGAGTCTTGCTGTCCCCGCGGCAAGACCCGCGGGGAGCAGTAGATTCAATTGTCCGGGCAGCAGCGCGAACAACCCTGCCTCCTGTGTCGCGCCGGTACTGTCCCGGACATCCACCGAGAATCCGTCCAGCGTTGCCGGTAGCGGTCCCGGATCCGGCAGCACCTGCTGATTCCCGAAATAGCCTCCGAACAGCGCAATATACTGATCGGGAGCAAACCGCGCGAATTCGAAATCGGATGCCGCGCCCGAGGCCGGTGGTCCGTTCATCATCCGCTCCAGGAAGTCGGCCGCCAGTCCTGTGATTTGAGCCGAATGGTAAGCCGGATCGTCTACATGCACGGCTCCCGGCATCACGCGATAGGTGACAGGCACCCCTGTGCGCACCAGCGCCTCGGCGAACATTCTGGCGTTTTCCGGATCCACGGTCGGATCGTCGCTCCCCTGCAAGAGCAGCACCGGCGGATCGTCCGGCGTGAGGTAGCCGAGCGGGCTCGCCTCCTTCACTTTGTCCGGACATGCCGCAACACTCGCGCATCCCAACAGCTTGGCCAGAGCCGGCTCTGCCGGACCGTCAAAGACACTGATCGGCGGAGCCAGCGCAACCAGTGCCAGCACCTTGCTCGAAACCGCCGCGTTCGGCATGCCGGGCGTGTCCCAAATCGTAACGTCGCTCGTCGTGGCCAATAGCGCGGCCAGGTGCGCTCCGGCCGAATCGCCCATCACCGCGATGCGTTCCGGATCGAGCCTATACTTCGCCGCATTCGCCCGCAGGAATCGAACCGCCGCCTTGCAGTCTTGAATCTGCGCGGGAAAAATCGCATCGCTGCTCAGACGGTAATTGATGCTCGCCACCGCAATGCCGCGCGGAGGTCTTGCCGTCGCAGTCCGGCGCAAAGAACATGCTGCGGACCTGCGCTGGCTCCCACCATGCTGTGAGCGCGCTGGAGTAAATGAGGATATTCGCTGGCAGGAAAGCCCCGGCGAGCCCGTTGCCCAGCCCGCGCACCAGAGTCTCCAGAAAGTCCCGAGTCAACGGCACCGGGTGGCGCTTGGGGATGGTTCCATCGCCGGGTGGATGGGCATGGCCCGCAGACAGATGAATGGCGCCGGCCAAAGTTTACACGGAGTACTTTTTACTGTAAAGTTAGTGCGTGGGTTATGCGGACCGGAGGAGGGAAGCGTATGCATGCCGGCCTGACCAGGGTCTCGTTGCTCGACTGGAAGCTGGGCGCGCGTCTACTGCTGAAATATCCCGCGCTCACGATTATCGGCGGCCTCTCGTTGGCGGGCGCAATCGGGATTGGAGCAGTCGGCTTCGAAGTCGCGGACGAACTGCTGTACAAACGGCTGCCGTTCGACGAAGGCGGCCGAGTCGTGCGTCTCGAGACGCGAGACACGGCAGCGTCACGTGTGGAACCGAGGGTGCTCCACGATTTCGCGATGTGGCGGCGGTCCCTGAAGACCGTATCGGAGCTGGGCGCCGCCCACCTGAGCGAGCGCAACGTGCTTACGAGCGAAGGCCGTGTCGAATCGCTGCGCGTGGCGGAGATCACGGCGTCGGCGTTTCCGCTCACCCGCGTGCCGCCGTTGCTCGGCCGGCCGCTTCAGCCGGCGGATGAAATCCAGGGTGCGGAGCCCGTCGTGGTCCTGGGTTACGACGTCTGGCAGAGACAATTCCTGCACGACCCGGCGATTATCGGCCGCGTCGTGACGGTGGGTCGCACGCGTCGCACGGTGGTGGGCGTGATGCCGCCGAGCTTCGGCTTCCCGCACAATCAGCAGCTATGGGAGCCATTGCCCATTCAGGATGCCGGCCCACGGGAAGGGCCGGCCGTGCAGGTGTTCGGCCGGCTCTCTGCCGGAGCGAGATGGCAGGACGCCGCGGCGGAGCTCGACGCCGTATCGGCGCGCCTGGCCGCCGACGAGCCGGCAACCCACGCGCAGTTGCGTACACGGGTTCGGGCATTCGCCGGGCGCACGCCAGGTGATCCGCTGCGGCTGGAGGATGTGGCGGTCCACGTCATCGTCCTGCTGCTGCTGGGGGTGGTGTCGGCGAACGTCGCGACGCTGATCTTCGCGCGCGCCGCGCTGCGCGAGCCGGAGATGGTCGTCCGCCACGCGCTGGGGGCGAGCCGCGCCCGCCTGATCGCGCAGATCGTCACCGAAGGGCTCGTGCTGGCCCTTGCCGCCGCCGTGCTCGGGCTCGTTGTGGCCCAGTCGACGGTGCGCTATGCCTTGGCCCGGGCGGCTCAGATCATCGGGGACGACCTGCCGTTCTGGGTGGATCTGAGGCTCGAGCCCGCGACCATTGCGTATGCGCTGCTGCTCGCGCTCGTCGCCGCGGCGCTGATCGGCCTGATCCCGGCGCTGAAGGCTACATGCGTGCCGGTCCAGCGGGGATTGCAGGGGATCACGGGCACCGGCGGGACGATGGCGTTCGGCGGCATCTGGTCCTTCATCATCGGCGCGCAGGTGGCGTGCACGGTGCTGTTCGTGCCCGCCGCGGTGGGGATGTTCACCAACACCCTCCACGACAAGCCGAGCCGGACGGAGTTCCCGGCGAAGCGTTACCTGACCTTCCGTCTCAGCATGGATGACGAACCGCTGGCCGGCGAGCATGGTGTCCCTGACAATGGGCAGATCGCCGCGCGTCGCGCGCTCGCATATGAAGAACTCGCGGGCCGGTTGCGTGAGGAGCCTGGTGTGACGCACGTGACGCAGGGCGATCGCCTGCCGACGATGCACCCGGAGTGGGTGGCGCTGGAAATGGAGCAGGACGGTGGACCTCCGGTTCGCCTGCACGGCAATTACGAGGGTGGATTCGCGATGGCTGCGGCCGGCGCAGGCTATCACGACGCGTTTGGCTCCCGGATCGTGGCCGGCCGCGGCTTGCATCCCACTGACGCCGGGGCTCCAAACGGGCCCGTCGTGGTCAACGAGGCGTTCAGGCGCGTGGTGGGCAGGAATCCCGTGGGCGCGCGCGTTCGCACGGTCCAGCGAGGCGGCGAGCGCGAGACCGGGCCCTGGCACGAGATCGTCGGGGTGGTCACCGATTTCGGGATGTTGTTCCCCGCCGATTGGGATGGGGCAGCCTACGTCTATCGCGCAGCATCCGCGGCGGAGTTCGATCCTGTCATGGTCGCTGTGCGCGTCGCGGGGGACGCCTCGCCGCTTGTGCCGCGGGTCGGCGCCCTTGCGCGGCAGGTCGATGCGAGCCTGCACCTCCGGGATATCGTCACCCTCGACCACATCGTCGCCAAGGAGCAGATGCGGATGGTGGCCGGCAGTGTCGTCTTCGGCAGCGTTCTGCTGGTGGCGCTCGTCTTCTCGGCGGCCGGTCTGTATGCGCTCATGGCCGTCACCGTCGCGCGCCGCACCCGCGAGATTGGCATTCGTATCGCACTCGGCGCCAATGCCCGGAACGTGCTCCATATCGTTTTCGCCCGTGCCGGCCGTCAACTCGGCGGTGGCGTCATCGCCGGCAACAGCCTCATTTTTCTCCTCGCGTGGCGCGCCGGCGCCCTGACCGCGGATCTCGTCGTCTCGTCGGTGATTACGTCCGTCATCATGGCGGCGGTGGGCGTGCTTGCGTGCGCTGCCCCGGCGCGCCGGGCGCTACGCATTCAACCGGCCGAGGCGCTGCGGCAGGGTTGACGTGTATCCTGGGCCGCTGTTCGGCGTCAAAAGATATACTTCAGCCCGAACTGAACCACGCGTTCGGTTTGCCGGAACCCGAAGTCGCTGGCCGAAGTGATCTTGCCGGCGGTGGGGTTCAACAACCGTCCGGCGGCGTCGCGTACCGCCGGTTGCAGCACGGGATCGTCAAACTGCGCGTGATTGAAGAAGTTGAACAACTCCGCGCGGAACTGCACACGATGCCGCTCGGTTATATAGAAGTTCTTCGACAGGTTCACGTCCCAGTTGTTCACCCCGCTGCCCTGAATGATGCCCTTGCCGGCGTTGCCGAAACGCCCTGGCGTCGCATTCTGGATCGCCTCGGTGTCGAACCAGCGGTCGATCGTCCGATCGCCGCGCGACAGATTGGGATTGCGCAACACGTCCGGCCGCGACCCCGTGTTCTGCACGTTGAAGTTTCCGGGTGTGAGATAGGCGCCGACGTAGGCCGTCCAGATGGGCGCGATCTGCCACCCCGCCAGCAGCAGCCGGACCGGCGCCGGCGACTTCTTGAAGAATGGGGGTTCGTACACCGCGCTGAAGTTCAACTGGTGAGGACGGTCAAACACCGCCGGACCTTTGTTGTCACGCAGGTTGCGGATCGTGTTCGGACCAAACGAGCCGCCGCCGATCACCACGCCCACCGTGCTCGAATCGACATCGGTCAGCGTCTTCGAGAACGTGTAGTTCGTGAGGAAGGTCAGTCCGTTGGAGTAACGGCGCTCCAGGCGTGTCGTGAACGCGTGGTAGTTGGCCGCGCCGCGCGATTCGAGAATATTCACCGCCGCCAGGTTCGGCCACGGGAAGATCTGCCGGAAATCCGGCGGCTGCGGCGGGTTGGGGAAGATCTCGTTGTAGTTGAGCTGAGTCTGGAGGCGTGTGCTCTTTGACCCGCGGTAGGCCGCTTCCCACAACGTGTTCTTCGTCACCAGCTTCTGAATACTCAGTGTCCACTGCTGCACGTAGGCGTCGCGCAGGTTGCGGTCGACGCCGGCACGCGTCAGGTTGGTCTGCCGGTCCGCGCCCAACAGCGGCGATTCCGCCGTGAAATCAGGCAGCGGGCTGGTGGTGCTCGCCGGGCGATAGACGCGCGTCACCAGAAATGCGAATGGATCCTGGAAGCCCCGCGACCGGAAGTCGTTGCCGATCGGCGGGCTGTAGAACAGGCCGTAGGAGCCGCGGACAACCAGCGAATCGTTGCCCAGCGCGCGCCAGGCAAAACCGAACCTCGGGCCGAAGTTGTTGCGGTCCGGATTGATCAGGCTTCGCGGGGTGCCGTTCTGGCCCGGCAGCAACTGCTGGCCGGTGCTGAGGTCGAACGTCGCAATCCGGTCGAACTTGTCATAAGGCTTGCCGAAATACTCCCAGCGCACACCGATGTTCAACGTCAGGTTTTGCGACACGCGCCAGTCGTCCTGCACATAGAGCGCGGTATTGCTGTAGCGCATGCGCTGCTCATAAGGCGTCGTCTGCACCGAGTACGTCGCCGGGTAGCCCAGCAGCGTATCCGCGATGGCCGACTGCCGGGTTGGCGTCCCCACCGGCACCGGGCTCGTATAGACCCCCGTAAACGCGTAGTTGCCATTAGGCGCGCCCCATTGGGTGGAGTTCAATTGCTTCCGTTGATAGGCGCCGCCCACCTTCACCGTGTGCTTACCGAGCATCAGCGACAGGTTGTCGACAACCTGCGCCGATTGCGTGATCCACTGGAAGAACGCATTGTTTGTCGAAAAACCTGCCTGGGGGAAGCCCGACACCGTTACAGCGGGGGCGCCGAAGGTGAGCGGCTGCGTATCGATTCCCTTGATGCCCAGTTCTTTCACCCAATCGCGCTTGAACGAATCGTCGGAGTTGCGGATGCGGTTCATGCGCACAAAGCCGATGTTGACCTCGTTCACAATCCGCGAACTGAAGATGTGCGTATCGCCGAGCGTGTGCTGAACGTTGCGCTCGCTCTGCACCGCGTCATACTTGAACGTCTGCGTCAGCGCCTGTCCCGGTCCGATGTCGTCGGGTTGGTTCACCGTCGTCCGCCAGAACAGGTTGTTCGCGTTCGACAGCCGGTGGTCGATGCGGAACGACGGCACCGTGAAGTCCCATTTCCGCAGCGGCGCATTCACGTAGTTGCGGGCCGGATCGGCGTTGTTCGACAGCGGATAAAGCGCCAGCAACCCGCGCCCCACCGGGCTGATCCGGCTCTCGGGAATGCGGTTGCCGGGAAACGGCGTCTTCGTGAACGGATCCACCACGGGCGTGACCGTCCCGCTGAAATCGCCCGCGCGTTCCTGCGCGGTCGGCACAATGGCCGTGCTCGTCGTGCCGTTCCGCTGCCGCTGCCATTCCCAGCTAAACAGGAAGAACGTCCTGTCCTTGCCGTTGTACAGCTTCGGGATCAGCACCGGACCATTTCCGACAAACCCAAACTGGTTGCGCTTGTTCGGCGCCGACCGCCCCGTCACGTCGAAGAAGTTCCGCGAATCGAACCGGTCATTCCGCAAGAACTCGAATGCCGCGCCATGAAATTCGTTCGTGCCGCGCCGCGTCACCACGTTCACAAACGCGCCCGAGTTCCCCCCAAACTCCGCCGACGCCCCCGAGGTCAGCACCCGGAACTCGGCCACCGATTCGAGCGACGGAATCGCGTACGGGTAGTTGTTCAACTCCATGCCGCTGATTTCGATACCGTCGACAATCACCGTGCTCGTGTTATCGCGCTGCCCGCCCGCGGAAAACGCCGGACCATAGTTCGCCTGCCGCTGTGTCGCGCTCGCGCGCCCGGCCGTCACGATGCCCGAAGACAGAAACGCAAGCTGCATGAAGTTGCGCCCGTTCAGTGGCAGTTCGCGCACGCGTTTCTCGTCGATCACCTGCGCCAGGCTGGCTTCACTCGCCTGCACCTGCGCCGCCGACGCTTCCACCGTAATGGCTTCGCTCACCTGCCCCACCTGCAGTTTGACGTTAAGCTGCAGTGTCTGCGCCACCGTCAACTGAACATCTTTGATCTCTTCGCGCTTGAACCCGGCCACCTCCACCGCCAACCGGTACGTCCCGCGCGGCAGCGCCCGAAATTCGTATATGCCCTCGCTGTTCGCCGTCTGGTTGCGTGTCTGATTTGTTTCCTCGTGCGTCAGCATCACCTTTGCGCCCGCCACGGCAGCGCCGGTCGTGTCGGTGACGGACCCGGTAATCACACCACTGGCAGTCTGCGCTCCCAATGGAATCACAAAACACAGCGAAACGAATAGTAAAGCCGCAATTTTCCTCATCGCACTCCACCTTCTTAGACCGTCGATTCAGACCTCACACAGGACCCACGCGCCCGACTTGAAACCCGGGTGGCGCTATTATACATCGTTCCTTTCGCCGCATCGAAAGGCATAGCCGAAAGTGCATAGCCGAAAGGCGTAGCCGAAACAAGAAGCGCGGCTGCGTAGCCGCAACCCGAGACCGCGTACTCACCGGGAGGTTGTGTTATTCTCCCGTAGACAGGCGTGACGTGCGCACAGCGCCAGCCTGCACCGCCAGGTCTCAGGCCGCTGTAGCCGCGGCACGGTAATGGGCAAGAGGAGCAAGCGTATGCAGGACATCATCATTCGGGACGTGAGACTCCTGGGTTGGAAACCCGCCGGCAAGGAAGTGCTGGAGGTGAACTTTGATACACCCATCGAGTGGCCCATCAATTGGGCTGCTGACAAATCGGATACCTACAAAGGAGACGTGCGCATCAGGATCATGGCGCACGGCTTTGAGACATACGTACGGACAGAGGGCAGTGACGCAAACGGAATGTGCACGGAGAAGAACATCTACAGCCAGGGCGGGGCTGGGATTCAGTTCTGCAAGGAGAACATCACCATTTCCACGATCAGCAGATTTGCGAAGTGGAAGGGAAAAGTGAAGGCCATTGAACTGCTCTCCTGCGGGGCCGCGTACATCACTCCGGGCAAGGAGGGGAAGCAGGGGGACGGGAACTACTTCTGCTACCGCTTCGCGCAGATCACCGGGGCTTCCGTCCGCGCTTCCACGGCCACACAGCGATACAGTTACGGCACGAAAGACACGGGAATCGAATTCGGCCGCTGGGAGGGGATGGTCTACACCTATGATTCCACCGGCGCTGTGGTGAAGGTGGAGAAGGAGCCGGAAACCTAGCCGCATTTTCGCCGGCACGGAGAGCAGAAATGGCGGCATTCCCGGCGCGGAGGTTCACTTTGTGCCCCGTTTTGCTCCTATCGCCTCGGCGATGATCGCCGTCACGAGACTGTTAATGCTGACGCCTTCCCATTCGGCCTGTTTCGTCAGTTTGGCATAGAGAGTCCGGGGGAGGCGCTGACGCCATTGTGCGGCCTGGACGCTGGGCTTCGGTATCTTGCGGCCCGATTCGCGGAACACCGCAATACAGTCGCGGAGAGCCTCCCGGCCGTTCCTGATTGCTTCATCCACAGTTTCCCCGTCGGACATGCATCCGGGGACATCCGGATACTCCACGAGATAGCCGCCGCCTTCCTGCTTCGACAGCGGCCGCACTGTGAACTGGTACTGGTCAAGCATCCGATTCGTCATTGGTTTCAGCTGTGCGCAACTCTCGCCCGTCCATGGCCATGGGGCTCTCCATAGAGGAATCGGGTTTCCGAAACCAAACATAACAATGATTGCCCAAACGGTGCGCCTCCGGCAATCGCATGAGGTACCGGTCCAGGTACCGCAACGGAAAGAGCAGCCACCCAAAGAAAGCGTGGGCAGCGCCTCTCCAGATGCGTAGAGGCAGCAGCAGTTTCACGTATTCGAGAGCGAATACCAGCATCGTAGCCGTTGGGCCCGTGCGCCACCCTTCCGTAATCACCTCCATCGGCCCCGCCAGTTGTTTGAGTCCCTGGATCGTGAATCTTCTGTAGTCCTGATAGGCATGGAATGGATGGCAGAACGGCGTCACGACATGCAGGTAGCCACCGGGCAGGAGAACCCTCTCCATCTCCTTCATCACGCGTTGGGGGTCCCGCACATGCTCCAGCACGGCGTCGCACTCCACGCGCTGGAACACGCCGGAGGCAAACGGCAACCGTTCCGCGTCTGCTACCACATCGACCCCCGGCGTCGCGATCAGGTCGATATTGATGTAGCCATCCACGGTGCATCCGGCGCCGCCGATGTAGAGATTCCAGCGGCCGAGAGGAAAATCTTTCGGCTCTTTCGGGTTGGCCAAGAAAGGCACGGGCGGCAGAAACAGCCGTGCGGCGCGGTTCTCAAAGTTGGTGCGGGGGGGCAGAATGCTACGCCTCTCTTTCCTCATCCTACACGCTGGCCGGATACAAGGCCACACCGGCGCCCCCGAGACGCAATGTGAAGTTCAGTAGCGGTAGTGGTCCGCCTTATACGGACCTTCCACCGGCACGCCGAGGTACTCGGCCTGTTTCGGAGTCAGCGTGGTAAGCTTCACGCCGATCTTTTCCAGGTGCAGCCGCGCCACTTCCTCATCCAGTTTCTTGGGCAGCGTGTAGACATCCACCTTGTAGATGTCCTTGTTCTTCCACAGGTCGATCTGCGCCAGCGTCTGGTTGGAGAAGCTGTTGCTCATCACGAAGCTCGGGTGGCCGGTGGCGCAGCCGAGGTTGACGAGGCGGCCTTCGGCGAGCAGGAAGATGCTGTGCCCGTCAGGGAACGTATACACGTCCACCTGCGGCTTGATGTTCGTGCGCGTCACGCCGGGTTCGCTGTTGAGGCGGTCCACCTGGATCTCATTGTCGAAGTGGCCGATGTTGCACACGATGGCCTGATCCTTCATGTGCTTCATGTGCTCGAGAGTGATGATGTCGCAGTTGCCGGTGCAGGTGACATAGATATCGCCGCGGCCGAGCGTGTCCTCGATAGTGGTCACTTCATAGCCTTCCATCGCCGCCTGGAGCGCGTTGATGGGGTCGATTTCGGTGACAATGACGCGGGCTCCGAAGCCGCGCAAAGAGTGGGCCGAGCCCTTGCCGACATCGCCATAGCCGCAGATGACCGCGACCTTGCCGGCCACCATTACGTCCGTGGCCCGCTTGATGCCGTCAGAAAGCGATTCGCGGCAGCCATAAAGGTTGTCGAATTTCGACTTGGTGACCGAATCGTTGACATTGATGGCGGGCACAAGGAGCTTGCCTGCCTGCTGCATCTTGTAGAGGCGGTGCACGCCGGTAGTGGTCTCTTCGGATACGCCGCGCCATTCCTTCACCAGATCGTGCCAGCGGCGGGGATTTTCCGCGTACACCTTCTTCAGCAGGTCCTTGATCACCGTTTCTTCGTGGCTGCCGGATGGGGTGTTCACCCAGTCAGAGCCCTCTTCCAACTCGTAGCCCTTATGGATGAGCAGCGTCACGTCGCCGCCGTCGTCCACCACCAACTGCGGACCCAGACCGTTGGGATGGCTCACCGCCTGGTAGGTGCACCACCAGTATTCTTCCAGAGTCTCGCCTTTCCAGGCGAAAACAGGAACGCCCGCCGCCGCAATGGCGGCCGCTGCATGATCCTGGGTGGAGAAGATGTTGCAGCTTGCCCAGCGCACGCTGGCGCCCAGATCCACCAGCGTCTCAATCAGGACCGCCGTCTGGATGGTCATGTGAAGCGAGCCGGTGATGCGCACGCCGTCGAGCGGTTTCAAGGCCGCGTATTTCTTGCGGATGGCCATCAGCCCGGGCATTTCCTGCTCGGCGATGGTGGTTTCTTTCCGGCCCCAATCGGCCAGGGACATGTCGGCCACTTTGAACTCTGTGGCGGTACGTTCCACTTGTGCAATGCTCATGATAGGAAGTTCTCCAGAGACGCTTATATCAACGAATCTTGATGTGATGATATCATTAAACCGAAATGCCGTCAATCCTTCATTCGCTGCGTTTACTCACCGAACCCACCCGCCTCCGCATCCTCCTGCTGCTTGAAAGCGAAGAACTCTCCGTGGCGGAGTTGCAGCAGATCCTCGCCGCCGGACAAAGCAGCATCTCCACGCATTTGGCGCAGCTCAGGCAGACGGGATTGATTGAGGACCGGCGCATCGGAAAAAGCACGTTATACAGCCTGAGGGTTCCCCCGGCGTTTCAACAGTTGATGGAGGTGCTGCGCCAGGCTGCGTCGGAAATTCCCGAAGCGGCACAGGACCAGGCGGCGCTGCGGTTGATATTGGACAAGCGGCAGGACAAGATGAGGGCGTATTTCGATCAGCTTGCGGGACGGTTCGGGCGGCACTATGTTCCGGGACGGTCGTGGAAGGCGGTGGCGGAATTGCTGCTGCAATTGATGCCGCCGATGGTGATTGCGGACTTAGGCGCAGGGGAAGGGACGCTCTCGCAACTGCTGGCGCAGCGGGCGGCCGAGGTCATCGCCGTGGACAATTCGGAGAAGATGGTGGAGTTCGGCTCGGAACTGGCGCGAACGCACGGCGTACGCAACCTGGCGTACCGCAAGGGCGACCTCGAAGCGCTGCCGGTTGAAGACGGAACGGTGGATTTGGCGTTGTTCAGCCAGTCGCTGCATCATGCGCAGCATCCGCGGAAGGCAGTGGAGGAGGCATGGCGGATCCTGCGGCCGGGAGGCCGGATCGCGATTCTGGACCTGGCGCGGCATCACTACGAACAGGCCCGGGAGATGTACGCGGACGTGTGGTTGGGCTTCACGGAAGCGGAGTTGGTGGGGTATCTGGAGAAAGCGGGATTCGGGGAGGTGCGGACGATGGTGGTGCATAAGGAGGAAGAGGCGCCGTATTTTGAAACAGTGCTTGCACTGGGGGCGAAGTTATAGTATAAATACTTACAGTATTTGCTGACCTCTCAACTGGAGTAACTTACCATGTCTATTTCCGCCGATCTTCTCCCGGAATGGGACCTCGAGATGGCCGCCACCCGCAAGACTCTCGAGCGCATCCCCGACGACAAATTCGACTGGCGCCCGCACGCCAAATCATCCACCATGGGAGCTTTGGCAAGCCATGTTGCCAGCCTGCCGCAGTGGGTGGACGCCACCATGAACCAGCATTCTTTCGACCTCGCTCCCGTGGATGGGCCGGCGGCTGGACCTCCGGCTCCGGCAACGGACGGCAAGCAACTGCTGGCGATGTTCGACGAAAACGCCGCCGCGGCGCGCAAGGCGATCGAGGCGGCAAGCGACGAATCCTATGCGCAGCCGTGGTCGCTCAAGAAGGGCGGCACGGCGATGTTCACAATGCCGCGAAGCATGGTGCTGCGGCGATTTTTCCTGAGCCACATCATTCATCACCGGGCGCAGTTAGGGGTTTACTTGCGGTTGAATGATATTGCGGTTCCGGCGGTGTATGGTCCGTCGGCGGACGAAGCGCCGTTCTGAAGCGAGACTCAATGCAACTTTTCCCAGTGAACGCGTGAGTGCTTCCGGCTGGTATACACCGCACAGCCGCCGCTATTTCGATAAGATTTTGAGAGCATGGGGCTGCAGTCCGAACGTCTTACTTCCCTCGACGCATTCCGCGGCGCCACTATGGCGCTGATGGTCCTGGTGAACGATCCCGGCAATGGGCATTTCGTCTACGCTCCGCTCGAGCATTCCGAATGGAACGGCTGGACTCCCACCGATGTGGTATTCCCGTCGTTCCTTTGGATTGTTGGGGTGGCGATGACGCTGGCGCTGGGACGGCGGATGGCGGCGGGAATGGGGCGGGCGGAACTGTTTCGTCAGGCTTTTCGCCGTGCGGCGATTCTCTATTGTCTCGGGCTTTTGATATACCTCTTTCCGCATTTTGACTTTTCCACGATGCGAGTGCTGGGCGTGCTGCAGCGAATCGCCATCTGCTATCTGGCCGCCACTGCGATTTATCTGACAACCGGAGTTCGCGGGCAGGCTGCCTGGATTGCCGGACTGCTATCCAGCTATTGGCTCATCATGAAATTCGCGCCCGTGCCGGGATACGGCGCGGGGCATCTGGATGTCGAGCACAACTTCGCGCACTACGTGGATCGCATTGTGTTAGGCGCGCACAATTACGCGCAAACGAAAAGCTGGGATCCGGAGGGCATTGTCAGCACGCTGCCCGCTATCGCGACGGTGCTGTTCGGGATTCTGGCCGGGCAGATCCTCGCTCTGAAGCGCACGCTCTCTTCACGCGCCGCCTGGATGACCGCTGCCGGCGTGGCGCTGCTGGCCGCGGGGCTCATCTGCGATCAATGGCTGCCCATCAACAAGAAGTTGTGGACTTCGTCTTTTGCCCTGTTCATGGCAGGCCTTGATTTCGTCCTGTTCGCGGCGTTCCTATGGATTGCCGACGGGCTGGGATACAAGCGGCCCTTCCGTCCGTTCGTGGTTTTGGGAATGAACGCCATCGCCGTCTATATGGCGTCAGAGTTGCTGGATTCCGCGATCAGCGCGCTCGATTGGCGCATGCCCGTTTATCAGAAGGTGTTTGCGCCGCTCGCTTCCCCGTGGAACGCATCGCTGCTCTATGCCGTCGTTTATACGCTCCTGATGTTCGGTGTGGCCTATGCGCTATACCGCCGGGGCTGGTTTCTGCGCGTGTGAAACCGGCTCCCGTTACTCGAACACGATCACGTCGTATTCCTGCAGGGAGGGAACCGTAACGCTCCCGTTTCGGACAGGCAACGCCTGCCCCGTCCACAGGGACCGCGACTTGGAATACTTTCCTTCGACGGTTACGCGCACGTTGGACAGCGGCACGATCCTGCGAATCGGCCGTGTCATTTCCCCGGTAAAATTCACCAGGTGCACCAGGAACCGGTTGTCCTGGCGCCGCGCCACCACCTCCACGGATCCCGGGGCGTTTTCCACCCGCACCGGCGATACGCCCAACTGCGTTCCGGCGTTCGCTACCAATTGCAGCAACTCCGGCGTATGGTAGGTGTTGATGGAATTCCCCAAGTCGCCGGGCATGTAGGCAACCATCCCTTTACCCAGCCGCCGGATGACGAGCCCCGGATCATCGGACAATTTCGGAACGCCATCATAACGTCCCGCCAAAGGCGCCGTGAATTTCCATGCCACTTCGCCCTCCCCCGCATGGGTCCGCACATAATACGCGGTGGAGGGAATCATCTTGCGCGTAATGCCGGCGGTAAGCTGTGGAGTAGTCACCGGCTTCAGGTAGTCCCAGAGCAGGGGGCCCGCGATTCCCTTCCCTGCCGACACGCCAAACACCGGCGAAAGCGCAAAATCGCCGCGCCGGACTCCCGTCTCATCGTAGAGCGACGTTTCAAAATCCGCGAACAGATTTCCGCCCTCCTCGACATACTTCCGAAGGCGGGCCGCGACGCGGTCGCTCATGCACGCGACGTTCGGCAGAAAGATCGCCTGGTAGCGGTCCAAGGGCTCTTTCTCGAGCGTCACATCGTCGATCACGTCGAAAGGAACATGCGAACGGAGCAGCGACTCCGTAATCCCCGCAAACTCCCCGTCGAGATTTCCGATGTTCGAACGCTGCGCCGTGCGGTCAATGTCGATCAGTTGCGCCGCCGCCCCCGCATAGAAGTTCGCCGTCACGTCCGACCACACAACGCCCACCCTCGCCGCGGACTTCGTTTTCGTGAAGTAGGCTTTGTTCTTCTCGAGAAACCGGTTCATTTCTGTCAGAGCAGTCATTTCCGGCTCTTCGAATTCAAAGGGCGTGATTCCCATCCAGACGCCCGCTGCATTGGCGATGGTATCGGCGTAGAGCAGCCGCAGTTCCGGCGCCGGAAGCAGGGAAAACGTCCAGGGCTTGTGGCTGGCCGCGGAGAAGATGATGGTTGGCTTTCCGCCCGCCTGCGTCTCGAGTAGCCGCGCCGTCAGCCCGGGCTTCCACAGCGGAACTCTCGTGAGGTCGCCGCTGATGAACCCACCCTCGCTGCCGAGCAGGTCCTGCTCGGCGATCAGTTCCCGGTTGAACCGGCCCGTGGCCCAATTCGCTCCGCGCACGCCCCCGTTCATGTAGAGCGCCAGATCCGGACGGATGCCTTTCAGGATGACTCGCGAATCGTGGAGAAAGTCCTTCAGGCTGTTGGCCTGAAACTCCATCAACTGCGCGAAGTCTTTCCCCGTACGCTTCGTCTTGCTCGGCATTTCCCGCCCGTACTGCTTGCGATATTTCTCGCGGCAGTAGCGGCAGTAACAGGTATCGGCGCGATACACCGGGCCGTCGTAGAAGATGCCGTCAATCGGATAGGCCGCCAGATCCCGCAGCACCTGGAACACCCACTCGCGCCAGGGAGTGTTCACGCAGAAATCGGCGCCCGTGTCGTACACGCCATCGAGGGGCTTGCCGTTCTCCCTCGTCATCCGCCAGTCCGGATGCTGCTCGGCAAACTTCACCGTGTACCAGTGCACGTTGAAGTAGATGAACGTCCGCAACCCGTGCTTGTGCGCTTCCGGCGCGTAGCGGCGCAGATAATCCGGATTCTCTCTGCCGGCAACCTTCGAGCGGAAGAAAAACCCAAGGTCATCGAGACCGCCCGGCATGCGCATGATCTCGAGATGCTCGGCATTGTAGCCAAGCTCGGCTTTGCGCGCCGCTAACTTCGCCGGGTCATTGGAATCGGGTTGGGTAATACTGGTGGTGAGATCTATAATGCGGAGCGGTTCGCCCTCCCACCAGGGTGTCTGCGCGTAGAGAGTGCAAGGCGCCGCCATGACGGCGCCGAGCAGGAGCGAATAGAGTTTCACAGTTCAGAATAGCAGCTTGAGACGAAACTGAAGTTTACCCGTTCGATATGTTGAATGCAGGAGCGGGATCGAACAGGCGGTGACCTACATGCGCAATCGTCCATGGAAGCTCGTGCCGGTCATTGCTCCATTTCTTGCCGCGGCGATTCTTCTGCATCTGCCTCTTGGCCACCCCCTTTGGCCGGGCGCACGATATACACATGAGGACCGGCATAGCGCCGTTCTTCGGGGGCTGCACTTTTTGGGAGAAGTCGCCCGCAACCCTCGTTCTTTCGCCGCCAATGGAGCCGACCTCATCTGGTGCTTCTACAGCACCTCCGAAGCAGCCGCCGATCCTGAGGTCAGGCGAATCGCCCGCGGGATGGCCCTCGAGGGGGCCCAGCGGTGGCGGCGTCAGAATCCGCATGTGCCGGAAAAGGCCAGTGCGGATGAGGTGGCCGATTTCGCCTACGGCGGCTACACCGCCGATTCCCTGGGATTCCGGGATACAGGATTTCGTGAAGAAGTCCGGCGGGCGGCTGAATGCTTTCGCCCTGAAGACTTCCTCCTGTTCGATCCGGTGCGGGAGTCTGTGCCCACAGACCTCCCCGCGCGCTGCAAACGATGCGGGAGCAATAATCCGCGGGGTTGCAGAACCTGCCGGACATGCGGAACGGCGCTCCGGATGCTGAACCCCTACGATATACTCCTCGACGCGCTTCTCGACACTTATTTTGGGGACCTCTACGGAGTCCGCCTGGGTGCTCACTTCGCAGACGTCGCCCGATGGATACCGGCGTTGCGCCCATACCCCGGACAACACGGAGCCGGGAACGCATCATTCTATTCCGTTGCTTACGCGATCACGCATATTGTGTACACATTCAACGGCTACAGCCGGTACCGGTTGCGAAAGGAGTGGTTCCCTGAAGAATACCGGTTCCTGGAGTCGCATTTCCGCCGGAATCTGGCCGCTCGAGACGTGGAAACCACTGGTGAATTCATGGACACGCTCAGGTCCTTTGGTCTTTCCGAGTCCGACGGACTGATCCGGGAAGGGATCGAATTCCTGCTCGACCGCCAGAATGCGGATGGCAGTTGGGGGGACCCGGGCGAAAGGGACATCTACGTCCGGTATCACACCACCTGGACCGCCATCGACGGGCTGATGGACTATGCCTGGCAGGGCGAGCAGGTGAGCTTTCCGGACGCCTTTCAGAGAATCCGGAGACCGTGATAAACCGAAAATAATGAGCCGGATGGCGTCGGCTCGAATTCTCGCCGGGGGATTAACCCGCACCCGCGTTTTCTCAGTTGCGGAAGAGGCGCGGAGGCAGGGAATAACCCTAAACCTCGCCCCCCAAACTGCCGATGGATGACTACCCCGACCCAATCCGCCAAGGATTGGCAGGAGACTTTCGCTTATGCTCGAAACCGGAACCCAGTTGGGCGACTACGAGATTCTCGACATTCAATCCATGTCGAAGAAGGAGGTCGTCTACCGGGTGCGCAATATTGTGGCCGAGCGCCTGGAAGCGCTGAAAGTGTTACCCGAATCGCTGCAACAGGATGCGGAGTCACTCGAGCGTTTTTTCCGCGAGATCAAGGTGCACGCCCGGCTGCTGCACCCCAACATCGTCACCTTTCATCATGCGGCCCAGATCGACGGCATGGTGATCATGACCACGGAACTCCTTGAAGGCTCCACGCTTGCCGACCTTCTCGCCTCAGGCCCTCTCCCGCCTTTCCAGGCGGTTGCGGTGATGACCCAGGTCTTGGCGGCGCTTCAACATGCCCACTCCCAGAATGTGGTGCACCGCGAAGTTTCGCCGGAAAATATCTATATCCTCCCGGGTGGGGAAGTGAAGTTGGGGGGATTCGCCATGGCAAAGGCCAAAGGGGAAATGAACCTCACCCAGGTGGGTACAGCGATCGGACCCGTCCACTACATTTCACCGGAACAGGTGAAAGGGACAACCTCCCTCGATCCACGGTCAGACATCTACTCCGCCGGATGTGTCCTTTATGAAATGCTTTGCGGGCATAAGCCGTTCCAGGCAACCAGCCAATTCGACGTGATGCTCGCGCATGTTCAGCGGGAGGCTACGCCCGTGGCCACCGTCAACCGCAACATTCCAGGATTTTGGAGCGCGGTGATAGGCCGCGCGATGGCAAAGAAGCCGGAAGACCGCTACCGCTCCGCTGCCGCCTTTTCCTCAGCTTTAACCGAGGCGCTCCAGCGGCCCGACGGCGTGATGGAGATACATACCGGGGCGGCTCCAACCCTGGCCCAGGCTCCCAAGCAGACAGTACCCGCCGCCGGCCATACTCTCGCCCAGGCAGCGCCCACAAACGACCAGACTTTCTTCTGGCTTACCGTCGCCTTCGTGGTGATTATCATCCTGCTCGCCTTCACGCTGTTCCTGAAATAACGTGAGATATCAGGCCGGCCAGCAAATCGGCGAATACCGCATCCTCAGCCATCTGGGTTCTGGGGCAAGCGGGGACGTGTTTCGGGTGGAACACCGCATCACACGCCGCACCGAGGCGATCAAAGTGTTCTATGGAACCATCGTGGACGAAGAACGCGCCCAGCGTATCGTCCGCGAGGCAATGCTGCAGGCAAAGCTGAACCATCCGGGCATCGCGGCGGTTCATACGGCCTTCTGGCACCAGGACGATCTGCTGCTGGTGATGGAGTTCATTGAAGGCGAATCGCTGCGGCAGACGATGGATCGGGGCCGGGTCGAGTACTTTACGGCGCTCTCCTATGCCGGTCAGATTCTTCGGGCCTTGATCCATGCCCATCAGAACGGGGTGGTGCATCGGGACATCTCGCCGGCAAACATCCTGGTGACGCCGAAAGGCCGGATCAAATTGACCGATTTCGGACTTGCCAAGAAGCCCGGCGACCGGCGGATTACGCAATCGGGGATCATGATGGGCTCCATCCACTACACCGCCCCGGAGCAGATCAAGTCGTCGGCGGACGTGGACTTTCGGGCCGATATCTACTCGACAGCCGCGGTGCTCTACGAGTTGTTCACCACGGAACGGCCTTTCGAGGGGGATTCCCCGTTCGACCTGATGCTGGCGCATGCGGAAACGCGCCCCATACCGCCTTCTCACCGCAGGGCGGATCTTCCGCCACACCTCGACGCCGCCCTGTTGCGCGCGCTCGAGAAGGACCCGGCGCGGCGGTTTGCCTCGGCCGCGGAGTTCCTGGTCGCGCTAGTGCCGGATTCGGCGCAGCCGGAACGCAGGTGGTGGGCATCGGCGAATGTATGGACCGCTGCCGCCTTTTCCCTGGTAGCGGCGCTATTCGTAGCGCTGGCTATGGGGAGTCCGGAATTGCGACAAGGCAACAAGGAGCCCGCAACGATCATTCCCTTGCGTCCCCCGCCGCCGCCCGTTCCGCCACCCGAAGCATTCGAGAAGAGCAAAACCGGCGTGAATCCCGACTTGGCGCCGCAGTCTCCTCCGAAGGATCCGGAGCCCACCCCTCCCCCGATGCCGAAGCCTAAGCCCCGGTCGGCGAAACCCGTGGCGGCGAAGATGGTTCCCCGCCGCCCTCCCCCCGCCACCAGCGACCTTCCCCCCGCGCCCCGCATTTCCACTTCCTCCCTCACGCCCCCGGCGGCGGTTCTCGCGCCACCCGCGGTGCCAAAGCGGCCGCCCGGATTCTGGATCAATCTTGGACGGAAGGTGAACATCTTCCGGCGGCATCAGTAACCGGGCAAACACTCGTCCCCGCCTTCCCGGGCAAAAACAAAAGCCCGACCCGGCGCTTTCACCGAATCGGGCTTCTCTTCAGAGTTTGCGTCTCTGATGCGATCCTAGACGACCTGATGCTCCGCTTGATAACGGTTCAGCATGTCTGTGATCTGGTCTTTGAGCTGAAGTTTTAGCTTCTTCAGCCTGGCCTCTTCGAGCATCTCCTCCGGTGTAGGATGGGATTTTCCCTCGAGTTCCAGGACGCGCTTTTTATACTCCGCATGCTGCGCGACCAGTTGGCGGAACTCTTCGCTCGATTGCATCAGATCCGCTTTCAAGTGTTCCTGCGTGATCTCCATAGACAGGCAATCTCCTTATTGAGATACCACGCCGAGTCGGGTTGTATAGGGTTGCTCTACAGGCTCGGTGGGTGAGAGTCATCGATACTTATCCAACGGCTGGTCACCGACAGGCCAACCGTTCTGAAAGAACCTTAACACAGTTGCCACCACATTACAATGGGATCCGGGTACTGAGTTCCAAGCGCTTGAATCCATGGGGAAAAGTGAACCTCGCCCAGCACATCCTTCCTGCAATTGTAGGCCTTGCCCGGTGCGCGGTCCGCAACGAGGTCTTACTACTGAAAATACCCGTTAATATCGAGAATGACATGGGCAGAATCGGTGACATAGATACTGATGGAGCCGTTGGGAGACGCCGGCACGATCGCCGCATTCGAAGTCACGGAGCCGTCGAATGCGTTCAATGTGGACACCAGAGGCCGTGCGGATCCGGCTGGCCATAAGGTCAGGTAGGAAAGCGGCCCTGCGGTACGGCAGTGACGTTGAGGGAATAGGCGCGCGCCGAAGCCGGCACACCGCACCCGCTGGACGGGACCAGATACGAACGTGTTTCGTTTGCGGCCAGGACAGGCCCGCCAAAGGCGCCTGCCGCGAGCCGTGTATCGGAAATCCGGCAGGGCACAATGGGGTAAAAGGAAAGACCGCCAGTGCTGCCGGAAGAACCGAAATAGCCATTACTGTCGAGGACAAGGTCCGCGCGATTGGTGGTGAAAAGGCTGATGCCTCCGTTGTCACCCGCGGGAACGATCGCTGCATTGGCGGTTACCGTTCCTGTCATTGCGTTGAGGGTGGAAACGAACGGTTTGCTTGCGCCCGCCGGCCAGACACTGAGGTAGGAGAGCGGGCCATCGGGAATCGCGGTCACGTTCAATGAGTATGCCGCCGCCGTAGCGGGAACACCGCAACTACTCGAAGCAACCGGAAAGATTCGGCTTTGCCCCGCGGCCATCGATGGACCTCCCAGATTTCCGGATGTCAGACGGGTGTCGGAGACACGGCACGGTGAGGTGGGGTAAAAGTTGGAGCCAATTGTGATCGAGGAGACAAAGTAGCCGTTGATGTCCACAATCACGTCCGCTGCATCCGTTGAGCAGCCACATAATCAGGCCCTTTATCTGGTTGGCGGTGGCTGTCCATGCTGTAAATTCGGGGTGGAGCGCATTCGCGTTAGTGGGCAGGGAGGCTTGCATTCCGCTATCGATAGCACATTAAGGACCAAAGTGGAATCGTAAACTTGCCAGGTTTTTGAGCCGTTGGAGGCCAATGTGGTGTGTGATATCACACAGCCAGATGGGATTGCTGGGGATTCTGGCGACCGCTACCTAAATGGATAATCGGATGCGCCGTCACCATGCTTGCTGTTACGAAAGGCTTCCGCCGAAAAGCCAGCCTCGTTTACCGCATTCTTTACGCCTCGCGCGGAATGAGCCGCAGCATGCTGATGGTTACCGTGAAGTCGCGGTCGTCGGGAGGGCACTTCCAAACGGGGGTGGCGGAAATCTCCACCAGAAGATCCGCCGCCTCGGACACATCCGCCTCGAGCACGAAGACTCCGGTGCGGTCCGGTTTCCACACGCAGGCACTGCGGCCATTCACTTTCACCTCAATACGCGGCGCTTCTCCTTGCTGAAAGAACAACTCGTGGGCGTGGCCGCGGATGCGGAGGCGCTGCGGACCGTCCTGCACGCGCGCCAACCGAGCCGCCGCTCGGCCTGCGATCCAGCGGTACTTGTTTCCGAACGTGCCCTCCACCTCGGACCATCCGTTAATGAGATGCTTCTCGTGGCCCGGCCGGGAAAAGTCGACAACGTCCTCCCGGTCGCCCGGATACAACTCTGTTCGCTCTTTCGACGGCAGCAGGTTGTACACACCGTCTTCGAGCCCAGCGCCGTAGCCGCAGGCACAGGCAAGCGTGGCATCCTCAAGCCTCTGAAAGGATGCGTGACAATCCGGACAGCGGAGCAGGGATTCCAGGCCGTCAAGCGGCAGTCCGGGGGCCGTGCCCGCCTTCTTGCAGAAGGCGGCGAGCGTCCCGCCCAGAAGCCGCGCGGCCCTCCACACGGAATGGTACCGGTCCAGCCGGACGGCCATACGTTTGACGATACGTTCCCCCCATCCACGCTCGGGGACGAAGATCTCGTACTCGGCGGCGGCGAAATACTTGTGAATCAAGTCATGCCAATGGCGGAGGCCCATCCTGTGGTTCTGCCGGATGCCGAAGTCTTCCTCCTGAGCCGCCCCGATGACGTCGCGCACCAGGTAGCCGAGCAGACCCCACTCCTCCAACTTCCGCTCCCATGGCTTCATGCTTTCGCGGTAGGGGCAGCGGTATAGCCGCAGGGTGAGCAACCGCCGTAGTGGCTCTTCGGCAAGGAAGAATACCCCGCCGGGGGCGAGCACGCGATGCACTTCCTGAAATACCTGCTCCATGCCGGTAAACTGGCTCAGCATCTGGAACGCCATGACAAACTGCAACGACCCGTCCCGAAATGGTAGATTGGCGGCATCGCCGGCCACTCGCACCGGAGCATGCTGCAATCCCCAGGCATCCATCAGGTGGACGCCATGGCGGAGGGCGTCGGCGGAGATGTCCAAGGCAAATCCCCTGGCTCCGAACTTGTTCGCCAGCATGTAGCTGGAGTGCCCGGCGGCGGCGCCGATTTCGAGAAACGGCTCGAGCGGCCCGATGAATCCGCGGTGCTTGGTGAGCAGGCCGTCGCGGCGGCGGTTTTCCTCTTCATACACCGCCAGGGCGCGGTCAGGCTGGCCGAAACTGGCGAAGTTGTGCCACTCCACTTCGGCGCGTTTTGTGGAAAGAGTCTGTGCTTTCATGCCGGTCGAGTGCGGGAGGTGCGGTTGAGTGGCTGGCGGGCTTCGGGAGGCAACCTCCGCGGCGGAGCTTTCCGGTGATTCGTATGGAACATGATCCTCTACTATAGAGAACCGCGATGCGGATATGCCGCGCAACTGCCAGGCGCGGTATCACCGCCACTATCGCTTGGGACGTAATTTCCCAACGAGAGTGACTTCAGGAGCTGTTTCGCTCAGAAATCCGCCGTCGCCGAATACCGCGAGTTCACCAGGGTAATCCACCGGCCGCTCACTTTGTGAAGCCACACGGTAAGCTGGCAGTCCTTTTCCGTCCAGGTCCACTCCTGCAAGGGCACATCGCGATTCCCGGCTTTCTTGAGCGGATAGAAGTTCTCCAGCAGCACGTGGAACTCATCCTGGCGCTCGCCTCGCAGGAACGACTCCTTCTTTCGCGGCGCCCCCAATTGCGCCTCCAACTCGGCCGGGGTCAGGCGGTCCAACTCCGGCAGATGAACAATTCCGGTGCACGCCACGCGGAATCCATCACAGATCTGAAAATCGGAAATACAGGCTCGCGAAGCGTGTAGTACAGGAGGTGCCCCTATGCACGGAATTCGCCGGGGCTGTATCGCCGTATCAGATGATTGACCACCTATTCACAGAACGGTAACTTGCGAACCCGCAGACGACCACGCCGGAAAACCGCGACACATCCCGCGCGAAACTCTCGCTCCAGCATGAGAGGACAGGAAGCAATACGGCCATGTAATCCTCGGCGGAAAGCAGGTTCGGCTCACGGAAGAGAAGAAAAGAGAGAAACCTCAAGCGGAATACGGGAGGGGTATCTCCCGCTCGATAGCCGAAGCCGCGGCGAAGCGCAAACACTCCCGAATGTCTTCAGCCTCCAGGTCCGGATATGCAGCGGCTCTCTACCACAAAATCGGCGGAAACCTGCAAGCGCTCGGTGATGCTCCAGGCTGGCTTGAACGTTCCCACTTCGCTGCTGCTCAACTTTGCGGGCATCATGGTGTTTGCGTCACCATTTTCCTTTCGCCCGTCAGCCGAAGGATAATGTAATAGAAAAACTATGCCTCTCGTTCCTACAGGCTTTGTGGATCAGGCCCGACTCGACCGTGATGTAAACAAGGCCGTCCGCAGGCTTGCCAAGCACGATGTAGTCCGCGTGAATCACAGCCTTGGAGAGGACTCAACAGGCGAACCCTCCATCTATTTCCGAATCGTTCTCACAGATACGGCAAGCGACGAGGCTACCCTCGCGGAAGTTACCAGTCGCGTTGCCACCACGATTTTCGATGAGCTTCGTCCATATGAGAACTGGGGGTTGACTCCTTATTTCAGCTTTCGCAGCAAGTCCGAGCAGGACGAGCGCAACGACCCGGAGTGGACATAACAGTCTGTGGCGTATCCCGACGACCTTCTCCAGCAAGCCCTCATGCTCGTTCGTAAGAGCCGAGGAAACCAAAACAGGCAAGTTTGCGGCGGGCTGTTTCCACCGCGTATTACGCACTCTTCCACCTCCTGATCAACTCTGCCGTCGCCAATTGGAATCGCTGGGAGCTACGTCACAAAGTCGCCCGCGCATTTGAGCACAACAACATGAAAGAAGTGTCGAAACGCTTTCAGAATCAACAATCGTCCTATCATCGAGGTCAGAACCCAACTGTCGTTTTGAGGCTAAGGACGGTAGCGGCAGCGTTTGTTCAATTGCAGGAGAAACGCCACACCGCCGACTACGACAATGGGACCTTCTGGACAAGAACCGAAGCGCTCGCGCAGGTGACGCAAGCGCAGCAGCCTTTGCTGCCTGGGCCTCCATCCGCGATGAAGCATTGGAGCAAGAATACCTGGTGGCGCTTCTACTCAAAAGAAAAACTGAGTAGTTGACTCCTCCCGTTCGGGACGTTCCAATTTGACCTAAGCCTGGAGCGCCAGGTGTGGTTCGGTTGGATGGTTCGTACGCCAGCTTCGGCCGCGCCCGCGCGCTTGCGCGCCATAAAAAAGATGCATCTCACTGCTTGCCGTAGAGCCACCCCACCGGCACGCTCTTCAGTTTCAGCGACCACACAGGCCCAGACGCGCGCGCGCCCGCTGCCGGACCTGCATAATACGTAAACACCACCCGGTCCCCGAGAAAAAGGATGCTCGTATATGCGTAAGTGTGCGCGGCGTCCTCATCGAGGTTCCGGACATGCGTCCATGTGCGGCCCTCGTCGCTGGACACTGCCGTCGTGAGAGGGAAACGGTTCTTCGGTGAATTGTTCCAGACCATCAGCAGGTCTCCCGTAGACGGGATGCGTTTGATCGACTGCGGCGAATTCGGCGCTTCCACGCTCATCGGCTCGGGAACGGTCCAGGTTTCGCCGCGATCCTTCGACCAGGCGAAATACGGGCGTCCCGTGCTGGTCCGTATCCACAGCAGCACGCGGCCGTCTTTGAGTTCGATGACGCCCGGTTCATCCGCTCCCACCCTGCTCGCCTCGACATCCACCACCGGACCGTGCTTCCACGTGGCGCCTTCATCGTCGGACCAGTAAACGCGCGTCACGATCCGCGGGTTCACACGGTAGTCTTTCGTGAAGAAGACCGGCAGGAGAATGCGACCCGACCGCAGTTGGATAGCGCGGTCGTGGTTGAACCCCGTGTAGGACGGATACGGCTCGATGGGCATCGCCTGAGGCGGCGTGAATGTCTTGCCGTCATCGGAGGAAAGGCGCACCATCGGCTGGCAATCCGCCTCGGAGTTCTTGCGGGCGAAAATGAACAGGATCTTGCCGGATCGCAGGCGCAACAGGTCGGCCTCCATCACGTTCATCCTGCCGATGTTCTCCTGCAGCGTGAACTTCGGGCCCCAGGTGCGCCCGCGGTCCTTCGAGAGCATGGCCGAGATGCGGGACGGAGCCCAGTCGCTACCCTCGTGGCTGTAAAAATCCGTCCAGGCAAGCAGCAGGCGCCCGTCTTTCAACTCGATGACGTCTCCTTCGGAATTTCGCTGGTTGTCCGGACGGGCGGGCGCGGCCACGTACTCGAAAACGCCGGCCGGCTGCGCGCCGCCAGCGATCGCACTCAACACCACCACCCACAACACGCGACGGCGGATCACAGGCTTGCCTCCTTCTCCACCGCGGCGGGCTCGAGGCCCAAAACATATCCGCGGATTTTGTTTTCATCGGGCGCCGTCATGCATAAGCTGGCGGCATAACCCGTAACCATCGTTACCGCGACGCCGGCGGCGCTCTGATAGAAGAAACTCCAGGGCGTGCGGAAGCTCATCAGGCTGACCGTAACCGCGCCCGCCGCCGCTCCCGCCAGCGCCCCTGCCGAAGTGGTGCGGCGCGTGAGCGTGCCGAGCAGGAAGATGCCGAGCAGCGGCCCCGTAATGAAGCTGTTCACTCTGTTATACGCGATGGCCAGCTCGCCCAGACGATCAGCGAACATCGCCAGCGCCGTCGCACCCGCGCCCCATATCGCCGTCCCGATCCGTCCGGCCGATGCGTGATGCTCCGCCGTCTCGTTCGGCCGGAACACGCGCTGGTAGAAATCCACTGTCGTTGCGGTAGTCAGCGAATTGATGCCCGCCGACATCACGGCCATCGAGGCCGCAAAGATGGCCGCGAGAATCAGCCCCGAGACTCCCGGCGGGAGTTCGCGCATCGCGAAGAACGGGACGATGGTGTCTTCGGAAGTGAGACCGGCCAGGCGCGTGGGATGGAAGCTGTAGAACGCAAACAGCATGATGCCCGCGAAGTAGAGCAGCAGCGAAGTGGGAACGTTCAAACCCGCCTGGAGCATCACCGAGCGCCTGCAGGCTTCCGCCGATTTTGTCGTGAAGAGCCGCTGCAGGATGGCCTGGTCTGTTGTCAGCGTCGAGAGAACCAGCGTGGATCCGCCGATCACGCACGCCCAGAGCGAGGTCAGTTCCCTCGGATCGGTGGACAGGTTCAGAAACTTCAGCCGGCCCCCTGCCAAGGCGGCCTGCCACGCCGCGCTAAACCCGCCCGGAGTGTGGCCCATTGCCGTGAAGAAGATGAGCAGGATGCCAAGCGTCACCGTGAAAAACTGGATGACGTCGGTCCAGATCACGGCCTTCATGCCGCCGAGCGTCGTATAGACCGTCGTGAACAAACCCATGAAGAGCACGCATTCCCACACGGGAAGTCCCGTTGCCAGATTGATCACCAGCGAAGGCGCGTAAAGCGCGATCGCGACGTGCGTCCCCCGCAGCGCCTGGAAGAGCGCGCTCGTAACCAGCCGCACGGGCAGATTAAACCGCCGTTCCAGGTACTCATACGCGGTGCAAAGATTCAGCCGCGCATAGAACGGCACGAACACGCGAATGACGATCGGCGCGGTGAGCGGATAACAAAGCAGCAACCAGGTAATCTCCAGGTTATGTTTGTAGCTCCACGCCGGGCTGCCCATCACGGAGATGGCGCTCAGATCCGCGGCCACGATCGAGATTCCCGCCGGAAGCCAGGACATCGAGCGCCCGCCCAGAAAGTAGTCGCGCGGCGTGCTCCTTCGCCGGTAAAACGAGCTTCCGAAGGCGGCTATCGCGACCAGGTACGCCACCACCACGGCGTAATCGACCGTCGCCAGGCCCTTCATCGCCCGAGGCTCCTTCGAAGCCGTTCCCGCCTAATCAGGGCTGGCGCCGTCATAATTGAATTTCCCGGACCTCCTCATTGCTTTGCCAGATGGCATGGAAGACGGAGACATTCTCGAGTTCCTGTGGAAAGGCGACCGGGTAGGCGCGGCGCCCCTGGACTGCATCGGCGAACTCGCGCATCTCACGCAGATAACAGAACTCGTAGATGAAGGTGGCGTCGCCGGCCGATGGGATCTGCCCCGAGCGCACGCGCTGGCGGCTGAGGATCCGGGACATCTCGCCGCTTGCCGCAAGCGCCTGTTCCCAATCGGGCGCCGCGCTGAACGGGACTTGCCGGGCGGCGTTGGCGGCGCTCTCGAACAGGCGCAGCGACGTCTGGTCCTGGCGCCACTCGATAGTGCCGGTTTCTCCTGCGATGCGGACGTGCAGGCCGAGCGTTCCGCGCTCGATGATATCGTTGTGAAAGTAGCCGCGCGCGCCGCCGGCGAAACCGAGCAGCACGTCCTGGTTATCCGGCCCCTGAACCTCGAGTGGGCTCAGCTTCGAGAAGCGGGCGAGCACCGACGTGATCGGCCCCATCCACCACAGGATGGGAGCCATGTCATGGAAGATCATGTCCATGCCGGCGCCGCCCATGCGCACATCGCCGCCGTAAAACTTGCGGTAATCCTCGTAGGGATGCCAGTCCGGAAGGTAGTTGCCGAGGCTGCATTCGATATAGAGCGGCTTACCGATGGCGCCGTCCGCTAGCAGGTCGTGGATGATGCGGTACGGCGGATAATACCGGATGGTGTGGCTGACGCCGAGCACGCCCGGATACGACTCGGCTTTGGCGGCGATTTCCCGGGCCACGCGCAGGTCGTAGACGAAGGGCACTTCGGCGAAAACGTGCAACCCGCGCTCCATCGCGGCATGCACATACGCCTCGTGCAGCGTCGGCGGAGCCGAGATGACCACCACGCCGGGGGATTCGCCAAGCGCCGCTTCAAAATTATCAAAGCCGCGAATCCCGAACGCCCCGGCCACATCCCGGCAGCGCTCGGACGCCGGCTCGAACAGCAGTACCTCGCCGGCATTCAGGTACGTGAGATCGCGTAGCCTGCGCCGGCCCATCGAACCGCCGCCAACCACCAGCCATTTCATAGCCAAGCCATCCTGTCGATTGCCCTGCAGCAGTATCCATCAATGGCCATTGGCGTCAGGAGGACCAGCCGCATAGACTGGCCCACGTCGAGGGGCCGATTATTCACCTGTTCAGTATGGATCATCTCTGAAGCCTGCGAGCGCTCTCGCTCACGGCGCCGGGTTCCAGTGTCGCGTGCACTGTTCGGACCTGAGGGATCTCCAGTTTGATCCCGGTCTGGACATCAGCCCAAACTCTATCACGGCGCTGCCACACAGGCAACGTTTTCCTTGCTACACGTTTTCCTTGCTGCACCTCAGGTGAGCCGGTAAAACCCGGCGTGCGCCACCGGCCCGCGCAGCGAACTCATCAGGCGGTTCTCCCGGATTGCCTCGCCGATTTCGGAAAACACCTCGTCTACAGCGGCCAGGTAAGTCTCCACCTGCCGGTCCTCGTGCGCGTACATGGCGTAGAACGCGTTCGTGGCCAGGAACCCGCGATCGAGCATCCCTTGCGTGAACAGGGTCCGCGCCGCCTGCGCATCTTTGACGTTCAGCGTGAAATGCGATAGCGGCGGCATTCCGGTGACCGTTAGCGGAATCCCGGCGCGCTCCGCGGCGGCGCGCCAGCCGGCCTGAATACGGCTCCCCGTTTCCATCAGGCGTTGCGGCGCCTTCCGCTCCCGGTGCTTGCGAATGGTCGCCAGCGCAGCCGCCGGACCGATCCTCTCGGTCCAGTAGGTGCTGCTGATGAAACTGTCCTGGGCCGCCTGCATCACGCCGCCCGTCCCGAGGATCGCCGCCATCGGGTACCCGTTCGACATTGCCTTGGCGAACACCGCGATATCCGGCGGCACTCCGTAGGTCAGGTGGATGCCGCCCGTGTTGATCCTCCACCCGGCCGTGATCTCGTCAAAGATGAAAACCGCGCCGGCTTGCCTCGCCAATTCGCGCACACCCTCGAGAAAACCCGGCTCAGGCTCATGATCGCGCACGGGCTCCATCACAATCGCCGCAAGATCCGCGCCGTGCCCTGCCACGATGCTCTCGAGTTCTTCCAGACGGTTGTAGTGGAACGGCAGGGCGGTGCCGGTGAGGCTCCGCGGCACGCCGGCGGCCGCAAGACCCGTCAGCAGGTGACCGTCCAGCGCACTGTCACTGGCCAGATTGGCGGCAAGATACCAATCGTGCCAGCCGTGATACCCGCAGAAGGCCACCTTCTCCCGCCTGGTATGCGCGCGCGCGATGCGAACGGCGATGCTCATCGCCTCTCCCCCGCACCTCGCGTAGCGAACCATCTCCGCCCATGGGTGCAGTTCGCAAAGCAGATCCGCCAGTTCCACCTCTTCCGGGCAGTTCAAGGTCGTCATGTTGCCGCGAGTGATGGCCTCGCGAACGGCGTCGTCCACGTCCGGGTCCGCAAACCCCAGCACAGTCGCGCCGATGCCGGCGTAGGACATATCGATGTAGCGGTTCCCCTCCACGTCCCACACCTCCGCGCCGCGGGCCTGCGCGTAGTAACTCGGCCATTGCTCCGGCAGCAGCAATTCGGGCCGTTTCGAGAACAGTTGCGTTCCCCCCGGAATCCTGCGCCGCGCCTTGCGGTAAAGCTCTTGCCCCGTCATCGCCAACCTCCGATCTGTCACCCCGATCGATGAACCCTCCGCTGCATCGATGGCGGGAAATGCCACCAGCGAAGATGGGCGGAAGCATGAATCACGTCTTATTCTACGTTGGGAACATGCACAAAGACTGACGTCGCCGTTAAATCTCAGGCCGGAGCACGACGCCAACAGAGGTATAAAGCTGGCGAGCATCGCCCGGCCTCAAGACAAGTCTGAAACGCGAGGCGCGCCGGCGGCGTCATGTCCGCGTGATTGGGATTGCCCGATGGATTTCGCCGATGCGGCGCTCGTCTATCTGGCAAGGCATGAGAGTTTGTCGACGGGCTTCACCATAGATCAATCTGACTTCAATGCCTACAGAATTGAAGGCCATAAACGCTTCCGGATACTCCCGTCGACGCGGTTGTGAGGGAGGGATACGGAAAGGTTAGTCGAGTGACTAAGGAAGGGATGCGAAGGGTGATATGAAAATCGAAAGTTTGCGAGAAGTCAGGAGTAACTTCAGCGAAGTGATTGAAGGTCTGAAAAAGACTGGCCCGGTGATCGAGTTGTACCCGGATCCAGTGGATCTGCCTTCCCGCGGCTATGATGTTCACGATCGGCGCTCCGCCGGCCAAGCGATTATCCGCAAACTCCGCCCTGCCGAATGATCTTGATTGATACCTCCCCGCTCGTAGCACTGTGTGATGCCCGCGATGAGAAGCATCGAGTGGCGGTGAGGCATCTCGAGTCGCTGATTTCCAGTGAGTTCACCCTGTGCGAAGCTGTACTGGCCGAAACGTGTTTCACTTGCCTTACCGGAGCCGGCAGTTGCGTTTGCGCCCTGCTGAACGATCTCCACGTACAACCAGTTCCCGGCGCGAACGGATGTGACTTCCGTGTACAAGTGTTCGACTTGGCTGATCAAGTTATACGGACCAGGAGCCCTGATTGGGCCGACGGCTGTCTCGCTGTCCTGAGTGGACGGTATAGGGACGCCAAGGTCTGGACTTACGATCGTGAATTCCGGACGGCCTGGAGATTGCCCGACGAAGACTCCAACGTCCGCAATCTATTGCACGCTGGGATTACTCTATGGTGGCGGTCGATGTTCTGCCTGCGCCATCTACTTCCGGAGTGCGGCGATGTGTGTCAGGAACTCAGCGATGGTTACAATCCTGGAATCTGCAAACTCCCGCAGTCGCAGAAGGTCCTTGTCCTCCGTAACGATGAAGTTCGATCTGGCTTCGAGTGCACATTCCAGCACATGGTTGTCCTCGGGATCTTCCTTGAAGACAAAGAGCTTCATTCCCGGAGAGACGTGGTACGAGACGGACAGGAGCTTGTTGCGGGCACTCTGTAGCATGTAGCCATTCCAGCCGAACCTTTCACGTAGCACCCGAATTGTTTCGTCAAGGATTGAATCGGAGAGGTCAATCCGGATCTCTCCGGAGCCAGCGAGCCACAGTGAGTGAAGCACCGCGCCCGCCCATGTGGAGCGCGCGAATGTAAACGCTGCTATCGACGGTGGCGCAGATCACTGTCCGCGATGGTTGGCACGTGATTCGGCAATCAGGCGGTCCACGTCAGCATCTTGCAAGCCAAGGGATTTTGCTCGCTCCGCGCCATAGGCAAACAACTCTTGCCAGGAATGTTCATCGAGGTAGCGCCGGACTGCGTCGGCAAGGACGTCGTCGACACTGCGCTGCTCCGCCTCCGCAGCGTGCTTCATGGCGGCAAACAAGTCCTCGGGCAAGGAGATGTCGTGCAAGGCAGCCATAAGGCCATAATCGCATGAATGCGATAGTGTTGGGAAATATGGCGGAGAGAGAGGGATTCGAACCTTGAGGCGCCAATGGAATCTGTAACATGCAGAAAACACAATCGCAACAATCCCTAGAACCCCAGGAATCCCACACTCCATTGCACGCCATTGCACGCTGGAACGATCGGCCAAAGTGTGGCACGTGCACAAGCCACTGCGCTAAATCTCGAAGCCTTTGAGTCCTTCCGAATGGCCGGCCGCCAGCATGCCATCCACTGCTCTTCCGATCTCCGTGATTCGCCCAAACGATCTAAGGAAGGAATAACCGAGGAGCACGAACACTACTGCCCGGACGTTTGGCCGGAACAATCCTGACTCGCGAATCTGCAGCAGTGCACCAATGCCCCGGTAGCCCATTACTTCACATGAACGCGTGTGGCGCTCGTCGCTCGTGCCTGTTCAGAAGTCCCTGCTGCCGAGCTCGTGCTAGAGTAAAATGAGAACAGAAAGTGAGGATAGACTGAGTGGCACGAATTCAACCCGTTTTGACCCCGACGGAAGTCACCCTGGTAGACCAGATGGCGGAGATGACTGGCTCAAAGCGCACAGAAGTCATTAAAAGTGCGCTCACTGTCTATCATTGGTTCGTGCGACAGACGATCACCGGTGGCCGCGTCGTGGCACGTAGGCCGACTGGGGAGGAGGTCACTCTGGAGACTGCGGAACTTGCGGTCCTCGAGGGAAAGGCTGCTCGTCTCAGCGCTGAAGAATTGGGAACTCTGGCAAAGCGGCTCGCGGCAGCATCGAACCCGGTGGAAGCGGCACACCTCAAGGAGCGTATCACGCGCGGCTTCTACGGGATCTAAGGGTCGAATCAGGGTTCACTTGTGCCAAGAGTACGTCGCCGGAATGTTCCGCCCGCCTTATTTCAGCACCTTCTCGACCGCATCCAGAGCAGGAAGATTCCCGCCTCGCAATTGGAACTGTTGGCGAAGTGGCTCGACGAGGAGCCAGAGGTGCCCGAAGGCATGTGGTTCAAACGATTCCCTAGAATGACGGCTTGCGGTGAAGGTGAGTTAGTAAAGACCTTCTTACTGCCGCATCAGGCGCCAAAAGGCCGACGCCTGACCTGAAACAAGTGAGTTCGGAGAGCCGGCGTAGAGCCTGTTGTTGCATGGCGGAGAGAGAGGGATTCGAACCCTCGATACAGTTTCCCGTATACACGCTTTCCAAGCGTGCGCCTTCAACCACTCGGCCATCTCTCCGCGATCAGTAAACAGGAAAGCGAGGGTCTAATGTTCAATGTAACACAGCCCTCCTCCCATCTCAGCCCAGATCGAATTTTTCCGGATGCAGCGTCGCGTCCCCGGTCACCAGCACCGGGCGCTTGAAGGTCTCCTCCAACTCCTCCAGGTAGTCGTTTTCCTTTGATTTGAGCGCGATCGCTACGGTCGGGTGGACGCGTAGCATCACCTCCTTGGTCTCCACGTGCGGAGCCAGTTTGAGGGCCTCGACAAGGATTTCGCTGATGACGGTCTGTACGCTCTTCGTGTAGCCCGAACCTTCGCAGGCGGTGCACGGCGCGCACAGCGTCCGCTCCAGGCTTTGCTTCACGCGCTTCCGCGTGATGGCCACCAGACCGAAGTCGTTGAACTGGAGAATCTTGTTCGGGGCGCGGTCGCTGCGCATGGCTTCTTCGAGCGCCTGCATCACCTTCTGGCGGTTCTTGCGCTCGTCCATGTCGATGAAGTCCACCACGATGATGCCGCCCAGGTCGCGCAGCCGGACCTGGCGCACGATCTCCTTCACCGCATCCGTGTTGGTCTTGACGATGGTGTCCTCGAGGCGATGCGACTTGCCGACGTACTTGCCGGTGTTCACATCGATGGCCACCAACGCCTCCGTCTGGTTGATCACGATGTAGCCGCCGGATTTCAGCCAAACCTTCGGACGGAGGGCCTTCTCCAATTCGCTGGTGATGTTGAAAGCGTCGAAGATGGGCACCGAGCGCGTGTACAGTTTCACCTTGTTCACCATGCCCGGCTGCATACGCTGCACGAAGCGGACTACGGTCTCGTACAGATCTTCGTTGTCCACCCAGATGTTCTTGAACTGATCCGTAAGCTGATCCCGCAGCAGGCGCTGCACGATCTCCACGTCATGATAGAGCAGCGCCGGAGCCTTCAGCCTTTCGGCCTTCTGCTTGATCTCCATCCACAATTGGTAGAGGTACTGAAGGTCGGAAGCAATCTGCTCCTCGGTCTTCCCTTCCCCGGCCGTGCGGATGATGAAGCCGCCGGGAATGCCCTGGCGGTGGGTCTGGAGGATACGGCGAAGCCGCTGGCGCTCCTCGTCCGAGGCGATTTTGCGCGAGACGCCGAGGTGTTCCACCGTCGGCATATAGACGCAGTACCGGCCGGGTAGAGCGATGTGCGAAGTGATGCGCGCGCCTTTTTGCCCCATGGGCTCCTTGGCGATCTGCACCACAATCTCCTGCCCCTCCTTCAACAATTCCGTAATCGAAGGCTGCCCCTGGCGCTCTTGAGCCTGGCGGGATTCTCTGCTGACCTCCCGGCTCTCCTTCTCCCTTGGCTCCCGCTCGCGCGGTTCCCTGCCCTCCGTGCGCTCCCGCCCTTCGCGGGGTTCGCGGGGTTCACGGCCCTGTTCGCGGCCCACCGTACGAACGTTCGGGTCCGTCTGGCCGCGGCGGCGGCGCATGCGTCGTCCACGCAGGAAGCGTGAGGTCTGTTCCCGGTGGCTCGACGCCATGCTGTCAATGGAAGCGAGCACAGGTTCGTGAGCGGCGCCTTCCTCGGCCCCCTCTTCCGCGGCGGTCTCGCCTTCCTCCGGCGCCTCCGCGCCGGCCTCGGACGGTTCTCCCGCCACTTCAGCTTCAGCCTCTGTTTCCTCTTCCTCCGACGGCGCCTCGGTCAGTTCCTCAGCCTCAGTCCGCTCCGCCTCCGACCCCGGAGTCTCCCGGCGCGCCATCGCTTCCGCCTGCAACTGGATGGCATCAAGCTGCTCGTCCGTAAGACCGGACTCCTCTTCTTCAATGGTTTCCAGAGAGACCGAGTCGGCAGCTTCGGCAAGTTCTTCGCCCTCCTCATCGGCGCCTTCGGCGGCGGAAACCTCTTCTTCCGATCCGGCCGGCTCCCCTGACTCCTCGCCTTGCACTTCCTCTACTTCGGCGAGTCCCGCCACCGGAGAGACTTCTTCGTCCCCTGCCGGAACTTCCTCGACAGCGGCAGCGGCGGATAACTCGTCCATGCCGCTCTCGGACTCCTCCAAGCCTTCGGGATTCTCCTCGCTTTCCGCCAAATCCTCATCGGACGGCCGGGTATACTTCGCGAGGGATTCCCCGGGCAGCACGGCAAAGTCGCCCGTTTCCGGTTCCGCCGCCTGCTCCAACTCCTCGACAGGGCCGGCGGGTGCAGCCGCCTGCTCCGTTTCCTGAGCGTACTTGCTTTCGGGAAATCCGCGGCCTCCGCGGCCCCGGCGGCGGCGGCCTCGCCTTCCGCCTCGACCCCCGCGATCGTTACGGTCGCCGCGGTCGCCGCGGTCGCGGCGCTCTCCTCTCTCAGGACGCCCTCCCCGCTCCGCTGCCGCCGCCGGGACTACCGCTTCTTCCGCAGCGCTTTCAGCGGCCGGCTCCAGGGCAGGGGCTGCCGCGGCCTGCGGCGCCTTCTCCCGCGCTTCCCTCGGTTCGCGCGCCTCCCGCGCCTCCCGCCCCTCCCGCAATTCCGCGGGTTGGCGCCGGGACGGCTTCTCTTCCACCACCGGCAGCCTCTCGTACTCCTCGCTTTCTTCAAAGAAGTCCGAAACGTAGAGAAACGTATCGCGCTCCAGGCCCAGATCCACGAAAGCGGATTGCATGCCGGGAAGGACCCGCGTTACTTTTCCTTTGTGTACGCTGCCTGCGAGCGAATACTCCTGAGCGCGTTGAAAATAAATCTCCACCAACTGGTCATCTTCAAGAAGAGCCACCTTGGTTTCGTGGCGATTGGCGGATATCACCAATTCCTTTGTCATCTAAACCTCCTGGGCGGCGCACGTACAAGGGAGGCTCAAATGGCTGAGGAACGCGGATTGGGTGGCCGCGGAAAGCGGCGCGAAAAACTTTTGTCCGGCAGGTGGAGCGACGCACTACGCTTGCGCTCGAACACCACCGGGAAAAACCTTGGTTAACCCGAATTCCCGAACTCTCTCAAGCGAACCCCGCACGCGCCGTCTCAATTCACGAAACGCCGCAAACGGACGTTGTTCACCAAACCCAGCATCATGAACGTGGTCAGGACACTGGAGCCGCCATTGCTCATCAACGGCAGCGGAATCCCTGTCACTGGCATCCGTCCCACTACCATGCCGACGTTCACCAGCAAATGAAACAACAACAACATGCCGACACCCATGCAGATATAGATCCCCGCCTTGTCCGGGGCGGTTTGCGCATTCTGCACAATCTGCAAAAGCAGCAGCAAATATAACCCTAGCACGACAACGACACCGACAAAACCGTGTTCCTCCGCGAAGGCCGCCATAATAAAGTCCGTATGCGGCACCGGGAGGAACCGAAGTTGTGTCTGGGAACCCTTGGTGACGCCCTTCCCCCACGGCCCGCCCGACCCGACGGCGATCTTCGATTGGATCACCTGGTAGCCGGTTCCCTTGGGATCCCGTTCCGGATCGACAAAGGTCGTAAGCCTCGCTTTCTGATAATCTTTGAGGTAGAAATACCACCCTACAGGCATCAGCAAAACACACAACGCCACAATGGCTGCAACATACTGCCAGCGGAGGCCCACCAGAAAAATGCCAACTCCGAGAACCGGCAGGTAGGTCAAAGATGTGCCCAGGTCCGGCTGCTTCATCACCAGCAGCATCGGCAGGGCCACCAGCCCGCACAACTTCAGAAGATCCTCCAACTCGAGCCGGTCGTTTCTCACGGCCGACAGATAACGCGCCACCAGTAATACGATAACCAGTTTAGCGAATTCGGAGATCTGGAGGTGGAAACCTCCGAACATGGGAATCCAGCGGCGCGACCCGAAAATCTTCGTACCCAGCACGAATGTCACAATCAACATGACCATCATGGCAAGGTACATCAGTGGTACATGGCCAAGCAAAGCGTGGTAGTCCACGCGGCTGATGACCCAGGCCAGCACCATTCCCGCGAGGATGCATACAATCTGCTTGGTCCATACGCCCCGCCAGATGGTGTCCCGCGTCGCGCTGTAGATCTGCAACACGCCCAGCGAGCAGATCAGCAATGTAACACCCCACAGGGTCCAGTCAAAATCCCGAAGCGAGCGGTAGTTGGGCATATTCAATTGACCGGATTCAAACCAGGCAATACCCGCTGCAGGGCGAGAGTCTTACGGTTTTGCGCCATGCGGGCCTTCTTGTCAAAGTACGCCTTCACCACGTCCCGCACAACGGGCGCCGCCCGGTCGCCGTGCAACCCGTTTTCGAGCAGCGCGGCAACGACAATTTCCGGATTCTCCCGCGGCGCAAACCCAACGAACCAGGCATTGTCCGCGAACTCCTTGCCGGCCTTGGCGGACTTGAGAAAATCGTTCGAGGCCAATTGCGCCGTCCCGGTCTTTCCGCATAACTCGATGCCGGGCAACCGCGCCGCCCCGCCCGTTCCTCCGGCATTCACCACGCTATACATACCCTGAATCACCTTCAGCACGTTTTCCGGGCTGACATCGCCCTTGCGGGCAGGCTCTGGCCGCGCCTGCTCCTTCACCAGATGAGGCCGGTACCAGACTCCGCCGATCGCGATACCGCCAACAGCGTGCGCCAACTGCAGTGGCGTCACCGTCAGCGCGCCCTGCCCGATCGAGACGGAGATGGTTTCTCCCGCGTACCACTTCTGCCGTTGGGTGCGCATTTTCCACCGCGTCGAGGGCACCACCCCCGAGGCTTCATAAGGAAGGTCGATTCCCGTCTTCGCTCCCAGCCCTGCCATTTCCGCGAACCGGGCAATGTTGTCGATACCCGTCCGGTTCCCGACAGCATAAAAGAAGACGTCGCAGGATTGTGCGATGGCGCGATTGAGCTGGATGGAACCGTGCCCTCGCTTCAAATGACACTTGAAGTAGCGGCCGTAATAGCTCGCCCCGCCGCCACAATTCGCCGAGAAATCGTCCGGAATCGACTGCGTTTGCAGCGCCGCCAGCGCAACGATCGGCTTGAACGTCGAACCCGGAGCCAGTTGCGACTGGAGCGCGCGATTGAAAAGCGGTTTGTCCGGATCCGTCAGCAGCGCATTCCATTCCTTGGCGCTGATGTGGCTGGACATCATGTTCGAGTCATAGGATGGCCGGCTGACCATGGCCAACACTTCCCCGTTGCGTGGGTCCAGGGCGACAACGGCGCCGCGCCGCCCCTCGAGAGCGAGCTCCGCCACCACCTGCAAGTCGAGATCGATGGTCAGGTCAAGCGACTGCCCGGACACGGCCGCCTTGTAGCCCAGCACCTGGCGCTCATAGCCGCGGTTGTCCACCATCACCTGGCGCTCGCCGTCGGTCCCCGTCAGCAGATCGTTGTATTGCCGCTCGATTCCGGCCTGCCCCACGACGTCACCCGGCTTGTTCCGGCCAAATTCGGTGCTGTTCAACTCGGCGTCGCTGATTTCTCCCACGTAGCCAATCACGTGCGAGGCGAGACCGTCCTTCGGATAGGCCCGCGTGTGTGACTGGATCAGCTCCATTTCCGGGAAGGTTTCCAGATCCCGGTGCGATTCGACGAACGCCAGGTCGGCCGGGCTCAATTCTTCCTTGATCAGAACAGGTTCGTACTTGGCGCGCGTGCGGTCAAACCGTTCGAGTTTCGCCTTCAACTCGCCCACATCGAGCCCGAGCCCTTCGGCAATCGGCGCGAGGTGCTCCGGGCGAAGCGCTTCGCGCGAGAGCAGCAGGCTGTAAGACGCGTGGTTATCCACAATCACCCGGCCGTCGCGGTCCAGTATCTTCCCGCGCGGCGCAAGGATGGGCAGCGCCTTGATGCGATTCCGCTCGGCGGCTTCACTGTAGTACTCCCGCTGGTGAATCTGGAGGTCGTAGAAGCACGCGATCAGGAAGGCGACCACGGCGAAAATCAGGTACTGTGCGGCGTTGATCTTGTCCGCGGCGAACTTCGTGTTTTCGCGCAGAACCCGTTCCGCATCCAGCTTCTTTTCGAGCTCTTGTTCAATCGGAGAGATGGGCACGCCCTAACCTCTGTCTCTCAGTTTATCCAAAAGCCGGAAAAACGGTAGGGCCACAGCGGCATTCAAGAGCCCTAAAATCAATTCCCGCTGCGGATCGAAGTCCCCCGGTTGCCCCAGCAGGGCGCGCAGCAGAATCCAGTACATCAGTTGATGGAAGAAATAGAAAAAGAAGGCCAGGATGAATCGAATGGCCGGGTTCTCCACCGCAAACCGCTGGCTCACGGTGGCACAGAAATATCCCACCAGGGTCTTGACGATGCCGAACATGCCCAGAGGCTGGTGCGAAAGCGAGTCCTGCACCAGTCCAATGCCCGCGCCGAGCAGCAATCCGATAATCGGCGACCTCCGCATGAGCGCAAAGTACACCGTTACCAGAAGCGGCAGGTCCAGGTACGCCAGTTGCTCGACCAGCCGCGGGATGTAGACCTGAAAGAGGATTGCCGCCAGCGGGGTCAGCAGGAATACGATCGGGCGGAAGCGCGCAATCGGGCTCTTGCCGGGAACTTCAGCGATCCGGTCCGTGAACTCCGTCATTGTTGTGGCGGCGCGGCTGGAGGCGTGGCCTCAGGCGAAACGGCGGGCGGCTTGGGCGGCTCGAGCGGTGCGTTGAAATCGGGAATCCGGCCGGCGGCCCCGTAATGTACCCCCTGCGCCTGGCCGAGTTTGAGATAGTACTCCTTGAGCCGGTCGGCCTCGGTTGCGGGTCCCTCGGTGACGGTCGTGGGAGCAGCTTTCTCCGGTTCCTGTTCCGGCGAGGGAAGGACGTTATACGGAGCCTGTTCCGGTGTCGCGCCGGGAATCACCTGGTGTACTCCGTTGACAATCACCAGCACCTCTTCGAGGCCCTGTGAGAATCCGCTCGGGGCCACAAAGATCTCCTTGTACGACCGCCCCGGCCTCACCACCTTCACTTCCCCCACCGGAAGCCCCTTGGGAAAGATCCGATCGTCCCCCGAAGTGAAGAACTTCTCCCCCACCTCCACTTTTAACTCCGACGGCACGTAGTCCACGATCAGCGTCCCATGCCCCTGTCCTTTCAGAGTCCCGTGGACCCGGTACTTCTGCGAGATTACCCCCGCGGCGAAGCTCGGATCCGTGATCAGCATGACCTGGGAAGCCGTGGGATAGACAGCGATCACCTTCCCCACAATGCCGTCCGGAGTCACCACAGCCATGCCCGGCTGCACTCCCGCGGCCGCTCCGCGATCGATATACACCACTTTCGAATTCGCGCCCGTCGCGTTGGCAATGATACGCGCCGCCAGGGTCTTGGACGGCGTTCGCGCTTGAAACGCCGCCAGGGCGCGCGCCCGGTCGGCCGTGGAGAGTTCCGTTTGCAGAAACTGGTTCTCCATCTTGATGTGGCCCATCTCCTCGCGCAAGCGCCGGTTTTCCTCGCGCGCATCGAGGAGAATGAAGTAGTCCTTCATGAACCCCACCGTGCCCCCCCGGATCAATTCCACCAACCGCGCCACCGGAGTAATGGCCGTCACCGACCACACCCGGATCAACCGCATGTCCTGGTTGCTCTTCACCTGATACGCCAGCAACACCAGTTGCGCGGCAATCACAACCAGCAGAACGGTGAGGTTCTTATAGCGATGCAGGATGAAGTCCATACATCCGGGTCCAGTGTCCTATTGTCTCACCGATACCGGCTCGTTTTGTGGGCAACGTGCTGCGCCCGCACAGATTTTCCATGTCTCGGGAGTCTGTTCGCGAAGTTCCCGAAATGGAGGTTCATTCTGCCCCGAGCCATCAAAACACCAGCCGAGGAGTCCGTGTTCGTCTTCCTCGATCAGATTCTTAGCCAGTTGTTGGGGAGTCTGTGATCTGGTTGGGAGGTAATCCCGAATTAGGCTGCCCAGACGCTTCCAGGTCTTGAGGTAGCCAGCCGCCAGAGCCTCTCTCCGGTCAAGTTGAAGAATATCGACCGTCCGTTCCCCCTTCGGGGAGAACGCATTGGAGACCGCGTCAAAGCGGGCTGTGAGGTTCCCGGTAACAGGATCGAAATCCAGATAAAGCCAAGGGTCCTCTACCGAAGGATCAATCAGCAGAGGCCTTCCTCCCTCCAATGGAAACTGATCGCTCTTCATGCGCCCGCATTCTGTACAGCAGAGAAGAAGATTTCGCCAGCGAAACATCTTCTCGGGGAATGGGGCTTTTGGCCAAAAATGTTCGATGTCCGCCCCGTGGGAATCGAGACAGTAGACACACCGCTCACGGAGCCCCATCATCTTTCTCAACACCTGAACAACATCTTTCATTTTCTGAGTCTTGCGGGAACTTGACCACTCTTTTTCGACTTCCAAGGTGCCGGCCTGCTTTTTGGCGTTCACCTCCTTTTGCCGCTTTGCGAGATATTTCTCCGTGGGCTCCGCCAAGGGAATTCTGTGCAAACGGCGCATGGATTACGGCTCCTCGGATGTCGCGGCGAATACCTCATCGCGCTGGAGGCGTTCCAGTTCCTCTCTGCTTAAACTGGCGCCTGCGCGCTTCTTTGCCCTTAATCTCGAATACTCCGCGCGTTTTTTCACAGCCAGGGGCGAGCGGGTATTCTGCAACCCAAATGCCGAGCTTAGGAGAATTGTGTCCGGACGAGAGGCGATCACTTTCTTGTACTCGTCTTGCGACAGCGCTCTGGCCGGCATTCTGCTCCCCGGTTCGGGTAGTACGAACAAGCCATTCTCATCGGCAGCCTGACAGATGATGGGGCTGTGAGTTGTGACAAGGAACTGGATATGAGGGAAGTGCTTCTTCAGCCAGAACCCGATTTCACGCTGCCACTCCGGATGGAGATGCGCGTCCACCTCATCAATTAGTACAACGCCGCTCCGTTTGATGATGAGCTTTCCGTCCTCGTCGCGTTCTGTCAGGCCGTCTACTCCGTATGCCTTGATCAAGTGGCGAAGAATGTCCGCAAGCAGGGCCAGTGCTGCACGGTAACCGTCACTCATCTCCCGCCACTCCAGGGCAAGTCCGTTTCGATCCTTGAGCCAAAGACCGTCCGAATCGACGCGATCCACTGTGATCTGGTTCGGCATGAACTCGTCGCGGAGGATCTCTATCAGGAGTTCGAGTTGTCGCGTCTCCTCCTGCCTGCCTTCGAGCCTTTTGTGATTCAGATCACGGAGCCATTGACCCACTTCCGCCAGCGAGGCGTCCTCACGAAACATCGTCACGAAACGTTCCGTGTTCGGTGCTACCATCACCCGGGCTGCCTCGGCGGAAGCTCCAAGAACCCGCCGGAACGGTCCGTAGCCGCAGGAAAACCAGCCTTTTGCGTCGCTCGCCCATATGGAACGTTGAGGTGTTGAATAGGATTCGGGCTTACCTGAAGGAAGCCCCTTTTCGAGCGTGGCATCCCTATCCGCGGAGCGCAGGACGATGCGAGCCGGAAAACTTGTTGCCGGAGCCTTTCCCTGTATGGTGATCGAATCGTCATTGGGAACACGCACGATCTCGAGTTCTATTGCCCCCTCGCTCTCGCCTTCTCGAATCCAGCCGTTGAAACTCGGTTGCAGGGCGCGGGCAGAGTCGTTGCCGGCGAGAGCCACGGCAACAGCCTTCAGCAGAGCGCTTTTTCCGGAACCGTTGTCCCCCGTGAAGACGGTCCACCCGGCATAGTGGCCTCCCCGGTCCAGAGAGAAGTGCAGTTGCTGAAACCCGCGTATGTTCTCGAGAGTGATCTTCCGGATGTACACTGTCTCGCTCTAAGAAGGCCGTCAGGCCAAATTCACTCAATCGCAATACGCCGCAGCAGTTTGAAATCCGTCAGCATCTTCCCCGTGCCCAGCACCACCGACGCCAGCGGGTCTTCGGCAATCGACACCGGAAGCCCCGTCTCCTCGCGAATCCGCCGGTCCAGATTCTTGAGCATCGCTCCGCCGCCCGTAAGCACAATTCCGCGGTCGCTGATATCGGCGCTGAGTTCCGGCGGAGTGCGCTCCAAGGCGACACGGATCGCGTTCATGATCGTGGCCACGCACTCCGACAGAGCTTCGCGTATCTCGCCGTCCTCGATCGTAATCGTCTTCGGCACGCCCTCGATGAGGTTCCGGCCCTTGATTTCCATCGTAATCGGCCGGTCCAGCGGAAACGCCGACCCCACTCCGATCTTGATCTGCTCGGCCGTCCGCTCGCCGATGAGCAGGTTGTATTTCCGCTTCAGGTACTGCATGATGGCGTCGTCCATCTCGTTGCCGGCAACGCGCACCGAACGCGCGTAGACGATGCCGGAAAGGGAGATCACCGCGACATCCGTGGTGCCCCCGCCGATGTCCACCACCATGTTCCCCGATGGCTCCGTGATGGGAAGACCGGCCCCGATCGCCGCCACCATCGCCTGTTCCACCAGGTGCACTTCACTCGCTTTGGCGCGGTTGGCCGAGTCAATGACCGCGCGTTTCTCCACCTGCGTGATCTCGCTCGGAACGCCGATCACAATACGCGGGTGCACCAGCATCTTGCGGCCATGCGCCTTCTGGATAAAGTAGTTGAGCATACGCTCCGTTACTTTGAAATCCGCAATGACGCCATCTTTCATTGGCCGGATGGCGACGATATTCCCCGGCGTGCGCCCAAGCATGTCCTTGGCTTCTTTGCCGACCGCCTCCACCTCGCCGGTATTCTTATTGATCGCCACAATCGATGGTTCGTTGACGACAACGCCTTTCCCCTTGGCAAACACCAAAGTGTTCGCCGTCCCGAGGTCAATGGCAAGGTCGGAGGAAAACAGACTGAAAACAGAACGCAAATTCATGTGTTGAAAATCAGGTCAGGGGAGCAGGTGCGCGCCATCATTGGTTCGCCCTAAGAGGGTACCACACGACGGGAACGGGCGTCTCTCCAGTCTCAAAAAGGCGGCAATTTGGGGAAGACCGCCCTGCAAATCGTGGCCCAACGCCCGCCGTGTCATCATAACGGGATGGAACTGTGGGAACTCGCCGATCTTTCCACTCCCTGGTGCGTCCTCGTCGTGGCCACCTTGCGCGTCGCCGCCCACATCGAATCAGGTCATTCGGATATCCAGGCGCTGGCGACCGCCGCGGGAGCCGACCCCGACGCCCTCCAAAGAGTCCTGCGCCACCTTGTAGACAAGGGCATCTTCGAAGAGCCCGCGCCCGGGAGCTTCGCTCTGAACGACGCCGCGCGCGCTTTCCTCGACGAGGGCAGCTTGCTGGGCCTCGATCTGGACAGCTTCGGCGGCCGCATGGCCCACGCCTGGAGCACCCTGCTTTCCGCCGTTCGCACGGGCAAGCCCGCTTATCACCAGGTCTTCGGCCGCCCCTACTGGGAAGACCTCGACGCCCATCCCGGCATCTCCGCGGCTTTCGATGCAATGATGGGGCCGGCGGGACACGGCACGCCGGATCCCAATATCCTCCTCGATCCCGCCCATTGGAGTTCCATTCGCACGGTGGTGGACGTCGGCGGGGGCACGGGAGCGCTTCTCGCCGAAGTACTTCGCGCCCACCCCGGAACGCGCGGCATCCTCGTGGACCTGCCCCGCACTGTGGCGCGCTCCAGGGAACTCCTGCAAGCCGCCGGTGTGGCCGATCGCGTCACCACCGCGGGCCAGAGTTTCTTTGACCCTTTGCCCCCCGGCGGCGACATCTACATGATGAAAAGCGTCCTCGCCGACTGGCCGGACGCGGAGGCGGAACAACTGCTGCGCCGCTGCGCCGAAGCCGCGCGCCCGAATGGCCGCGTCGTGATCCTCGGCGGCGTCACGCCAAACGCCGCCGCCTCCCCGCAATTGCTGATGCTCGTCCTGGTGGGCGGCAAGGACCGCACACTCGCCGAGTTCGGTGAACTTGCCCGCGCCGCCGGCCTCGAGATTCAAACATCGGGTCGCGCGCCATCCGGCCGCTTTATCGTCGAGTGCCGCCCGCTCGAAAGGAGCCCTCTATGAATCCCCTGCTTCTCTCTGCCGCCCTGCTTCTGAGTGCCGCGCCTGTCCTCTGGTGCGCTTCTCCCCAACCCGTCCGCGCGCGTCACGGCATGGTCTCGTCCGCGCAGCCCGACGCTACCGCTGCCGGCGTCGAAATCCTGAAGCAGGGCGGAAATGCCGTCGACGCCGCCATCGCCACCGCCTTTGCGCTCGCCGTCACGTACCCGTCGGCCGGTAATATCGGAGGCGGCGGATTCATGGTCATCCGCCGCGGCGATGGCCGCGCCGCAGCCATCGACTACCGCGAAACCGCCCCCGGGCACGCCTCGAAAACCATGTTCCTGGACCCGGCCGGCAACGCGATTCCGGATGCTCCCAAGACGGGACACCGCGCCGCCGGCGTCCCCGGCACGGTGGCGGGCATGGCTCTCGCTCTCGAAAAGTTTGGAACAAAACCGTGGAAAGATGTTTTGGCCCCGGCCATCCGCCTGGCCCAGGAAGGCTTCCCTGTCTCCCACGACCTCGCCCGGCAGCTTCGCTCCGCCGAGCGCAGATTTTCGCAATACCCGGAGACCAAACGCATCTTCCTCCCGAACGGCCGCTTCTTCAACGAAGGCGACCGGTTGACTCAACCGGAACTGGCTTCCACGCTGCGCCGCATTGCCGCCAACGGCCCGCGCGAGTTCTATGAAGGCAAAACAGCCCGTCTGCTCCAGGCGGAGATGAAAGCCAACGGCGGCCTCATTGCGCTCGACGATTTGAAGCAATACAAAGCCATCCTGCGGGAGCCCGTGCGCGGCCACTACCGCGGCTATGAACTCATCAGCATGCCGCCCGTGAGTTCGGGCGGATTCCTCCTCATGCAGATGCTCGCCATGCTCGAGCGCTTCGACCTGCGCTCCATGGGCCCTCATTCCTCGGCTGCGGATCACCTCCTCATTGAGGTCATGAAGCGCGCCTTTGCAGACCGCGCCGCCTATTTCGGCGATCCGGCGTTCGTGACCGTCCCGCTGGCCCGCCTCTTGTCCCCGGCCTACATCGCCGGCCGCGCCGCATCCATTCGCCCGGACCGCGCCACGCCTAGCGAGCAGATCCGCGAAGGCAGTCTCCCTCAGGAATCGAACGACACCACCCACTTCTCCGTCGTCGATGCCCAGGGCAACGCCGTCTCGAATACGTACACGCTGCGCGACAGCTACGGCAGCGGCATCGTGGTCACCGGAGCCGGCTTCTTCCTCAACAACGTCATGGACGAGTTTGCCGCCAAAGCCGGCGCTCCGAACGCGTTCGGCTATCCGGCGGGAGAAGCAAACACCATCGCGCCCGACAAACGGCCCGTCTCCTCCCAAACACCCACCATCGCCGTGAAGGACGGCAAGCTCGCCTTCGTCGTCGGCACCCCCGGCGGCACCACCATCCCGAACACCGTGCTACAGGTGACGCTCAACCTCATCGATCACGGCATGAACATTCAGGAAGCCATCGACGCGCCGCGCATCCACCATCAGTGGCTGCCCGATGTCGTGCGCTACGAACGCTACGCCCTTGCGAAGGATGTCCTCCACGCTCTCGAAGCCATGGGGCACAAGTTCGCCCCCGACTCCGCTGCCATCGGACAGGTACACGGCATCGCCGTCGATGCCAACGGCATGCGGCTGGGCGGCGCGGATTCGCGCGGCTCGGGCAAAGCCGCCGGCTACTAAGGGCTGATCCCGCTGCTTTGAGTGTTCGTCTCCAGCACCTGAAGCGCCGTTTGCAACAGCGCTGCAAGTTCCGAATTCGCCGCAATCTCTTCCGCATTCTGCTTGCTCCCCCGCAGCGGAATAGTCACCGAAGCCTCCTCCAGCACCACTGCCGACATCGTCCGCAGCGTTTCTGCAAGCGCTGCCTGCGCGAATGTGCTCCTCGGAGAAGCGTTCAGCAGAGCCACCGGCTTCTCCACCAGATCCCCGCTGCCCACCACCCAATCGAGCGCATTCTTGAGCGATCCCGGTACGCCGTGCGCATACTCCGGACTCGAGATCACCACGGCGTCCGCCCATCGCAACTGCTCCCGAAACGCCCCAACCGGCGGCGGAGCAGGCTCCACATCGAGGTCGGGATTGAAATGCGGCAGATTGCCGAGTCCCTCATAGAAGCGCAATACGCTACCCGATGGAAGCAGCAGAGAAAGAGCCTTTAGCAGCCGCATGTTGGAGGAATTCGCGCGCAGGCTCCCCGAAATAGCCAGGAGATTCACAATCAAGAGATGCAGCGCAGGCCCTCGTCGATTCCGCCCAGCCTGTACGACGGCGCTACACTCTACCTCATGCCCCGTCTCCGCACCCCCGCCGCCCTCCTGCTAATCTCCCTCACGCTCGCCGCCCAACCCCGTTACCACGCGCACATCCGCCGCACCACCTACGGCATCCCGCATATCGAAGCCAGGGACTTCGGCAGCCTCGGCTTCGGCGAAGGCTACGCACAAGCCGAGGACCACCTGTGCAGCGTCGCCGACCAGGTCATCCGCGCCCGCGGAGAACGCGCGAAATACTTCGGAGCCGGCAACGGCGACGAGCACCTGCGCAGCGACATCGCCATGAAAGCCCTCGAGCTCGCCACCCGCGCCTCCGCCATGCTCGCGAAGCTGCCCCCCGAACTGCGCGATTGGTACACCGGCTACGCCGCCGGATACAACCACTACCTCGCCGTGACAGGCAAGGACAAAATCGGCGGCTGGTGCCGCGGAGCGGATTGGGTGATGCCCATCACCGCCACAGACCTCGCAGCCTACCAGCAGATCATCCTGCTGGTCATCACTCAACTCGCCCCGATGATCGCCACCGCTGCGCCACCCTCGGGCAACGCTCCCGCCGCCACCGCATTCATCCCCTATGCTCCGCCCGACCTCGCCAGCAACGGCTGGGGTATCGGCAAAGACCGCAGCGCCGAAGGCAAAGGCATGCTCCTTGCCAATCCTCACTACCCCTGGGTCGGCTCCAACCGCTTCTGGGAAAAACACCTCCGCATCCCCGGCAAACTCGACGTCTACGGCAGCGGACTCATCGGCGCGCCGGGAGTCGCCATCGGCTTCAACCGCGATGTCGCCTGGACCCACACCGTCTCCGCGGGTAAGCGATTCACGCTCTACACACTCGATCTCGTACCGGGCAAGCCCACTACCTATCTCTACGACAGGCAGGAACGCGCCATGACCCCGCGGCGCGTCTCCGTTCCAGTCAAACAACCGGATGGCGGCCTCAAAACTGTCGAGCACACTGTCTGGTTCAGCCACTACGGACCCATCGTCAACTTCCCCAACCTCGGCTGGAACGCGAAACGCGCCGTCGCCGTGCGGGACGCCAACTGGGACAACACCAACAGCGCCGCCCAATGGCTCGCCATGGGCCGCGCCCACTCCATGAAGGAGTTTCAGGCGGCCCACGCCCGTTACCAGGCCATGCCCTGGGTCAATACGATCTCCAGCGGACGCGAAGGCATCGCCTGGTATACCGACAGCGCCTCCACTCCCAATCTCAGCCCGCAAGCCATCGCCGAATGGCTGCGCCTCCGCCAAACGGACCCCGCCGCCAAACGCCTCTACCAGCAGGGCATCGTGCTGCTGCCCGGAAGCGACTCCCGCTTCGAATGGCGGAACGACAAGGGAGCCCGCTCCCCCGGCGTCATGGCTTTCTCCCACATGCCCCAGCTCGAGCGCGCCGACTACGTGTTCAATGCCAACGACAGCTTCTGGCTCGCCAACGCCGGCGCGCTCATCACTGGACCCTACTCGCCGCTCCAAGGCGAGCAAGCCACCGCGCGCTCCCCCCGCACCCGCAACAACGCGCTCACTCTCTCCCTGCGCTCCCCCGATCAACCCGCCGGAGCCGACCACAAATTCACCCTCGACGAACTCGGCAACGCCATCCTCAGCAACCGCAGCCTCACCGCCGAACTGCTCAAGGACGAGTTGGTCGCCCGCTGCCGTCATGCCTCCGCGGACCTCGCCCAAGCCTGCGACGTCCTCGCCGCCTGGGACAACCGCGACGACCTCGAAAGCCGCGGAGCCGTGCTCTTCCGCGAGTGGCTCGGCCAGTTCGCCCAGCCGGATTTCCTCGACAAAGGCAAGCTGTTCGCCGTCGGCTTCCACCCCGCCGACCCCGTAGGCGCCCCGCGCGGCCTCGCGCCCGGCAGCGCCCCCATCGAAAACCTCGCCCGCGCCGTGAATCTGCTCCGCTCCCGCCACATCGCCCTCGATGTCCCGCTCGGCGAGTTGCAATACGCCGATAAAGCCGGACGCCGCATCCCCATTCACGGCGGGGACGGCTTCACTGACGGCCTCATGAACATGGAGCGCAACGCCCGCAACACCACCACCCTCGAGCCCATGGACAATCCCAAACCCGTCAAGGGCAGCGCATTCCTCACGGAAAAGGGCTATCCGGTGGTAACCGGCTCGAGCTTCCTCATGGTTGTCGAATTCACCGCCAACGGCCCCCACGCCAAGGCATTCCTCACTTACTCCGAATCGGGCGACCCCGCCTCCCCCCACTTCACCGACCAGACGGAGCTGTTTCGCAAAAAACAATGGCGCCCGGTTTTGTTTGAAGAACGCGACATTGCCGCCGCCATGGAGCGCGACTACACCGTATCGAACGTCCGTTGACGGAACACCCCCTACAGGCTCCCCGCCGAATGCCGATATTCCACCTATGGCGATCCGTCTTGCCGCGGCGTTGCTGTGCGCCGCAACCCTCCTGGTGGCCCAACCCGGAGCCACCGTCACGGAAAGAATGAGCATCCGCATCGACGGCCGCGTCGTCACCGCCCGCAAAATCAACGGCCGCTGGTGGAGTCCCGACAATCGCGAACTCACCCGCACCAATGTCGGTTGGCTCTGGGGCATCAGCGGCGGAAATGCCCGCCACCTCGTCCGCTTCGATCACCACTACCCCGTCGATCCCGCCAAGGTCAGCCTCCTCGACCGCTCCATGGGCCCCGACCAGGTTAGAGGGATCCTCGGCGCTCCCAACAGCGTCTTCCCCAGCGATCGCCCCGAACAGGAGCAGATGTGGGATTACTACGGCCCCGGCGGCTACAAACTCTCCATCAAGTTCTCCTCCTCCGGCCAGGGCATATTCACCGCCTCCTTCGAACCCGATGCCCGCTCCATGCCCCAGGATGTTCCGCACCTCGCCTTCCGCTTCAACGGCAAAACCGCCAGCGAGAGCTTCGAGGAATCGAAGCGAATCCGCGCGGCGGGCGCGCCCTTCCACCCCTCAGCCGGACGCGTTCCCATTCCGCCCGCTCCTCCTCCGCCACCCTCGCGTAAGCTCACCCCGGCGGAACTCCAGGCCGTCACCACCGGCACGACGCGCGCCCGCCTCATCGAACTCCTCGGCCAACCGTACTCCCGCGCTGGCATCACCGGCAGCGAAGGCAGCCGCGAGACATTGCGCTACCAAACCGAATCGGGAGCCACCGTCACCATTGTTCTCACCGATGGCAAGGTGACTGAGGTGCCGCACTGACCTCATCATAGAAGCATGCACCGCAGACGCGACCTCCTCCGCGCCGGCCTGGCCCTCGCCGCCAATCTCCCCCTTCGATCCCAAACGGCCGAACCCTCTCATGCCTTCACCGACGCATCCCGTTTCGGCTTTTCCCCCCAAGCCACCGGCGTCGAGAACCGCAAGGCCCTCCAATCAGCCGTGGATCAAACCGGAACTATCGTCGTCAGCCGGCCGGGAACCTACAACCTCGCCGGCACGGTCTACCTCGGCAGCTACACCTCCCTGCTATTCGGCAACAACGTGTTCGTCAAGAAGGTTCCGGAACAGGGACCGTTCACCCACGTCCTCCTCAACAAAGGCGCGCTGACAAAAACCTGGGACCGGCAGATCACCATCTCCGGCCTCAATCTGATCGTCAACGGCGTCGATGTCCGCAAATGGGAAGTCTACGGACTGCACGGGCAGGTCGCCTTCTTCTACATCAAAGACCTGCGCATCGATAATTTCCGCTGTCTCGACCTCGGCCGCCTCCAGTACGCCATCCACGTCTGCACCTT
>JADLBD010000278.1 GCA_020847975.1 Bryobacterales bacterium | reverse complement strand
CGTGATTCGGATAGACAACACGTTCGCCAATCTGAAAGGTCATGCAGGGACCCCTTTAGTCTGGATTTGGGTAGGTGGAGGACTAACCACCTAAAGTACGTGGAAAATGAATAGTAATCCGCTGTGTTAAAAATGTCAAGAAAAAAGAAACGCAATTGTATGCAATCTGCAAATGCCTCATCACAAAGCACTTAACTGACTTATTGCAGTGATCGTCAGAAGCCCTGCGCACAAATGCGGAAGGGGGTACCAGATAGGGTTTGGAGTACACCTAGGAGAGGAGAACAGCGTTCAGAAAAAGAGAGCTGTCTCTTGTGATCGATACGCAGCAGAGAGCTGCACTGATATGTCAGTTGGGTCACGGTACCACCCCCCGTCTGCCTATCGCCCCTCGGACATCCGCTTCAGTACCGCCTGCAACTTGCGCCTCGCTTCCATGGCCGCGGCGCCGCCTTCCGCTGCCCCCAACGGGTGCTGCTCCAGAATGTCCGCCGGCACGTCAAACAGCCGTCCGTCGTCGTACAGCTTGTAGCGTTGCGTGCGCGCGTAGCGCACCAGGCGGGTGAATTCTTCCTTCCCGTGCCCCGGACGCGGGTCAAACCAGCAATACGTCCATTCACGGGGACTCCCCTTCCTGCCGAGCACTTGCGGGAGAAAACTGCGGCCGTCAAGAGTTGGCACAGGCAGCCTCGCTCCGGCGGCCTCAAACATGGTGGGCAAGAAGTCCGTCGAGTCGACGAGGTCATTGACAACCCTGCCTTGCGGAGAGCGGCCGCGCCAGCGGGCGATCAACGGAACTCTCGTGCCGGCGTCGGTTGTCAGGCCTTTCCCTCCGAGCACGACGCGATTACCCATCATCGATCGCATGCCGCGCTCGGTCCCGTTGTCACTGTAAAAAAGCACCAGCGTCCGGTCTGCGATTCCAAGCGCATCCACTTTGTCGAGGACGCGCCCCACCACCTTGTCCATGTACTCCACCATGTCATGGAAGAACCGGCGGTCGTTCTTCAGCCGCTGAGTGGTCCACTCCTTGCTATCCGGCGTGGGATTGAAAGGGCCATGCGTGAGCGCCAGAGGGTAGTAGGCGAAAAAGGGCTCCTGCTTGTGGTGCTTCATGAAATCCATGAGGAAGTTGGCGAAGATGTCATCGCCGTACTTGTCCTTTACGTCCTTCTCGAGTTTGCCGTTGACGAGATAGGTGGGGTCTCCATAGCGGGAACCCTTGTCCTCGGTATGAAGAGAATGCCACAGACAGTACTCCTCGAAACCGGAATCCCTGGGCAGCATTCCGCGCCCCCGCCACTCGGGTTCGAAATCCGGAGGGTTGTAGCTATAGAACTGCCACTTCCCGGCAATTACGGTCCGGTAGCCCAAGGCGCGCATCCGGTGGCCAAAGGTCACTTCCTTCGGATCCATGAAGCCGAAGGCGCGCCAGTTGCGCTGGTTGTACAGGCCGGTCATCAACTGGAGGCGAGTCGGCGTGCAAAGAGGCTGTGCGTAGGCGTGAGTAAAGCGCACGCCGCTCGAGGCCATGCGGTCCAGATTCGGAGTCCGGTACGAAGTGCCGCCGTAGCAGCCCAGACACTCGTAGCCGAGATCGTCGGCCATAATGAGGACGATGTTCGGCCTGACCTCTCCCGCTGCCATGGGAGCCGCAAGAGAAGCCAGAAAGGACCTTCGAGTCAGGCGCGCCACCTTGGCTTCCTCAAACGGCTTCCTCAAACCTTCAGCCGGAAGAGCTTGATGGAATTCTCCCAGAAAATCTTGCGCTGGACCTTGCGATCTCCGCCGCTCAATTCCTTCATCTGGGCAATCTGATTCGCGCCGCTGCACTTCGGGCCTGATCCTTCCCAATCGTTGCAATCGCTGCCATAGAGAAGTTTATCCTGGTGGCGCTTGAGGAATTCGCGGCCGTGGTCAGGATCACGGTGGAAGGCGTTGAACCCGGAACCGGCGGAGAGATCGCCGAACATGTTGGGGTAGTCCGAAAGCAGGCGGTCGGTGATCCCGCCCGGGGTCACTTTGCCGGTCGGATAGAGCACCGATTGGTCATTCGTCTTGCTGATGTTCGCCCAGAATGTTTGGGCGTGCCCGATGAAGTTCACCTTGGGATACTTTTCGAGCATCTTATGAAAGTTCTCGATGCCGAGATTGTAGGTGTTGTGCTGGAAGTGCATGAGTACGGGGACGCGGTACTCCTGCGCGATGGAGGCGATCAATTGCATCGCCGCGGAATCGCAGTTCACGGGAAACTTCTGCTCGCCGATGCCAATGGCCCCCATCTTGAGGTACTTCTCGATGACGGGACGGGCTTCGGGGATATCAGGCAGTTCGTTAGCGAAAAAGAGATACTCGCCGGGATGCTGTTTGACCACGTTCACGACGGTGTCATTGCCCCCGGCCTGCGCCGCAAGCCCATACTTGGAGCCGGCGGGCAGAAGGATGGTCTTGGTGATGCCCATCTTGCGCTGGTGCGCGATGAGCACATCATCAGGGCGGCGCGAGTAGTTGGTGTGCTGGTGGATGTCGAGAATCGGGATATCATCCGCGGCGGGCGCAAGGGAGACGGCGGCGGAAGCAAGTAGCATGGTACGGCGGTTCATCAGAGACATAGCGTGTGAATGCATTATCCTCAGTAAAAGCCATGACACGCAAACAGTTTCTTTCGACGGCGGCGGCCAAGGCGGCTCCGGCGCTCTCGCTGGGACAGGCGGGAGGGCGGCCAAAGAATGTGTTGTTTCTACTCTCCGACCAGCACAGGCCTTCGTCGATGAGCCTGCTCGGCGATCCTTACGCCAAGACGCCGAACCTCGATGCGCTGGCTCGCGAAGGGGTCCGCTTCTCCAATACCTATTGCACCAATCCCGTCTGTACGCCGTCGCGGGCGTCCATTCTGACGGGACTCTATACGCACACGCACCGCACTTGGAACAACACGACGCCGTGGCCGTTCGAGTTCAAGACCATGGCCCATCACTTCAGTCGCGCCGGATATATTTCCGCTCTCATCGGGAAGATGCACTTCGTCGACGCGCAGACCCACGGCTTCGACTACCGCATGGATTTCAACGACTGGTTCCAGTATCTGGGCCCGAAGACCAAGCTCTACGCGGAGGAACTGGCAAGGGCGAATTCCGGATGCGGATTGCCGCAGATTGACGACCTGTGGCGCGATTTCGGCGATCCGTGGCTGGATGCCCGCGAAAAGGACGACCGCAAGGGATTTGTCCACGTCGGACGAGCGTCGAAGATTCCCGAGCGGGATCACCAGGAGAGTTTCGTCGCGCGCGAATCCATCCGCTTCCTCAAGCGCTTTGGAAAACAGCATCCGTTCTTCCTCATCAGTTCATACCTCAAGCCGCATGATCCGTTCATGCCGGCTTCGAAGTGGGCGAAGATGTATCCGGCGGGATCGGTGGAATTGCCGGACACCTGGGGTAAAGTAAACCTCGACCGTGTACCGAAGGAGATCCGCGGCCGCATCGAAGTGGACCGGCCGACTCCGGAATTACAGGAACCGGAACAGGCGCGCATGCGGATGCGAATGTATTACGGCAGCGTGGCGCAATTGGACGATGCGATCGGACAAGTCCTGCGGGCGCTGCGCGAACTGGACCTCGAAAAGGACACGGTAATCATCTACTCCTCCGATCACGGAGAGATGCTCGGCGAGCATGGGTTGTGGAACAAATTCGTATTTTATGAACCCTCGGTAGGCGTCCCGCTCATTGTGAAAGCTCCCGGCGCGGAGAGCGGCGTATGTAATGCGCTGGTGAGCCAGACCTCGCTATTCGCCACAATGCTCGAGATGTGCGGAATCTCCGTGCCTGGCGGCTTGGATGGCGCGTCGCTCGCGCCCTTCGTGCGGGAGCCCCACAGGAAGAGCGACGCGCCCGTCTACTCCGAGTACGCCCTCAACAGCAAAAACGCGAGATACATGATTCGTCACGGGGATTGGAAATACAGCTTCTACGTCAACGATTCGGCCGAGTTGTACAATCTGCGGGACGATCCGAAAGAGATGAATAACCTCGCCGGAGAAGCGAGTCATCGCGAAAAAGAAGCGGAAATGAAGCAGCGGTTGTTCGCCTGGCGCCGTCCGGCGGAAATCAAAGCCTGAGGTTGCGCGGCACGACGAGAAGCGGAGTTCTCGCCCGGCTGTGCTAGTATAGGCTGTTTCGATGGATTCGCGCCGCAATCTCTTGCCGCGGCTGCTGGCGGGACTCGAGGTGGGCATCCTGGGCGGGCTCGCGATTCTCGTCTGGTTCTTCGTCCTCTCCTATT
>JADLBD010000277.1 GCA_020847975.1 Bryobacterales bacterium | reverse complement strand
CCGAGCAGATCTACCGCGCCTTCGCCACGTTGCGGGGCCATCCGTACCCGCGCTAACTTAAGTTGAGTTGTCTGTATAAGCAGCCGCATCCATGGCTTGGTTCACTCGAAAAACACCCGGCGTATCCGCGCAGCCCGAAGGCGATCGTTCTGTCAAGACCGAAGGTTTGTGGCAGAAGTGCGAAGAATGCGGGCAGATCATCTGGCGCAAGGCGCTCGACGAAAACATGAACTGTTGTCCGCAATGCGGGCATCACTTCAAGATCGACGCCGCCTCGCGCGTCAAACTCCTGCTTGACGGGGATTATGAAGAGTTCGACAAGAATCTGACCTGCACGGATCCGCTCGAGTTCGTCGATTCGAAGCCATACAGGAAGCGGCTGGCGGAAATGCAGGAATCGCTGAAAATGCCGGACGCGCTGCTCTCCGTGGAAGGCAAACTCGAGGGGCGCCACGTGGTGCTCTGCGTGCTCGAATTGAAATTCATCGGCGGCAGCATGGGCGCGGTGATGGGTGAGAAGATCACCCGAGCCATCGAGCGCTCCATCGCCAAAAAGGCCCCTCTCATTATTGTTTCCGCTTCCGGCGGCGCCCGCATGCAGGAAGGCGCTGTCAGCCTCATGCAGTTGGCCAAGATTTCCGCCGCCCTCATGCGCCTGGACGACGCGAAGATTCCCTACATCAGCGTCATGACCAATCCGACCACCGGCGGCGTCACCGCGAGTTTCGCGATGCTCGGCGACCTCAATATCGCCGAACCCGGAGCGCTCATCGGCTTCGCCGGGCCGCGCGTCATCGAGCAGACCATTCGCCAAAAACTGCCGGAGGGATTCCAGCGCAGCGAGTTCCTGCTCAATCACGGTTTTCTCGATGACGTGGTGAAACGCGCCGAGATGAAGAGCTATATCGCCAAAGCTCTGAATTTCTTCCTCGGACCCGTGGCATGAAGCCGCTGCTTGTTTTCCTGTCTCTCTCCGCGGCCCTGATGGGCGCTGATTTCGACGTCCTCATCCGGAACGCGCGCGTGATGGACGGTACGGGCAACCCCTGGTACCGCGCCGACGTGGGCGTGAAAGGCGGAGTGATCGCCTCCATCGGGAACCTCTCGGAGAAGACAGCCGATCGCGTCATCGATGCGCGCGAACGCGTGCTGGCGCCGGGCTTCATTGACGTCCACACCCATATCGAAGGCGACGTGGAAAAGATGCCGCGCGGCGACAATTACCTGCTCGACGGCGTCACCAGCGTCGTCACCGGCAACTGCGGCGGATCGGAACTGCCGCTGGGCCCATGGTTCGAAAAGCTCGAGTCGCTCGGGTTGGGACTCAACGTCGCCTCTCTCATCGGGCACAATACCGTGCGGCGCGAAGTGATGGGCACGGCGAACCGCCTCGCCACTCCCGGGGAGATCGCGCAAATGCAGGAACTGGTGGAGCAGGCCATGCGCGAGGGCGCGGTTGGATTCTCCACCGGATTGATCTACATCCCCGGCACGTATTCGAACAGCAACGAGGTGGTGGCCCTTGCCAAACCCGCGGGCAGAATGGGCGGCGTTTACGCCTCGCACATGCGTGACGAAGGCGCCAAAGTGCTGGAGGCCATCGAGGAGGCGGTCCGCGCGGGCGGAGAAGCGGGCGCGCGGGTAGAGTTGTCCCACTTCAAGATCGACAACCAGCGCCTGTGGGGAGCCTCGGACAAATCGCTGGCGCTGGTCGAGAAGTACCGCCGCCAGGGTGTCGACGTCGTGGTGGATCAGTATCCCTATGACCGTTCCAGCACCAACCTCGGCATCACGCTGCCCTCCTGGGCGCTGGCCGACGGGAAAGACGCCATTGCCGAGCGCCTCTCGAATCCCGAGACGCGGAAGCGCATCGCCGCGGAGATGGAGCAGAAACTGAAGGACCTGGGCCACGCGGACTATTCCTACGCCACCGTCGCCGGCTTCAAGCCCGAGCCCTCCTACGAAGGCAAGACCATCAGCGAAGTCAACGTCATGAAGGGGCGCGAGAAGACCCTCGCCAATGAGATCGAGACCGTGCTCGATCTGATCACCGCGGGCGGCGCGCAGATGGTCTATCACTCGATGGGGGAACAGGACGTGGAGCGCATCATGCGCTATCCGAACACCGCGGTGGCAAGTGACGGCGGCATTCGTGAATTCGGAATCGGTATGCCGCATCCGCGCTCCTACGGAACGAACGCCCGAGTGCTGGCGGAATTTGTCAGGGAACGGAAAGTGATCACCCTCGAGGATGCCGTGCGGCGCATGACGTCGCTCCCGGCGCGCACGTTTGCCTTCCGCGACCGCGGCCTGGTGCGCGAAGGCTTCGCCGCGGATCTTCTGATCTTTGATCCGCTGAAGGTTCAGGACAAGGCCACCTTCCAGAGCCCGCACCAGTATTCGGAAGGCTTCGACTGGGTGCTGGTGAATGGCGTCGTGATGGTGGAAGACGGCAAACTGACCCAGGCGCGCGGAGGCTGCGTGCTGCGTCACAAGCCGGAGTAGAGGCATGATTCAACTCATTAAGGCGGGCAAGCGGTTCGGCCCGAAGGTCCTGTTCGAGGATGCCGATTGGCTGGTTGGGCCGCGAGACCGCGCGGGCATCGTGGGCGGCAACGGCACCGGTAAATCGACGCTTCTGAAGATCTTCGCCGGCATCGAGCAACTCGACTCGGGGGAACTCGCCTCTGTGCGCGGAACCAAGCTTGGCTATCTCCCCCAGGAGGGGCTCTCTCTGCGCGGGCGCACGGTGTTCGAGGAATGCCTCAGCGTCTTCCACGATCTGAAGGCGATGGAAGCCGAGTTGGAGGAACTCAACCACCGCATGGGAGAGATCGATCCCGCATCGGAGGAGTATTCGCTGCTGGTGGACCGCTACCACCAGATCGACACCGAATTTCGCACCCGCGACGGCTATTCGCTCGAGGCGCAGGTGGGCACGGTGCTCGCCGGCCTCAGCTTCCACAAAGAGGATTGGTACCGTTACACGGATGAATTCTCGGGCGGCTGGCAGATGCGCATCGCTCTCGCGAAATTGCTGCTCGAAAAGCCCAACCTCCTGCTGCTCGACGAGCCCACGAACCATCTCGATCTCGAGGCCCGCAACTGGCTCGAAAGCTATCTGCGCTCCTATCCGCATGCCTACATCCTCATCTCGCATGACCGGTATTTCCTCGATGTCACCGTCGACAGGCTCATCGAAATCTGGAACAAGAAGGTGTGGTTCTATCCCGGCAACTATTCGAAGTACCTCGAATTGAAGCAGGAGCGTCTCGATCACTTGCGGGCTGTCGCGCGCAACCAGAACGAACGCATCGAGCAACTCGAGGCGTTCATCAGCCGCTTCCGCGCCCAGGCTTCGAAGGCCAAACTGGTGCAGAGCCGCATCAAGGAACTGGAACGGATCGAACGCGTCGAAGTGCCGCCGGAAGAAGCCACCATCCACTTCAATTTTCCGCAGCCCAAACCCAGTGGGCGCGTGGTGGCCGAGTTCGTGAAAGTGGATAAGAGCTACGGCGCCAAACGCGTGCTCACGAACGTGAACTTCCTCATCGAACGCGGCGACCGCATTGCGCTGGTGGGCGTGAACGGGGCAGGGAAGTCGACGCTCATCAAACTGCTCGCCGGGACAGAGCCGCTGACTGCCGGCGAATACCGGTTGGGGCACAACGTCGACCCGGATTACTTCGCGCAGGACCAATACAAGGAACTCGATCCGAACGCGCGCATGTTCGATGATCTGGTGAGCATCTCCGAAAACCGCACGCAGACGGAACTGCGCACGCTGCTCGGATGCTTCCTCTTCAGTGATGACGACGCCTTCAAGCGCATCGGCGTACTGAGCGGCGGTGAGCGGAACCGCTATGCGCTGGCGCGCCTGCTGCTGCATCCTTCCAACTTCCTGCTGCTCGACGAGCCGACGAACCACCTCGATATGCGTGCCAAGGACGTGCTGCTCGAGGCATTGCAGAAATACAACGGAACGCTGGTGTTCGTCTCGCACGACCGTTATTTCATCGACAGGCTGGCGACGAAGGTGTTCGAGATCGGTGATGGCGAAGTAAGGATCTACGCGGGCAACTATGAGGATTACCTGTTCCGCAAGGAGCAGGAGGCCGCGGGCGGTTTGGAGCAGATTCCGGTGGCGGTGGTGGCCGCTCCCGCCGAAGCGGAAGAAGCAAAGCCTGCCAAACGCGTCAATCCCATCAAGCTGAAACAGATGGAGAACCGCGCCGGAGCCATCGAGAAAGAAATCGCCCGCCTCGAAGAAGAGATCGCGCACGCCGAACGCGAATTGGCGGTGTTTCAGAGCGTGGAGCACACCATGAAACTGACTGTGGGAATGGGCGAGAAGCGGGCGCGCGTCGAGGCGCTGATGGCGGAGTGGGAGGGTGTGTCGCAGGCAATCGAAGAGGCCCGGGCTTAGGGGTGGCTTAGTGGGCTCGGAGGGGGGCACCTATGCGGGGCTTGCGATGGGGAGTGCCGCCCGGTGGGAACGGCGGTGCGATGGCAGCAATTCGGATCGGGCGGTGGGATGGAAGCCTCACTTCAACGAGTAAGGGTGTACACGTACAAGCGCGGAGGCGATTGCTCTACCCTTCGCGACTTTGTGGGAGCCACTGCTTCCCGCAGTCAGCCTGTTCTGACGGAGGGAGATGTTGACGGTTGACCCCTATGAGGAAGTTGGGATTGAGTCAGAGTTGCAGCAGCGTGCCGTCGGAGCGCTGCGTGCGTTAGCCTACTTTGCTGCCGTTCCGAAGAATGCAAGCCCGCGTTATTTCCCGCGTGGACGCAAGCCCGCAACCCAGCATCGTCATAGTTAGCTCTGCGCGCAAGATCTCCAGCACGCGCTCGACTCCTTCCTGACCGAACGAGGCCAAGCCCCAAGCGTAGGGCCTGCCGATCCCCACGGCGCGGGCACCAAGCGCCAGCGCTTTCACGATGTCAGTTCCCCGGCGAAATCCGCCATCCACAAAGACAGCTACCTGCGATCCCACTGCGTCGACGACCTCCGGCAGGATGTCGATCGTCCCGCGACCAGTCTCCATTGAGCGCCCGCCATGGTTCGAGACCACCACGCCATCCGCGCCATGCTCGCGCGCCAGCACTGCATCCTCAGCCGTGTCAATCCCCTTGAGCACAAGCTTCATCCGGGTCATCTTCCTGAGCCTGTCAACGTAGCTCCAGTTCGCCTCGGCGGGATGCAACTCACCAGAAAGCCCCTTGAACATCGGCATCGCGCGCCGATTCTGCGCACCAGAGCCAGTGATGGGGTGTGTCGCGTGGCACGCAAGGCAGTCTCGCGTATCGGCCCTAGCAAGACGCGCGCTCGTCTCGGTATTTCTACCGTTCACCCGGTCAATTGTCCACGCCAATACCGGGCAACCGGCAGCCTCCACACGACGCACTAGCTTCTCGGTTTCCGACCACGTCACCGGCATGTAGAACTGAAACCAAGGAGCGGTGCCCAGCGCCTTACCAACCTCCTCCAGGGACGTCGACGTGTTCGTGGACAGCATCTGAGTAGTCTTACGGGCCTTCGCCGCTCGAGCCGTGGCCAACTCGCCCTCCGGGTGTAACGCGCGCTGGCCACCGACCGCGCTCACGTAGATGGGCGTCTCCCACAGCCCACCAAACACTTCCGTCGTCAAGTCCGGCTTCACGATCCCGGCCAGTCGACGCGCCCGCAACTGAAAATGCGTCATCGCTTCACGGTTCATGCGAACCGTAACGTCATCGTCCACGCCACTGGCTAGGTAGCCCCAATGCGCTGGCGGCAAGGCCTTCCGCGCAAGCGGCTCGAAGTCCATGGTGTTCAGCGCGTCCTTGATGGAAGCGACCGTATGGTTCGAAGCGTCTTGTGCCGCCGCCAGCACGGGACTACTCGCGAGAAAGCGGAAAAACTCGCGGCGGGCAAGCACCAAGCGGGTCATGGCTAGCAATTGTACCAGCCACGAAATACTATGGCCCAAACCGTTGACATCTCAACTTTCGGTTGCATTCGATTTGATAGCTCCCATAAAACGCCGCAGCCACACGACAGCCCCGGCAAGCCGCGGCCGTTAATACGCCCCCATTGACGCCGCCCGCACGCATTTACGTATCGCCACGCTGAAAAGTCAGGAAACGGTTCCACGTGAGAAGGCTCACGGCCGTTTGATTCTACCGTCGCACTCCGGTCGGGAAGGGGGCAAACCGGCCCCCTTGGCCGACGCCGCCGGTGGGCGGCCTTGCGACTTTGAGCAATCTTCCGAGTACCCGAATGGTGCACACGGCGAGGTATGAGCGCCGCCACTCTGGAGCCTCCTGCACCCGCCGCTCACTTCGCCATCCGAGCCGCCGGCAGAGTATGGAGTTCCGGATTCCCCCTCGCAGTGCAGCAGCTCGAGGTGCTGATGGCAGCAGCGGGAGGGTGTGCCGCAGCCGATCGAAGAGGCGCGGGCCTGACGCGGACGCGGCTAGTGGTCCTTCCAAAGCAGTTCCGCATCCGATCTGCGGACGTAGTTCGCGTCCACCCACAGCGGGTCCTGAGCACGACCGGCGAGAAAATCCTGGACGGCGATGCGCGCCACGGCCGCCGCAAGGTGGCGCGGAGTCTCTGTCAGGGCGGCATGCTCCCATGGCGTCGCGCGGAGCGCCGCCGCGAACAGCGGCAGATCCGGCGAGAGAAATTCAATGCCGGCTTGCGGGAGTTGGCGGAGCCAGTCCGGAAATTTCATCACCACCTCCTCCTGTATCAGATTTCCACCGGCATCATAGAGCGCGCCATAGATTTCGCCGCGCCGCGCATCGATCAGCGGAGCGCGAAGAGCATGAGAGCCGAAGGCGGCCAAAGCGCGCAGATTGCTGACCGCGACAACGGGTTTAGCCAGCACATCCGCAAGTCCCTTGGCGGCCGCGAGGCCCACGCGGACTCCGGTGAACGAACCCGGCCCGGCGGCCGCGGCAAGACAAGCCAGCCCGTCGAGCGCACAACCGTGCCGCTCAAGCAAGCCCTCGAGTTGGCCAAACAGAATGTGCCCGAATCCTTCGTTCGAGTGCAGAGCAACCTCTTCGACGATGCGGTCACCCTCGGCGAGAGCGAGACTGCCGAAGTCGGAGGTGGTGTCAATGGCCAGGATGCGCGGCGTCATTGGGTGAGGCGGAAGACCTTGTCCACGGCATAGACTTTCCCGACTGCGTTGATGGCGTAAATGCGCATGTTGAAGACCGCCGGGAAAATCTTCGCGAGATTCGCCGGGATGTGGAGAGTGCCCTTGTCGCCGGTGCCGAGAATCCGGTAACCGCGCTCTTCCGTGGGTACCTCGCCGGTCCACAGATACATCATCTGGCGTGTGCCGCGGGTTTCCCGCTTGAGCTTCACAAGGTACGGAACAGGCTTCGAAAGCGCTAACGGATCGGTGACCGGTTCCATCACGTCGAACGGCATCTTCAAAGGATTCTGTTCGACCTCCTGCATGAGGTTGGGGCGCGATTCGAACTTGTAGGATCTCATCCCTTCCTTATGGCCGTCGCGCGAGAGATGGAGTACCCATGGATGCGTCTTGTCCGGCGGCTCCGCAACGTATTTTTCCCCCTTGAAATCCTTCTTTTCGTGCGTGAGTTCTCCCGTAAGCGGATTGAGCCAGTACACATCGTAGCCATGCTTCTCGATGAGAATCTCGATCTGGTCCGGCTTCTCCATGTAGACCACGTATTCCACGCCCGGCAGCGCCAGCGCGCGCCCGCCGTCGACATCGAAGTATGGCTCCAACTCCCACCAGCGCGTCCGCTGGAAGAGGTCATACCACGCGGTCATCGCCTTCGAACAGGCTGAATCCAGGCTCTTCGAATCCAGCATCGCCGAGGGATACTGGCCGTCCATCGAGGCGTTCCACAAGCGGCTGAGGAAAGCGGCGGCGCCCTGCGATTCGGAGGCGAATCCGATATTGACGAATGGCGAAGGGAAAATCTGGTGCTCGATCGAGCCCACCGCGTCGTCCTGCGTGAAATGCTGAATGTAGTTCATCCAGCCGTCGGCGAGAAGTGGAGCGGAGGTAGCGGTTGTGCCGGTCGAGCGCGGATGGTGGTAGGGATCATTCTGCTTGAGAAGCGTGCCCATATCCTTCATGAGTTGCCGGCTGTCGTCCGCGGACTCGAACTCCGCGAAGAACTGCCAGGTAACATGCATCGCCGCATAGCGCGAAATCAGATACCGGATGAATTGCTCACGGTCTTTCCAGTTCGGAAACAAACCCACGAGTTGCCTCGCATCGTGGGCCAGGACAAGATCGGCGAAGATGCCTTTCCTGTTGAGAGCAAGGATGCGCTGGTCGAGTTGCTGGAAGAAAGCGGGAGCCGGCCGGTCCGCGGCCAAGAAGGCCCGTTTCTCCTCGCCGGGATTCCCCAGGACAAGCCCGCGCACGTGGTTGATCTTCGCCTTCGCGCGCGCCTCCACATAAGCGTCGAATTGGGCCTGTGGCGCAACTGGAAATTCGAGGAACACGTCGCCCATCCAGAGATGCGCTTTGCGCGATTCCGAATACATCCAGTGATGGACGTTGGCCGGCAGCAGGAACCCGGGGTCGGGCGACTCGGTAGCTTCAATCTTTCCAAGCTTGGCATCGAAGCGGGGCAGGTTGCTGGTGATGCGAAAATCCCACGAGCCGGGATCGATGGGCGTGAAACGGATCACCATGCGGCGCCCGCCATCCCAATAGGCGGGCATGAGCAGCGTCCGCGCGTTCGGCGAGCGCAACTCCGCTCGGATGTCGACGCTCAGGTAGGGATTCGGATGGGACGCTGCTTCCTGATCGTTCAGATCGAAAACCAGTTCGCAGGGAGAGTAGGTGGGAGTGGGCGGACACACCTGCTGGGCGGCAGCCGGAACCCCGCCCAGAAAGGCAGCCATGCACAATAACCCACGCATAACTTCAGTGTAACGTCGCCGCAGTCTGCAAGAATGAAACATTCAATCTTCTTTCGAGGAGTTGTTATGTTTCTGCGGGCCGCGGTGTTGTTGGCGTGCGTGGCAGGCTGCGCGCCGGGACAGTCCAAACCTGCCGCCGCTCCTCCGCCGGTCGCTTCCAAGGTGGAAGGGCTCTCCAAACAGGATGGTTACTTCCCGTTCTATTGGGATGCGCGCGCCGGGAAAATGTATCTGGAGATTGACAGGTGGGACACCGAGTTTCTCTATCAAAGCTCGCTGCCCGCGGGACTCGGGTCGAATGACGTGGGACTCGACCGCGGACAGTTGGGAGGCACGCGCATTGTTCGGTTTTCGCGCGTCGGGCCGAAAGTCCTCCTGGTGCAGCCGAACTACGATTTTCGCGCGGTGACTGGCGATACTGCCGAGCGCCGGGCGGTGAACGAGTCCTTTGCGGAATCCGTGTTGTGGGGGTTCCGCGTGGAAGCCGAAGAGGGAAGCCGCGTCCTGGTGGATGCCACGAATTTCTATCTGCGCGACGTCCACCATGTAATCGAGACGCTCCAGCAATCCAGGCAAGGTAATTATCACCTGGATGAATCCCGGTCGGCGTTCTACCTGCCGCGGACGAAGAACTTTCCCCGCAACACCGAGGTCGAGGTGACGCTGACTTTCACGGGCGAGCCGAAAGGCGCCTTGGTTCGCGAAGTGACCCCAAGCCCGGAAGCGATCACTGTACGCGAGCACCATTCGTTCGTGGCGCTCCCCTCCCCCGGCTACGAGCCGCGGATGTTTGATCCGCGCGCGGGCTACTTCAGCGAAACCTTCTTCGATTACTCGACGCCGATCTCCTCCCCTTTGCGCAAACGTTACCTGGCACGGCGCCGGTTGCAGAAAAAGGACCCGCGGGCCGCGATGAGCGATCCCGTCGAGCCGATTGTCTACTACGTGGATCGCGGGGCGCCCGAGCCCATCCGTTCCGCCCTGATGGAAGGGGCGCGCTGGTGGAATCAGGCCTTCGAGGCGGCGGGATACCGGAACGCTTTCCGGGTGGAGTGGATGCCTGAAGGAGCCGATCCGATGGACATCCGCTACAACGTAATCCAATGGGTGCACCGCTCCACCCGGGGATGGTCGTATGGCGCCGCCGTGACCGATCCGCGCACGGGCGAGATTCTCAAAGGACACGTAACGCTCGGTTCCCTGCGCGTGCGTCAGGATTACCTCATTGCGGAGGGCCTGCTGGCGCCCTACGAAGCGGGCAAGCCGGCGCCGGGCGCGATGCTCGAGATGTCGCTCGCCCGGTTGCGGCAACTGGCCGCTCACGAAGTGGGCCACACGTTGGGACTGGCGCACAACTACGTGGCCAGCGCGCACGACCGCGCCTCCGTGATGGACTATCCGCACCCGCTGATCCGGATGGCGGCGGATGGGGAGCCCGACTTGTCGAACGCCTACACGGCAGGCATCGGCGAGTGGGACAAGGTGGCCATCGCCTACGGGTATCAGGATTTCGGCAGCGTAGCGGACGGCTCGCCGAAACTTGCCGGCATCCTCGCGGACGCGCACAAGCGCGGCCTCTTCTTCATCACCGACGCGGATTCACGCCCCGAAGGAAGCGCCCACCCGAATGCGCATCTGTGGGACAACGGAGCGGATGCCGCCGAGGAGTTGCGCCGCCTGATGCAAATCCGCGAGCGCGCGTTAGCGCGGTTCTCGGAAAGCAATATTCCCCTGGGCCGTCCGGTGAGCACGCTCCAGGAACCGCTGGTGACGCTCTACCTCCTCCATCGCTATCAGACGGAGGCTGCGGCGAAAGTCCTGGGCGGCCTCTTCTACTCCTACGCGCTCCGCGGGGACGGACAGTTGGTCACCCGAATCGTGCCCGGCGATGTGCAGAGGAAAGCCATGGATGCTCTGCTTTCCACCATCCAGCCGGAGGCGTTGACCCTCCCGGAGCGGATCCTGCAACTGCTGCCGCCGCCCGCATTCGGATTCCCGCGTACTCGCGAGTATTTCCCTTCTCGTACCGGACTGACATTCGATCCGCTGTCCGCGGCCGAATCTGCGGCGGACATGACGGTGGGGCTGATGTTGAACACCGAGCGCGCCGGGCGCCTGGTCCAGTACAGCGCTCGCGACAGCGCGAATCCGGGTCTTGCGGAAGTGCTCGACCGCCTCATTGGGGCCACCTGGGAACGCGCGCCCGGCAAGGGATTGCGCGCCGAAGTGGCCCGTATCGTGGATGAAGTCGTGCTCCACCGGATGATGGAGTTGTCTGTGGATGACAAGGGCTCACCCCAGGTGCGGGCGATCGCCGCCGCGAAACTGGAACAGTTGCAGGCCTGGCTCTCGAAAACCGCCGTGACAGATGATCCGAATCAGAGAGCCCACTTTGCCCAAGCCGCGCGCCGGATCGCCAGGTTTCAAACAGATCCGAAGCCCTCCAGCCTCCCCAAACGCAGCGAACCTCCCCCGGGTATGCCCATTGGAGCCGCGGAAGACTACTGCGCCTTCATCCGGTGAGGCTACGAACTCAGCATCTCGCAGAGCTGATCCAGCCCGGCCGCGTGTTCCCGGATCACCTCCTCGGCGAGCAGTTTCAAATTGCGTATGTTCGAGGGCGAAGCGTTGTCCATCTCCTGAAGACTTTCGTCGAGCTTCGGTTGCAGGCGAAAATAGCGCCTGCCGAGCAACTGGCGCAGTTGGAAATCAACCGTGCTGCTGACCCCATCAAACACAATCTCGAGCACGGGCTTCGCCCATCGGGCAAGCCCCCACGTTCTCGCGTGGCGATAAGACAGAGGACGCGTGAGCGCGCCCGTGCCAAGGGACACCACAAACAACTCCTCGCCCGGAAACAACTCCTGACCCTCCACCGTGGCGCACATGGCCGGGTTGTTCGCATAAAGTCCGCCGTCGACGAGTGCGTAATAACCTTTCGCGCCTCCCGTCTCGATTTTGAGCGGTTCAAAGTAAGTGGGCGCGGCCGAAGTCGCGCGCGCGGCCTGCTTCATCGGAAAGTCATAGCCGGCATCCTCCCGCGCCTTGCTCGAGCGGAAGAAGAACGGCGCGCGGCGTTCGATCTCATAGCTGGTGACCAGCACTTCGGTCAAAGCCTCATTCAACCGCGCCTCGCCAAAATAGCGCTCCAGCACGTCTTCGATGCCCGTGACAGCATAGCGTTCTTCCAGCAGGTTGCCCGCCGGGAGAAACTTGCGCCATGCCGGTTTGCGGAAAATTGTTGCGCCTTCATCTTCGTACAGGGCCGCCACGTCGCCGGCGGAATACTGAGGCCGGTGCTCCACCCCCGGTTTGGCCAGCGCAAGAGCCAGAATGCCGCCGGTGGAAGTTCCCGCGACAAGGTCAAAAAGATGAGCAACCGGTTTGCCGGTGAGGTGCTCGATCTTCGCGAGCACGAGGGCGGGAACGATGCCACGAATCCCCCCTCCGTCGATAGAGAGAATCTTACGCATACTCTAACCGGCCCGAGAATACCTCATCATTTTTCCGGACAACCGCGTGGATGGATGATAAATTCCACAATTTGCAGTGGTTTAATCTTTTTTCTTTCTTTGTGACCGGCTCACGGATAGGTTCGTTTCGCGCCGCCGCCCCCGTGTTGCACAATCAAGAGACCGCCGATGCGCCTGCTCATCCTTTGTCTGCCGCTGGCCGCCGCCTTGCACGCGCAGGACGGGACCGAATTCCAATCCACGCTGCGCCGCTTGTTCGCTGCCGGGGAGTTCAAGGCGAAGACATTCGGTCCCGCCCGATGGATGGACTTCGGAAACGCCTACACCACCGTCGAGGATGGAGCCATCGTGCGCTACCACACCGCTTCGGGCAGGCGGGATGTGCTGGTTTCCGCGGCAGCCCTCACGCCGCCCGGCCGCACAAAGCCGCTTGAAATTGCCGACTACTCCTGGTCCAACGACGGCACGCGTCTGCTGCTGTTTACCAATACCCGTAAAGTGTGGCGCCAGAATACGCGCGGCGATTATTGGATCCTCGAACGCGGCTCCGGCAAACTCCGGCAGCTTGGCGGCGGCGCTCCGGAGGCGTCATTGATGTTCGCCAAATTCTCCCCCGACGGACGCTTTGCGGCCTATGTGCGCGAGAACAATATTTATCTCGAGAATGTCGAAAACAACAAAATCCGCGCGTTGACCGGGGATGGCAGCGAAACGATTATCAACGGCACGTCGGACTGGGTCTACGAAGAAGAGTTCAACCTGCGCGACGGCTTCCGCTGGAGTCCGGACGGGAAGCACATCGCCTACTGGCGTTTCGACACGTCGCCCGTAGGGCGATTCCCGCTCGTCAATCAAACCGGCTCACTCTACCCGGTAGTCCGATGGTTTCCCTATCCGAAAGTGGGAACCGCCAATTCCCTGATCTCCATAAATGTGGTGGATGTCGCCAGCCGCGCCACAAAGAAGATGGATGCCGCGGGCGAGTACATCCCGCGCATCGAGTGGTGCGGTCCAACCGAACTGGCGCTACAAATCATGAACCGTCTTCAGAACAGAAATGACGTCCTGTTGGCCGGCGTAGCCAGCGGAAGAACCCGGCGCGTCTTCACCGATGAAGACAAAGCCTGGGTAGATGTCATGGATGAGATGCGCTGGCTCCATGACAACACCGCATTCATCTTCCTGAGCGAGCGCGACGGGTGGCGCCGGGCTTACGTGATCTCCCGCGACGGCAAACATGTTCGCCCGGCCACGCCTCCGGGCGCGGACGTGATCGATCTGGTGGAAGTCGATTCCGAAGAAAAATGGCTCTACTACCTTGCCTCACCCGGCAACGCCACCGAGCGCTATCTATTCCGCGCCCGCCTGGATGGCTCCAATAAGGCCGAACGATTGACGCCGCGAAACGAACCCGGCACGCATACCTATGCCATCGCTCCCAATGGCGAGTGGGCCTTCCACACCCGGTCGGCGTTCGACATGCCACCCGTGACCGATCTCGTGCGGCTGCCGAAACACGTATTGGTTCGCACGCTCGAAGACAACCACGCCCTGCGCGAAGCCGCCGCCGCGCTCCTCCGCCAACCGGTCGAGTTCTTTCGTCTGGACATCGGCGGCGGAGTCGTGCTCGATGGCTGGATGCTGAAGCCGCTCGATTTCCAACCCTCCCGCAAATATCCACTCCTGATGCATGTCTACGGCGAGCCCGCCAGCGTTACCGCCGTCGACCAGTGGGGCGGCGCCCGATCCCTGTTCCACCGTCTGCTGGCGAATCAGGGGTATATCGTGGCCAGCGTCGATAACCGCGGCACGCCCGCGCCGAAGGGGCGTGAATGGCGCAAGGTCATCTACGGTTCGGTCGGAGTGCTCTCCTCGCGGGAGCAGGCCGCGGCCGTCCGTGCGCTACTCGCGCAGAGGCCCTATCTCGATGCCGGCCGCGTGGCCGTGTGGGGCTGGTCCGGCGGCGGCTCGAATACTCTGAATCTGATGTTCCGCTCCCCCGAACTGTACAAAGTAGGAATGGCCGTGGCCCCGGTTCCCGACCAGACCCTGTACGACACCATCTACCAGGAGCGGTACATGGGATTGCCGGAGGAGAATGCCGCCGGCTATCGCGAAGGTTCGCCCATCCATTTCGCCGAAGGCTTGAGGGGGAACCTGCTCATCGTGCACGGAACAGGAGATGACAACGTCCACTACCCGGGCACGGAACGCCTCATCAACCGCCTGGTCGAGTTGGGCAAACCCTTCGATATGATGGCCTACCCCAACCGCACCCACAGCATCTCGGAAGGCGAAGGAACGTCGCTGCACGTCTACAGCCTGCTGGCCCGGTACCTGATGGAGCACTTGCCGCCGACGCGTTGAAGATGTGCAACTATCGAGAGGTGCGCACCACCCTTACTCTCAATGATGATGTAGTGCATCTTCTCAATCAGGCAATGCAGCAATCCGGGGCTACTCTTGAAGAGACCGTCAACCATTTTCTTCGCCTTGGCTTGATGTCGCCCCAGCCACCCGAGCCGAAACCATTCGTCGTTGTTCCGCGTAGACTTGGCCTTCCACCGGGAATGAGTTACGACAGCGTAACCGGTTTGCTGGAAACGCTGGAGGGCGCTGATTCGGGCGAATCTTATTGAGGACCGAGCCGGCAGGAATCTCCTGGCTGAGCATTTCCGTTTCTGGGTAGCTGCAATACCCGCCAAGACGTAGCGTATCTCGCCTACTCCATGAATCACTGCCCCGTTTCTCTGCTTATCGCCTCCTGTGCACGGTTACTGCCCATGGCAAGCCCAACAGGCAACGATTCAGTTGTGCCACCGTATGGCTCACGTGCTAGAGCGGAAATGTTCTCTTGGTTACGCCAAACACGACGGGACATATCAATGGTATCTTCGCGAAGTCGAGGCCGTGCTTTTCATGGGAAGGGTATTGACCAAGTCTATCTTGATCCACAAACTGTCTCGAGCCGTTCTCGCGCGCAGTATTTTCTAATCGAACGATGAGCCTGAACGACGGCGTCAGCCGGCGTTCAGGAGAGGCCTCCTTTCTTCTTCTCTGATCCATATGAGGCCGCGGTGGGAAAGTGGAAATCCTGCTTTTGGATTT
>JADLBD010000276.1 GCA_020847975.1 Bryobacterales bacterium | reverse complement strand
CTGGCGGAGGAGAAACGCTGCGAACTCGACCGCTTGTATCAGCGTGTCTGCGATGACTTGGATGCCCTGCTGCGGTCCGTTGGACTCAAGGTCGCCGCATGACCCCAGCAAACGAGAACAAAATTCGGGTTGCGGGCCGTATAACGGCAACTAACTAAGCGGCGAGACGAAAAGCGGGACGGGCCTCGTGGCCCACTTTTCGTCCCGGTATAGCGGCTATCTAGCGGCGTTCGCTCGAGGGCGGGACCAATCCGTTGAGGCGCATGTAGGTGACAATGTTGCCGTAGTGCTCGTTGTTGTGGGCGGAGTTGAAGTAGAGCACGTTGAGCTTGGAACGGTCGCGGCCGAAGAACTTTATGGTTTCCTGGGCCTGGGCGTCGGTTAGCCCTTCGTAGGCGGAATCACAATAGGCGAAAGCCTCCTTGACGGCGGCGGTGAGGCCGGCCTTACTGCTTTCCGATTTCTCGATTCCGAGAGACTTTTTCTCACCTTTGACGGGCGAGCAGAACAGGTACTGGGCATCGGAGATGTGCCCGATCAACTGGGCGAAGGAACGGACTTCGGGGGTGGGTTTGTAGCTGTACTTGTCTTCCGGCATCTTTTCCGCGGCGCGGATGATGTTGTTCCGGATGCCTTCGTAGACGGCTTTGTTTTCGGCGACGAGCGGGTTTTGGGCGAACAGGGCGCCGCCGTAGAGGATTCCCAGAAGGAGGGAGGTAAGCTTCATTGAGTGATCTCCTTGTTGGCTTATTGTGCCATTGAGAGATGGCGCGCGTACAGGCGGCGCGGAGAAATTTACACAGGGGGTGTGGGGCTCTACGCTGCCAGTTTGATCAGCCGGCGCACTCGCCGCGGCCGAGTTTGACCGAATAGGAGACTTCGTCGCCCCAATCCTGGTAGAGTTCGGGGAACAGTTCGGCGGGTTTGGCGAGATCGGCGGTCATATTCTTGAAGGTTTCGACTTTGGAGCGCATCACGTAGTCGCGGAAGCGCTCGCCTTCGAGGCGGTTGGCGACGTAGTGATCGAGGACGCGCTTCAAGGCTTCGGGGGCGAAACGGGCGGGGATGCTCTGCACGGCGAGGCCGAAGCGCATGATGCCTTTGTCGTCGTAGCCGCCGCCGAGGAGCATCATATAGTAGGGAACTTGCTTGCCGTCGATCTTGCGGGCATTGCCGTAGAAGCCGATGTCGCCGATCCAGTGCTGGCCGCAGGCGTTCGGGCAGCCGCTCGAGCGGATGCGGAGTCTGCGGACGAGATCGTCGGGGTGATTGCGAAGCGAATCGCGGAGGGCGGCTCCGAGGTTCATGGTTTTGGTGAGGGCGAGGTTGCAGGAGTAAGCCCCGGGGCAGGTCACGACGTCCTCGATTTCATTGGCTCCGGCGCCGTGGAGGCCGAGCAGTTTCAAGGCGGCGTAGACGCGGTGGAGATTGGAGACGGGGATGAAGCCGAGGATCACGTTCTGGTCGATGGCGACGCGGATGCGGCCATCGCCGGCGTCTTCGGCGAGGCGGGCGAGGCCGCGCATCTGGTCTCCGGTGAGGTTGCCCTGCTCGACGGTGACGGTGACGGCGGCATAGCCGGGATGCTTCTGTTCCTTGACGTTGGTTTCGAGCCAGCGGTCGAATTCGGGATCGGGGCGGCGGGCATCGATAACCGGAAGTTGCGCGCCGGAGCCAAGGGGAGGAGGGGTGGAGGCGAATCCGCCGAAGCCTTCGGGGACCTGAGTGGGAGGCGTGATGCCGCCGTTTTTGAGGATGTCCTCATATTCGGCTTCGATGGTCTGCTTGACCCAATCCCAGCCGCGCTCCATGATCACGAACTTGAGGCGGGCCTTGTTCTTGTTGCCGCGGTTGCCGTGCTTGTTGAAGAGGCGGATGATGGCTTCGATCCGCGGGATGAGGTTTTCAACGGGGAGGAATTCATCGAGTTCATAGGCTTCTCTCGGCATAGGGCCGAGGCCGCCGCCCACGACGAGACGGAATCCGCGCTTTTCGACGCCGTTTTCGACGCGGATCCTGGCAGTGAGGCCGGCGTCGTGAATGGCGCTGATCGCCGCATCGTTGTCGTAGCCGGAGAAGGCGATTTTGAACTTGCGAGGGAGGCTGTCGGTGAGTTCCTTATGGAGAAAGGCGAAAGCGGCCTGTTGCGCGTAGGGGCGGACATCGAAGATCTCGCCGGGGAGGAGTCCGCTCATGGGATCGGCTGTGACGTTACGGACGGTGTTGTAGCAGGCTTCGCGGGTGGTGAGGCGGGCGTCGGCGAGCATGTGCAGGACATCGGGGACCTTGAGGAGAGGGATGAAGTGATACTGCATGTTCTGGCGGGTGGTGAGGTGGCCTTTACCGCCGCCGAACTCGTCGGCGACGCGGGCAAGCTGGCGCAACTGGGAGGCAAGCAGCGTGCCGCTGGGGATCTTGGTGCGCACCATGTGAACGCCGGGTTGGCGCTGGCCATAGATGCCGCGGCGCAGGCGCTGGGCGCGGAACTGGTCGTCAGTGATCTCGCCGGCGAGGAACTTGAGCGCGTAGCTGCGGAAGGTCTCGATGTCGTCACGGACGGTTTTGTCGTAGGCAGCCTCGATGGGGGAAGCAGCGGAAAAGACAGGCGCTTCGGTAATCTCCATATTGTCTATAGAGATTACCATAATTTGGAAGCTTGCGCAATCCGTGACGTTGATTCCAGTTTATCTTTCTTTCCGCCGCGGGGAGCGCCGGCAACGCGACGAGTTGCCGCTTCGAGACGGGAAGTAAGATGATGGAGGGTTGATGCCGCGCTTCCCGCTATTCCTGTTTGCCGCGCTGTGCGTGGCTGCCTCCGCCCAGACGAAGACGGAACTGCTCTATCCTCATGGGGCTCCGGGAGCGGTCGGACAGGAGGAGGCGGACAAGCCGGCGCTGGCGTATTATCCGGCGGAGAGCAAGGCGGCGGGGACGGCGGTGGTGGTGTTTCCGGGCGGCGGGTATCGCAATCTGGCGATGGACCATGAGGGGAAGCAGATTGCGGAGTGGCTGAACGGACTGGGGATTTCAGCGTTTGTGCTGAAATACCGGCTGGGGCCGCGCTATCACCATCCGGCGATGATGAATGATGCGCAGCGGGCGATCCGGATGGTGCGGTCGCAGGCGGCGGAACTTGGTGTTGCGCCGGACCGGATTGGGGTGTGGGGATTTTCGGCGGGCGGCCATCTGGCGTCCGCGGTGTCGACACATTTTGATAAGGGGAACCCTTCGGCAGCGGACCCTGTGGAGCGGGTGAGTTGCCGGCCGGACTTTGCGATTCTGGCGTATCCGGTGATCTCGCTCACGACCGTTTATACGCACCAGGGATCGAAGAGGAATCTGCTGGGAGAGAATCCGGACCCGAAGCTGGTGGAGAGCCTGTCGAATGAACTGCAGGTAACCAGCGAGACGCCTCCCACGTTCCTGTTCCACACGAATGCGGATACGGGAGTGCCGGCGGAGAACAGCGTGCTGTACTACCTGGCGCTGCGGAAGGCTGGGGTTCCGGCGGAGATGCACATTTATCAGAACGGGAAGCACGGGGTAGGGCTGGCGCGGCAGGATGCGGTGCTGGCGAGTTGGAGCGGGCGGCTGGCGGACTGGCTTCGGGTGCGGGGTCTGATGGGGCGTTGAAAGTCATGCACGCTTTCCTGGGCCCGCTCGTCAATGGGTATATCGGCGGGTATATCGGCATTATGCGGCGCGTGCTGTGGATGGTGATTTTGTGTATTCCGGCGGTGGGCGGCGAGTATGCGGTCCTGACAAACGACGCGCGGTTAAAGATTGACCACCATGAGCGGGCAGGCGATCGGATCCGGCTGTTTACTTCGAAAGAAGGATACATCGAGCTGCCCGCTTCCTCCGTGGCGGGGTTCGAGGCCGAGGAGTATGTTGCGCCGCCTCCGGCGGCAGCGCCGGTGAAGGAACCGGAGACGGTGAAGCCGCAATTGACGCCGCGGGAACTGGTGGAACGGGCGGCGGCGAACAACGGATTGCCTCCGGATTTTGTGCACCTGGTGGTGCGGTCGGAATCGGGCTACCGGCAGGATGCGGTGTCGCGCAAGGGAGCGATCGGGCTGATGCAATTGATGCCGGAGACGGCGGCGACGTTGCATGCGGATCCGCACGATGCCGAGCAGAACGTGGAAGCGGGCACGCGGTATCTGCGGGATCTGCTGGTGCAATACAAGGATTATCCGGACCAGGTGCGGCGGGCGCTGGCGGCGTACAATGCGGGGCCGGGGGCGGTGCAGAAATACAATGGAGTACCGCCGTATCCGGAGACGCAGAATTACGTACAGCGGATTGTGGAGGCATACCGGAAAACACTGAGACAGCCGGGGACGCAGCGGTGAAGCGGGGGCTCATATAAGGTGTTTCCGCGATTGATCCTCTAGCCGATTCTTCCTAGGCTGAAGGTATGTGGACTTGGTGTCTGCCTCTGGTTTTGTGTCTGCCGGTGCTTGCCCAGCAGAACACGACGACGACCTACACGACGGATCTGAATGGCAACATGGCGCCGGGGGCGAGCTACTCGACGGTGCGGAGTGGAAACACGACGACCACGACGGAGACCACGCAGAATGTGAATGGGCGGCAGGTCCCGATGCAATCGGTGACGGAGCGAATCCTCAAGGACGATGCCACAGGCCGCGTGGTGGAACGGATCATCAAGCGCTTCGACGCTAACGGGCATCCGACGGAGACCGAGAAGCAGCAGATTGATGAGAAGAAGAATGCGGACGGTTCGGTGTCGTCGACGGCGACGACGTACCGCAGCGACATCAACGGCAACTACCAACTTGCCGAGAAGGTCATTACCGACGCGAGCAAGAGCGGGAATACGACGAACTCGAGTATTACGGTGGAGCGGCCGACTTTGAACGGGTCGCTGGACGTGGTGGAGAAGAAGGTTCGGGTGGACGATGAGGAAAAGAACGCGTCGAAATCGGATGAAACTGTTTACCGCAAGGATCAGAGCGGGCGTTTCGTGGAGTCTTTCCGCGTGGTGAAAGATACATCCGGGCAAAACGGGCAGCAGGTGGTGAATACGGCGCAGTACGAGCCATCCGACAGCGGAAGGATGAAGATCGCATCACAGACCGTGGCGAGGATACGGAAGAATCCGGACGGCACGGAGTCCCAGGAAGTGGATATCTACCGGAATGTTCCGGGGAGGGCGGAGGCGAGCGCGACACCGGCGCTGCGGGAGCGGCAGATCATCGAGCAGCGGAAGGTGGGGGACAAGGTGATCGAGACGACGAGCGTGCAGCGCCCCACGATCAGTGATCCGAACCGATTGGGGGCTGCGAGGCAGATCAGTGAACGGGTCTGCGTGGGGGATAACTGCAAGTGATTGAGGAACTGCTCAGCCGGCTTCGTTTCCTGAAGCCGGGGCGACGGCAACCATGAACGCCGGGAGGGCAGCGGGGTGACTTAAGCCGCGGTATCGCGGCGTGAAGTTCGGCAGGGGCCAGCGCTCGAAGATTTTTCACGTTGAATGTGTAGATTCGCCGTCCGGCTTTCCTCGCGGAGTGGAGATGTAGCCTTTCGGATGCGATTGTCACAAATGTCCCGCACTACATCGAATCCGGGCGGCGCCTTTCCAGCATGGATTCAGAACTCTTGCTTCCCGAGGGACGGCGTTCGACGGGTTTGAGGATGAAGCCGCCGGGAGTTTCCTGCAATTCGAGGCCGCTACCTTCATGCAAGCCGAGACGGTCCCGGACAGGCCAGAGCCGGAGGGCGACTTGGGTCCGGGCGGTCCCGTGGTTTCCCGGGCATGCGGGAAACTACACTGGAATCACGGATGGCGACAGGATTTGATGTTTCGCGGCTGGAAGCGCTGCTCGAATCGGCCAAGCTGCTTCAATCCACACTCGATTTGGAATTAATTCTGAAGCATCTGCTGCGGACTGCCATGGGGCGGCTGCTGGCGCGGCGCGGCGTGATTGCGGTTCGCAAGGGTTCGGGGAAGATGCGGGTGGAGTTGGTGCGGGGTGTTCCGGGGTTGAAGGCGGGGGCGCCGTATTCGGAAGCGGAGGCTCGGGTTGCCGGGTTGGACCGGTTTTTCCGCATCGGGCCGGAGAGAGACCCGGATGGGTATCTGGCCGTGGGCGGGCTTGCCTACGGGATGAAGGCGGAAGAGGCGGAGTTTTTGGAGGCGATGCTGGGGGTGGCGGCGAGCGTCATCTCGAATGCGCAGGCCCATGAGCAGGCGCGGACGGCGAACATGCTGCTGGACCAGCGCATTCAGGAGTTGCGGGCGCTGCTCGATTTGGGGAGAGGACTGGCGGCGACGCTGGATCCGGCGGAAGTGGCGCAGCTTGTGGGCTTCACGCTGGCCGGGCGATGGGCGATTTCGAAGTACGCGGTGGCGGCATTCAAGGAAGGCCATGCGGCGGTGCTGCGGCAGAAGGGGCTGGAGTTGGCGGAGATCGCGCCGCTGCGGGAGACGTTATCGTCGTTGCCGGAGGCATTGCTGACGACGGAGGCGAACCGGGAATTGATTGAGGCGCTGCGCGCTCCCGAAGGATCGCTGCTGATCCCCATCCGCACGCAGGAGGCGCTGATCGGCATTGCGGTGTGCGGGCCGCGGATGCGCGGGATGCGGTACCGGGAGGCGGATCTGGAGTTTGGGGCGGGGCTGGCGGCGCAGGCGGCGGTAGCTTTCGAAAATGCGTGGCATTTTCAGGACGCACTGGCGCGGCAGCAACTGGAGAAGGAACTGGCGCTGGCGGCGAGCATTCAACGGGACCTGTTCCCGGCGAAACTGCCGGGGATGAAGGGCATCGACATCGCGGCGAGGAACCGGCAGGCGCGGCAGGTTGGGGGAGATTACTACGATGTGCTGCCCATTTCCGGCTCCGGGCCGGAGGATCCGTACCTGATGTGCGTGGCCGATATTTCGGGCAAGGGGATTTCGGCGGCATTGCTGATGAGCACGATCCAGGCGACGCTGCGCACACTGCTGCGGAAGGAGAGTTCGCTGCTCGAGATCACGGCGATGGCGAATGAACTGCTGTACGCGACGACGCCGCCGAACAAATTCGCCACGGCGTTTCTGTGCCTGGTGAATCCTTCGAACGGCGCCTGCCGGTATGTCAACTGCGGGCACAATACGCCGGTGTTGCTGCGGGCGAGCGGGGAGGTGGAGGCGCTGGACGGGCCGGGGCTGGCGCTGGGGTTGTTTCCCATGCGGACGTTTGGCGAGAGGGAGTTTCGACTCTCGAACGGCGATATCCTGTGTATCTACAGCGACGGCGTGAGTGAAGCGCAGAACCGCGCGGAGGAGGAGTTCGAGACGGATCGCCTGGCGGAGTGTCTACGGCAACACTCCGCGGAACCGGCGGCGGCGATAGTGGACCACGTTTTCGCGGCGATTGATACATTCGCGGGAGAGATGCCACAGTTCGATGACATTACGTTGATGGTAGTGAAGCGCGAGCGATGCTAGAAGGTCTGGCAGGCAGGGTGTTGTGGGATAAGCGGCTTTCTCCGCGGGCGCGAGAGGTGTGGGGACTGCTGATTGTGCTGTCTCCATTGGCTCTGGGCGCCGCGGTGTGGATGCAGGCGCGCATGCTCGCCGAGACGCCCGTGCGGGTGATGATCGACCGGGCACAGGCGGTGCAGATGGCGCGCCAGTTCGCAGAAGGGCGCGGGTATGACACACATGCCTGGCAGGACCGGGTGGAGGTGCGGACGGATTTCCCGAACTATCGTTACCTGGCGCGGCAGGGGAAGTGGGGCAGAAGGGCGATGGATGAGTTCGGTGTTTGGAGTTCCATCCATGTGCGGCTGCAGGAGCCGGACGGTCCGCAAAGGATTGCGCTGGACCTCACGCCGGCGGGGAGGATGCTGGGTTACCGGATCACCACGGGAGAGATGGGGGAGCAGGGTGAGGTGAAGGAACAGCAGGCGCTGGCGATTGCCGAGCCGATCCTTGGGGAGATGCTGAGGAGCCACAGTGGTGTGCGCGCCTCGAGCCCGCGGATGAGCGAATCGAGCGAAGGGGGTTCCGCGCCAACGCTCACGGTGACCTGGACGCTGGCCTTTGAAGGGATGCCGGGATTGAAGGGCGAGGCGCAAGTAGGGCTGCGAGGGAAACAGGCGGTGCAGGAGCGTCTTGCGGTGGACCTGACGGAGGAAGCCGCGGACAGCGCGGACAGCGGCGCGATGAACAAGCTGGGCAAAGGGCTGTACCTGTTTTATGCCTGCGTAGTGTTCGTGTTTGTTTTGATCCGGTACGTCAAGCGGCGCATCCAGAGAGAGGCTTCCCGGCAGCGAATGTTCCTGGTGGCCGGTTTGATCGCTTCGTTCTTCCTGGCGACATTTCTGCTGCTCGATCTCAATGCGTTGAATGTGAACTGGAGTTCCGAATCGCCGCTGCCCACGTGGATTCCCATTGTTTTCCTGTCGCTGTTCGGCTCGCTGATCGGCCTGGCAGGCGGGATCACATATGCGGGGGCGGAGGCGGACCTGCGAGAGACCTATCCGCAGTTGTTGACTTCGCTCGATGCCCTTTTGAGCGGAAAACTGTTCTCGAGGAATGTGGGACGGAGCGTGCTGCTGGGGATGGCGGCACTGGCGTGGGCCTTGCTGATCCGGAACATTGTCTACCTGGCGGCCAAGCCGGAATTTCCGGGGCTCGATTCGCTCGAGGGGTCGTACAGCTACCTGTTTTCGCGGCTGCCGTGGCTTTCGCTGCTGGCGGCGTCGCTTTCGACGGCCGTCTATCTGGCGCTGGCGAGCGTACTGGCTCCGCTGACGGTAATCCGGCGGTATGTCAAAGATCAATTTCGGACGCTGGTGTATTTAACGCCGCTCACATGGTTCGCGCTTGCATCGGCGGGGAACGAGTCGCTGCGGTTTCCGTTCGGGAGTTTGGCAAGCCTGGAATTGGCGGCGGGAGTGCTGGTGGTGTTCTTCCAGGTGGATCTGCTGGCGAGTCTGGTGTTGGGCACGGGCTTCTCGTTCTTGGTGTACTTTCTCGGCTTGAGTCAGGTGGCGATTCCCTGGCAGAACCAGGACCACTGGGCGATGGCAGCGGCGGCGGGAGTGGTGGCGGCGGGATCGTTGGGGGCTTTTTTCGGCCGCGTAGAGCGGGAACGGGATGTGCGGCCGGTGTATGCGAAGGAGATCGAGGAGAGAGTTGCGCTGGAGCAGGAACTGGAGGCGGCGAAGGAGGCACAGGGGCGGTTGCTGCCGGCCGGGGCTCCGGCGATGCCGGGGCTTTCGCTGGCGGCATCCTGCAACGCGGCGGAAGAAGTGAGCGGCGATTTCTACGATTTCTATCCGATTGGAAAAGACCGTCTTGGGATTTTCATCTCGGACGGCGGGGGAAACGGGCTGGCGACGGCGCTTTCGATCGCGCTGACGAAGGGCTACCTGATGCACAAGGTGGAGGCGGGATTGACCCCGATGGAGACGCTGCGGGGGCTGCGGGCGGCGCTCGGCAGAGCGCTGGATGGGGTGAACGCCGACGGGTTGTTGTACGCGGTGGTGGACCTGAGGGAGAGGACGCTGCGGTATGCGCGGCTGGGCGAGACTCCGTCCCTGCTGATAACCGGAGACGGCGAGGGTCCAAATGAAATCCTGCATCAGCAGGACGGCATCCGGATGTGGGAGGGCAACACGGTGCTGAGCGCAAAGGCGCGGGTGATCCTGTACACGAACGGTGTCAGCCATCTGGTGGGGGAGGCGGACCGGCGGTCGACAAACCGCTGGATCCTGAAACGCGTTTCCGCGCTGGTCGATTTGAGCGCGGAGCAGTTGCACGCATGGCTGCTGAAGACGATTTTCACGCGCCGCGCGAGGCTGGGAGCGCGAAAGGCGAATGACGACGTCACCATTGTGGTTGTGGGGTTGGATGAGACGGGCGCCGCGGAGGCAGAGCGGGTGGCATGAAACGCGCCTTTCAGATTCCGCTGACACTGGCCGCGCTCGCGGCTTTTGTTGCGTTCGGTCTGCTGTACCGGCCGGCGGTGCGCCATCCCGCGGGTTTCCATGGAATGGACAGAGCCGCATTCCACGGCAAGGCAGTGGCGGCGGCGCGGGAATTCCTGGGCTACGATGTGTCGCAATGGCAATGGAAGGCGAAGACGGACTTCCGCCAGTATTTGTTTTTGTGGCAGCAGAAATACGCCTCGACGCCGTTCGATCTGTTATCGACACCGCTGGAAACGCAGGCGACCTTTTCGGACCCGTCGGGAGACCACGATGTGATGGTGGCGGCGGCCTCGAACGGCCGCATTGTGGGAATCCGCCAGAATTTCCGCGGGAGTCACCCGAAGAGACCCGCGCTCGAGCAGGCGGAACTGAAGGAGCATGCGCAACAAGCGCTGAGACTACTGACCGGCGAGTACGCGGAGAGATTCGAGGCGGAGGAAACGGCATCGAGCCACGAGTACCGGTGGCATGCCGCGGCAGGGCCGGCAAACACACTTGCGTGGGAAGTGGTGGTGAAACTGGATCGCCATACCCTCAGAGAAGCGGCGATCCGGCCACGAGTGGCGGCAAGTGAGAGCCAATCCTACAAGCGGGAATTGCTGGGGCTCGGCGAATCGGGCGAGGTGATATACAGGATACTCCTCGTGACGGGCGCGGTTCTCGTGGTGATCGGATCCATTTTCGGGTGGATGCGGGGACAGGTAGACTACCGCTCGGCGTTGACCGCGGGAGGGCTCTACTTCGCGGCGCTTCTGGTTTCGAGAATTTGGGGCGAAGAGGCGGTGACTGCCGGGGCGCCGGGGTTTGGCGCTATCTTCCCGATGCTTCTCTTCGCGTACGTCTATTTCGCCGCCTTTGCAGCGGGACTGGGCTCGGCGCGGGAACTGGAATGGCGGCATTGGTATGCGATGCGGCTGTTCCTGCAACGGAGGTGGAGTTCACGGCACGTGGGGATGGCGGTTTCGCGGGGGCTGTTGTGGTCCGGCATGCTGGCGTTGATCCCGGCGGCGGTTGTGGCGTGGGGGCAGTACCCGGCGGCGCGGATTGCCCCGTGGAGGGACGCGCTGGCAATGCTGGCTCCGTTTCCCGCGGCGTCGGCGGCGTATCCGCCGTTCGAGATGCTATCCACGGCCTTGTTTGTGGTGTTGCTGCCTTTCGTCTCGAAGAGAATTGGACTGGGATGGGTGTCGGCGCTGGTATTCTTCGGCGCCGCGCTGGGAATCGTCTTTGCGGCTTCCCCGTTTGCCACAAGCCCGGCGGCGGCATTGGAGGCCGCCGGACTGTGGCTGGCGGCGGCGTTGATGGTGTACTGGCGGTGCGGCGTGCTTGGTGTGTTGTCGGCGGCGAAGGGCTCGGCTGTGCTGTGGACGGCAGCGGCGTTTCTACAGAGCGGGAGCGAAAGCGTGCACACATCGGGGGTAGTGTTGCTGGGCGGGTTCGGAGGGATTTGGGTGGTATCGCTGGTTGTCTGGCGAGTTGGGCGCAAGATCGAGCCGGAAGATGTTGTTGCGGCCCAATACCTGTCGCAGCGTGAAAAGCTGAAAGCGGAATTCTCGCTGGCGCAGGAAGCGCAGCAGCGGATGCTGCCAACGAAACCTCCGGTGGTTCGGGGATTCAGCATTGCGGGAGCGTGTCAACCGGCCAGGGATGTAGGCGGCGATCTCTACGAGTATTTTCAATTGCCGGATGGCCGGACGGGGTTCTGCGTGGCGGATGTATCCGGGAAAGGCATGCCGGCGGCGCTGTACATGACGCTTACCAAGGGTCTGCTGGCGGCGGCTTCTCCGGAATCGGCGGACGTGGCCGAACTGGCCGGGCACTTGAACCGGCACCTGTATGTTGCCTGCAAGCGGAAGATGTTCGTCACGGCGGTGCTGGCGGCTCTCGACGCGGAGAATGGGAGCGTGGAGATGGTTCGAGCGGGACACAATCCGGCGCTTTGGTATCAGGCCGCCAGCGGGAAGGCCGGTTTCGTGAACCCGCCGGGCATCGGCCTGGGCATGTGCGGATGGCAATTGTTTGAGCGCAGCGCGAAAGCAGGCCTGATGGTGCTCGCTCCGGGCGATATCCTTGTGATGTATTCAGACGGCGTCACGGAGGCGATGAACGAGAAGCTGGAACTTTACGGCGAGGAGCGTCTGAAGCTGGCGGTGGAACGGGCAGCGAACGGGAATGCGGCGCGGGTGCTCGAGGAGATCCGGAACGATCTGGACGAGTTTACCGGCGCGGAACCCGCGCACGATGATGTAACGCTGCTGGTGGTTGAGGCAGAGAAAGGTTAGAGGGAGGAGGCCACTGTTGGGGAATTCATTTGCGATTCAAGCGACACAGCAGGAAGGGGTGTCGGTGCTGGCGTTGGACGGATTTCTGGACGCGCACACCGCGCCACAGTTTGAAGAGGCGATCGAGCGGGAGATCCGCGGCGGGCGGCGACGGATCATCGTGGACTGCGGGAAGCTGACTTATATTTCCTCGGCCGGGCTTGGGGTTTTCATGAGCTTCATTGAAGAGTTGCGGGAGGCTGGGGGCGACATCAAGATTTGCGGGGTGATTCCCAAGGTGCGCCAGGTTTTTGAGATTCTCGGGTTTCAGACGTTGTTCGATATTGTCGAAACGGTTCCGCAAGCGAGGGCGCGATTTGAAGAAGGCGGCTCGCGGGAAGGATGATCCGATGGAGAATTTTGAGCGGCGGTTTCTCTTACATGTCCCCTCGTCGACGGAGAACCTGGCGTTGATCCGTGATTTCGTCGCCAATATCGGCAAGCAGGCGGGACTGGCGGAGACCGAGCTATCGATGGTGGAACTGGCGGTGGACGAGGCCTGCGCCAACGTCATCGAGCATGCTTACGGGCTCGACCGGACCAAGGAAGTGATTGTCCGGGCGAAGCTGGACGCCGAGTGCATCACGATTGAGGTGGTGGACACGGGCAAGGGGTTTGACCCGAACTCGGTGGTTCAGGAGGATCTCAAGCGGCTGGTGGAGGAACGCAAGTCGGGGGGGTTGGGGATGCGAATGATGAAGCTGATCATGGACGAGGTGGAATACCAGATGAAGCCCGGGGAGCGGAATGAATTACGAATGGTGAAGCGGCTGAAGAAGTGAAGAGCGGGCGATTCGAGCACTTCGGGGAGGGCGCCGCAAGGGACACATTTCCTTCGAGCACCGTCAACCCGGCACACACCCCACCCTGGAGGGGGCGTGCGCCGGGACGGCGCGTAAAAGCAGGCTAGGGCCTGGGTGGTTACTTGACCTCGACGGTGGCGCCGGCGTCAGTGAACTTCTTCTTGATGGCTTCGGCTTCGTCCTTGTTGACGCCTTCCTTGATGGGCTTGGGGGCGCCGTCGACGAGGTCTTTGGCTTCCTTCAGGCCGAGGCTGGTTACTTCTCGAACCACTTTGATGACATTGATCTTGTTGGCGCCGACGGCGGACAAGACGACGGTGAACTCGGTTTTCTCTTCGGCCGCGGGCGCCGCGGCAGCGGCAGGGCCGCCGGCAGCGGGAGCCACGGCAACGGCCGCGGCGGCCGCCGAAACTCCGAGCTTTTCTTCGAGCAACTTAACGAGCTGCGATGCTTCGAGCAGGGTCAGCCCTTGAATCTGATCGG
>JADLBD010000275.1 GCA_020847975.1 Bryobacterales bacterium | reverse complement strand
GTCTCCAGAGTTCGTGATTGATCGCTTGTAAAGATATAGGGATACCGGCGGGCAGGCCCACTAACGTCGCCACTAAACATTCGCCGTGGGACTCGCCGGCGGTCTCGAAACGAAACATGTAGATGCTTTTACTATGTTAGCAACCGCCGGGACTCAAACCAAGGAGAGTATTTTTCAGGCGAGGACGCCGGCGGCATGCCCCGTGGAATCGGCGAACTTCTCCACCGGAGTTCCGAAAGCTTCGAGTATCGATAGCCACAAGTTGGACAACGGCGAATCCTTCTCATAGACCAGGTGCTGTCCGGTTGCCAGGCGTCCGCCTGCCTTGCCGGCGAGCACCAGCGGCAGATTGTGGGGGTCGTGCTTGTTGCCATCGCGGATACCCGCGCCGCAGAGGATGACCGAGTTGTCCAGGACGTTCGAATCCGCTTCCTGCATTGCGCGGAGCTTTTCGAGCAGATAGGCGTATTGTTGCAGGTGCCAGATGTTGATCAGGCGGTAGGATGCGAGTTTCTCGGGATCCGACTGGTGGTGGGACATGTCATGGTGGCCGCCCTTCACCCCGTCGATGAACTGGAAGCTCTGGTTGCTCACCTCGTTGGCGAACATGAACGTGCAGATGCGCGTGGTGTCGCTGTGGAACGCCAGCGCGATCATGTCCATCATCAGCCGCACGTGCATGGCGTAATCCTTGGGGATCCCTTCCGGTTTGGCATCCTCATGCAATTTCACGCGGGCCTTCCAATGCGACTTCTCAGGCGACGAGGCGCGTTCGATGCGGTCTTCCAGGGAGCGGACGCCGGAAAGGTATTCGTCCATGCGGATGCGGTCCGATGCGCCCAGTTTCTGCCGCAGGGCTTTCGCGTCGTCGAGCACGAGGTCGAGCAGAAGCCGGTCCTGTTTGGCGGAATCGCCCTGGGGTTGTCCCGCCCGGAACAACCGTTCAAACACCAGACGCGGATTAATCTCGCGCGCCAGAGGGTTCGTAGGGCCGCTCCAGGCGATATGCGCGCCGTAGACTCGCGTGTAGCCGACATTGCGATCAACGCCTGTCGAGACAGGGGTGATGCCGAGTTCGAGCGAGGGCAGGGGAGTAGCGCGCCCCGCCTTTTGCGCCGCTACCTGATCCATCGAGATTCCGTTGCAACTGATGTCCACGCCCTGCGTCTTGGTGATGGTGGTGGAGGTCAGCCAGCCCGAGATCTTGACGTAATGCCCATCGCCGGTCAGGCTTCCGGCATTCCAGAGATTCGTGGGGATGATCAGGTAGTCTTTAAACTTCTCGAGGGGCGCCATGATGTTCGTCAGCCGGAAGTCGCGGCCTTTGCCCTCCGGTGTCCACATGTCTTCGCGAACGCCGTTGGGCATGTACAACGCCGCCAGCCGGACCGGGCCCTTGCCCTTCGCCCCCGTAGTGGCGGCTTTGGCCGGGTGCATGGCTTCGAGCCACGGCAGAGCGAGCGTCACGCCGGCTCCGCGCAGCACCGTGCGGCGCGAGATGGGAAATTTCGTCACTGGGCCTCCTTGACAACCATATTTGCCACCGTGCCGGGCTTGTAGCGGAACGGCACACTCAGAACAATTTCATTTACCAGTGTTTGCGCCCGGTATTCGTCTTTTTCCAGTTGTTTCACAATTTGCTCGACGGTGCAAGAGTCCTGGAGGGTCAAGCCGCGGCCGAGGGCGTAGCCGAGGAGCTTCGACGTGAGATTCCGGAGAAACAGGTCCTTTTTCTGCATCAGGACGGCTTTCAATTCTTCCGGACCTTCAAAGCGCGTGCCGTCGGGGAGTTCCCCTTTCGCGTCCACGGGCTTGCCGCCTTCCTCTGTCCGCCAGCGCCCGATGACGTCGAAGTTCTCGAGGGCGAAGCCGATGGGGTCGAGGCGGCTATGGCAGGATGCGCAAGCTGGATTGGCGCGGTGCTGGCTCAACCGCTCGCGCATGGTTCGGGGCGCAGCGCCGCTATGCTGCTCGGCGAGGGCGGGGACGCTCGGCGGAGGAGGCGGCGACGGCGTGCCGAGCATGGCATCGAGCACCCACTTCCCGCGCAGCACGGGGCTGGTCCGCTGCGGCAGGGACGATACGGCAAGAACAGCGGACATTCCGATGAGCCCGCCACGGTGGCTGCCCTCCGGCAACTCGACGCGCTTGGGTTGCTGCCGCAAGCCCTGAATTGTGCCGAATCCGTAATACTTCGCCAGCTTGTTGCTCACCACGGTGAACTTCGAATCAATGAAATTGAGCAGTGACAGGTTATTGGCCAGCACTTCCTGGAAGAACAGGATCGGCTCGTAGCGGATGCCCGATTGCACCTCGGATTCGTAATAGGGGGCGAACGCCTTCGGGTCCGGCTTGATGTCGCGGCCCAACTCGCGGGTGCCGAGCCATTGCTCGACGAACTGCTCGGCGAATTCCGTCGACTTGGCATCCTTCAGCATGCGGCCGACCTGCTCCTTCAGCACTGCCGGGTCGTTGAGCTTTTCCCCCGCGGCGAGTTTCATTAACGTCTCATCGGGCATCGAGCCCCACAGAAAGTAGGAGAGCCGCGATGCCATCTCGTAGCCGCTGACAGGAACCGGACCTGGATCCGGATTCGCCTCCTCCATCCGGAAGAGAAAATTCGGGCTGATGAGCACGCCTTCGAGCGCGAAGCGGATGGCATCGTCGTAGGGATCCTTGCGCCGCAGGGCGTGTTGAAACAGCGCGTAGTATTTATCCACTTCACCCTCGCGCGCCGGACGCCGGAAGGCCCGCGGAACGAACGCCTCGAGGACTTTGCGGCCCGCTTGTTCGGCCGTCAGCGGCGGACCGGCGGGAGGCTCGGGTTCGGCTTCGGCTTTCTTGTCCGCGCGGCGCCCTGTTTCCAACTGCTTGAGGGCTTCCGGCGAGCGCTCGGGTTGGCCCGCCTCCGCAATCAGGAATCGCGCCCGCGCCCGCGTATCCGAGAAGGCATACGTCAACGCGCCGCGCGCCGCATCGAGGTATTTCTCGGCGTGCACCGGCGAGAGGAACAGCGTCTCGGCCGCATTGTCGAAGCCCTCTCCGCCGGCGCCATCCGCCGGCAGGTCACGCCCGGCGTTGACATGGATGTTGAGAAGATCGCGGATGGTGGCCGAGTATTCGTTACGATTCAGACGCTTGAGCAGCGCGCGCACGGGCGTGAGTCCGCCGGCGCAGGCAGCGGTTCGCAGCGATGCATCGAGCCACCCGGTGAAGGCATCGCGATCCCCGGCCGGGGGCGCAGGCCGGCCCACCGGCGGCATCTGCCCCTCGCGTACGCGCCGCAGCACGGACTGCATCCGCCGCGTATCCTCCGTCATCGCTTCCCTCGTGGGGTACTTGAAAATGTTGAATCCGCCCGTAGCCACCTTCGCGTTATGGCAGGCCTCACAATGCGTCTTGAGGAACGCCTGCGCCTGGGTGAAGGTGTACGGCTCGTTCGCGCGAACCTGTGATTGCATTGCTAACGCCAGTAGCAGAAGGGACATGAACTTTCCGTATCCTATCACGCGTGCCGGGGCGTGAGAACGGCTTCACTGAAAGAGGCCGGCTGGCGCGTGCGTACTTGACGCGGCGTTTACGGTTGTTGACGTACCCAGATCGTTCCTGTGTTTGCGCTAAGAACGGTGACGACGCCGTCAGGCGGGGCGATCTGAGGCAGGCGTAGATTGACCTGGATCATGCCTTGAACCAATTCCGGCGCGTTGCCCAGATACTCGATATTCGGAGAAAATGCTCCCGCCGAAGTGCTATAAAGCTGAATCGGAAATGGAGCGATCGGACGAGAAACCGGTCCATGCGGTATCTCCCCGTCTACTGCCGCCGGCAGCATATCTCCCAGTCCGGTGGCGTAGATTGTAACGATGGACCCTGGAGACGCAGGATTTGAGGCGCTGTTGATTGACCCGTCCTGATTCAGAGCCGCAAGCGGTCCGGATCGTAGACCACTGACTGTGAATAGTCCCGGATGGGCCGGCGAAACCGTTCTGTCGAATGCGGCCAGGAGCACGCCATCGCGCCGTAATTCGACGCGAACCTTGTTCGGAGGGAGGGTGAAGGGCGCCACCAGGTTGATTTGGCCCGGAGCGGCATAGAGTATCGGTGATGGAACTCCGTCAAAAGTAACCGTGATCCCGCCGAGTTCCCTGGTCACGATGCCCGCTGTGTCCAACTGTGTGATGAACTGCTGCGCTGGACCGATACTCGAGCCATAAATCGAGAGCACTTCGCCTGGTGCAAGGGAACTCATGTGATTACTGGCCGCATTGGCCATGCATGTGACTGTTCCGGGTTCAGGAGTGGTTGACGGCAATGTTGAGAATCGTGGGAGACCAAGATAGGCCGATTCCGCCACTACTCCGTCCTCTCCGTCGACCCAGGATTGCGCAGCGTTCAAATAGCCGGCAAAGATTATGGATTTGGCAGCCACGTCGAAACGGGCCACGAAAGTGGTTACCGGTCGAGATGCCAAGGCACTGAGACAAGCTCGCGGGGCTCGGGCGGTAGGCTGGAACTGGAGATCGAGAGCCAGCCCCGTTAGAATGAGCAAGCCTCGGCTATCGAGCGTCATCGAACTGATATTGGCGCCGGGAACCCTTGTGCTCCATGCTGAATTACCTGCCGGGTCCAACTTCGTGATGGAGCTGTCCGGTCCTGCAATCTCCCATCTTCGCTGATATGTACTGACATAGGCGTTGCCTTCTTCGTCGACAGCTACAGATGCACCTTGAAAGAAGGAGTCCCATCTGACGGAATAGATGGATTTCGTTGCATCTGCTGTCAGCCGGGTGACCATGACCGGCATCGGTCCCGGGCTCCCAATACCAGGGTTGCCCGTTCCCAAGACATACAGGCTGCGGTCCTTCCCAAGCGCAAGTGAGGTGGGGGTGAAGACCGCGGATGTCCCCAGTAGCGACGAAAACAGGAGTTGCTTGAGATTGCTATCGAACTTCGCGACGAACTGATCCGGTGTTCCGGTAGTGCGATATGCGCCAGGCGTGACGGGAAAATTCGTGGAGAGCGCTACTCCCGCGATGTACACGTTGGCGTCGTCGTCCAGCGTGAGTGATTGAATGCGGTCGGCGGCTGTTCCGCCAAAGTACGCCGATCCATTTACCGCGGATCCGTCGGAAGCCAAACGGGCGATGAACAAGCTCGCCGGGGCTGCTCGCTCTCCTGGACGGTCCGGCAGGAGGTTTGTCGAGGTTGTTTCGCCCCCAACGACTACACCTCCGCTCGGAGACACTGCGATGGCGCTGATTTCGTCAGATCCATTGCCGCCCAGATAGGTGGCCCAAAGCATTGCGCCATTTGGGGACAATTTAGCGATGAAGCCGTGCGCACACTGGTATCGCGCGGGGTTGGCATGGCAGTCCGGCGGCGGCTTGGGCTGAATCACGCCGGGGGTTGCCGGCAGATCGTTGAAATAGGTTGTTCCCGCCAAATAGATGAAACCATCCGTGTCGCGGGCTGCGACTGTTGGGGATGGAAGGTTATCCGCCAGGTTGACGCCGGTCTGAGCGGAGGCAGCATACCCACAGATCAGCACCAGTTGTGCGATGTAGACCATGCCCATCGATAGCTGTAACAAATTGTCAACCCTCACCCCAGGATAGTGCGCATCAACATCACAATTCTTCGACACGCCCTCGCACGTTCCCTTGCAGGAACGTTCTACACTGAAAGAATCCCTCGTACCCCCTGACGAAATATGAGTGAGACGACCAGCGAAAAACGCCGCCAGTATCCTTTTGACGCCATCGAGCCCAAGTGGCAGCGCTATTGGGACGAGCACAAGACCTACCGGACGCCGAATCCGGGCGAGGCGGGTTTCGATTCATCGAAACCCAAGTACTACGTGCTCGACATGTTCCCCTATCCAAGCGGCGACGGACTGCACGTGGGGCATCCCGAAGGCTACACCGCCACCGATATCTTTTCGCGGCACAAACGCAAGAACGGATACAACGTCCTTCACCCGATGGGTTGGGATGCCTTCGGACTGCCCGCCGAGCAGTACGCCATCAAGACAGGGCAGCATCCGCGGCTGACCACGGAACGCAACGTCGAGCGGTTTCGCGCCCAATTGAAGCGGCTCGGCTTCTGCTACGACTGGGACCGCGAGATCAACACCACGGATCCGAATTATTTCCGCTGGACGCAGTGGATTTTCCTGCAACTGTACAACTCCTACATGGACGAAGAAACCGGGAAGGCGCGCCCGGTTTCCGAACTGGAGGCGCAGGGGTTGAGCCGCGACGAGGTGGACGCGCGCCGTCTGGCCTATGTGGCGGAGGTTCAGGTGAACTGGTGCCCCGGTCTGGGGACGGTGCTCGCAAACGAGGAGGTCGTGGACGGCAAGAGCGAGGTAGGCGGGTTTCCCGTCGAGCGGCGTCCGCTGCGACAGTGGATGCTGCGCATCACCGCTTATGCCGAGCGCCTGAGCAATGAACTTGAAGATCTCACCTGGCCGGAAGGCATCAAGCGGCATCAGCGGGAGTGGATCGGCCGGTCCGAGGGGGCGGAGGTGCGCTTCGCTTTGGATGGTCTCGATGAGGCGATCAGCGTCTTCACCACTCGCCCCGATACGCTCTACGGAGCCACCTACATGGTGCTTGCCCCGGAGCATCCGCTGGTGGACCGCGTCACCGCGGAGTCGCGGAAGGAGGCCGTCGAAGCTTACCGCAAAGAGATCGCCGGCAAGTCCGACATGGACCGCACGGCGCTTGCCAAGGTGAAAACCGGAGTCGATACCGGCGGCTTCGCTGTGAATCCGGTCAATGGCGAAAAGATCCCCATATGGATCGCCGATTATGTGCTGATCAGCTATGGAACCGGCGCCATCATGGCTGTTCCGGCGCACGATGACCGGGACTTTGAATTCGCCGAGCAGTTCGGATTGCCAATCCGGCTGGTGGTGGAGGCTCCGCAGGGAAACATGGAAAAATGCTTCACCGGCGACGGCGTATCCATCAATTCCGAATTGATCAACGGGCTGCCCACGCCGGAGGCGAAACGCAAGATCACTGCGTGGCTGGATGAACGCGGACTGGGCCGCAAGACGGTTAACTACAAGCTGCGCGACTGGCTCTTCGCCCGCCAGCGCTATTGGGGCGAACCTTTCCCTATCTTGTGGCGAGACGGCAGGCACGAAGCCGTGCCCGAAGCCGAACTGCCGGTTGTGCCTCCGGAGATGGAAGACTACCGGCCCACGGGTACGCCGGAACCGCCGCTCTCGAAGGCCGGCGAATGGGTCCGCTATTCGGACAACGCCGTCCGGGAAACCAACACCATGCCGCAGTGGGCGGGCTCCTGCTGGTATTACCTGCGCTTCATCGACGCCTCGAACAAGGCGCGATTTGTGGGCGAGGAGGCGGAACGCTATTGGATGGGCTCGGCCGGCACTCCGGGCGGCGTCGACCTGTATGTGGGCGGCACCGAACATGCCGTGCTGCATTTGCTCTATGCCCGGTTCTGGCACAAGGCGCTTTATGATCTGGGCCACGTCTCGACGCCGGAGCCCTTTCAGCGGCTGGTGAACCAGGGCCTGATTCTCGGCGAGGACGGGCAGAAGATGTCGAAGTCTCGCGGCAACGTCGTCAATCCCGACCATGTCGTGCACGAGTACGGAGCGGACTCGCTGCGCCTGTTCGAGATGTTCATGGGACCGCTCGAGCAGGTGAAGCCCTGGAGCACCCGCGGCGTGGAAGGAGTGAACCGCTTCCTCGGCCGTGTGTGGCGGCTGTTTTTGGAATCCTCCGATGATGGCGCCAACTGGACGTTCTCCTCGAAAGTGCGCGACGTCGCGCCCGCCGCGCGGCAACTCAAAGTGCTGCATGAGACCATCCGCAAGGTGGGGGCCGACATCGAGTCGCTCTCGTTCAATACCGCCATCTCGCAAATGATGATCTTCGCCAACGAATTCACCGGAGCCGAGGAGCGCCCGGTGAGCGCGCTGGCGGCGTTCCTGCATCTGCTGAACCCGTTCGCCCCGCACATCAGCGAGGAGATCTACGAAACGCTTCAGCGACAGTTCCCCACGCTGCCGGCCGGGCCGTTGTCGGAACTGCCCTGGCCGCGGTTTGAAGAGAAGTACCTGGTGGAAGACACCGTGGAAGTGGTGGTGCAGGTGAACGGCAAGCTCAGGGACCGCGTAACGGTGGCGGCTGATGCCGATGACGAAACGGTGATAGCCGCGGCCTTGGCTAGCGAACGTGTCAAGGAACACATTGCCGGCAAGCAGATTGTCAAAGTGGTGGTGGTGCCGAAAAAGCTGGTTAACGTGGTGGTGAAGTAGAGACTGCGGAATGGTTTCGCCTTCGGCGACCTCGCGTTTATCGACCAGAGACATCCCTCGGTCGCGGTCGGAGAAAAGTTCTTGACCATCTGCTTGGTCCAGTCGCCGTATTCGAGTTCCTTGAGGCACGAGGCAAAGGCTTGACGCTCCTCCAGTGGCAGAGCGGTAATGGCGTTCTTGATGGTCATGTTCCCACCATAGCCCGAGATCGGGAAAGGCTACGCAAATTCCGCTCGGCGGCTCGGTCCCGTCTCCCAGTCCCTTCGCGACTTTGCGGGAGCTATGTGGCCTCAGTGCCCGTTCTGCCGGTGGTAGAATGCAATCAGTGTCCAACTCACTGACGGTTGAGGAGATCGTGCCGCTGGTCGAGGCGCTGCCTCCGGAAGAGCGGGCTCGTCTGGTACGTTTGATCACCGGGTTGCATGATTCATCGATCTATGCGGCGAGGCCACCCGCTGGCGACGAGTTCTCCACAGATGAGGATCCGTTAGCTTGGGATAGCGAGGGTTGGGAGAACGTGGCTTGAGGCGGGGCGAAATCCGCTGGTATACGTTTCGCCTTCCTGACAAACGCCGCCCCGTCATGATCCTTACCCGCGATGAAGTCATCGACCGATTGAATGAAATCATCGTCGTTCCGGCAACGCGGACAATCCGCGGGCTGGTGACCGAGTTGGTCTTAACACCGGATGAAGGCATGCCAGTGGCATGCGCCTTGAATTTCGATCATGTGGCGCTGGCCCAACGCGAACGCATTGGAACGCTCTTGAGCGTCCTGCCGCCGGCTCGTTGGCCGGAGGCGCGAACGGCGCTTCTTCGCGCCTGTGGCTTCGACGAGCCAGACAAGCGCTGAGAAGATGCCGGGTTCAAAGGACGGCAATGCCGGCGAGTTTCCCACTTTCAAGGTTCCTTTCTCCCGTTCCTCAAATTCTGCGTAGGCCGAGGTTCTGGCATAAGCGGCGATTCGCTTCTTCGCGCGTGAGGTTGAGGGGAGCACGATCCGCCGCGGATTTATTGATCAGCGACGGCGTAGCCATGAGAAGCAAGATAGCCCGCGGCACGCGCATTTTGGGAGGGCGCACGACCAGCTTTGGAAATCCGCTCTCTTTCGCGGCGTCTCCAGCGGCGGGCAGGAACACGGTGGAAGCAAGGAAAATCCAGTCCCGCGCCGGCGTCTTCACGCCGAAGCGTACGAAGTGCTGAGCAGCGCGGAAGCCAGTCAGCGTACTTCGAAGTAGGATTCCTCGACGAGGTCCGACGGGCGGATAATGTTGCGACGCCGGTCGCCCCTCACCAGCATCTTCACGGCGATGGCAGCCAGCAGCGCGATCTTGACGATTTCCAGCACGGAGTAAGCGGTATGAAAACTCCAGAACCGCGACCGCGCGGCGGAGGGAGTATCCTTGGGCACGAAATCGATCAACCGGCCCAGATAGGTGATCTCCGGGGTCAGCCAAAAATGCTGAAACAACAGCAGCGTCAGCACGGAACCGCACAACAGCAGCATGGCCTTGTTTCCGTTCGTGGCGAACAGCAGGTTGAAGGTGAGGAAGACGGCAAGCGCGATCTCGGCGGTTTCGTACCAATCGAAATAGAAGCGATTGAGCTCAGAAATCTGGTAGCGCAGCAGGGCGCGCGCGCCGTCGTGGCCGAGGGAATCGATCGGCGATTTGGCGGCGCTTGACGGCGCTTCCAACAAACGATCCACGCCGTGGAAGTTCTGGATCGCAACGAACATCATGGCAACGGCCAGGCCTGTCCAGATGCCGAGAATCAGCGTGGAGAGTCGCCTGGTGTGCATGGTGAGGGAAACGCTACGATTGTACCTTATCGGCGCGCAGAGGTCTCTTCTCTCCATCATGCCTCTCTCCTTCATGATGGATACATGCCACTGCGACTCTTCACTGTGTGCGCGCTACTGGCCGCGGGAATGTCCGGTGCGGAGCGTTATACCGTACAGCGGCGCCCTGGCCCCTACCCGCTCCTCGTTCTAGAAGATTCCGATGCCGGCGTCGAAGCCTCTGTTTCTCCGCGCGCCGGGGGTGAATTGTGCAGTCTCCGCTACCGCTGGAACGGCCAGTGGGTCGAGTTGCTCTACCGCGCCTGTGATTATTCGAGCCGCGAAGGATGGCGCGGAAAGGCTCCCTTGCTCTGGCCCGCCACCGGCGCGACCGTGGGCGAGGGTGATGTGGACGGCAATGGAAAGGCCGGGCATTACCGCGCCGCCGGGAAAACCTACACCATGCCGTTCCATGGTTTCGCGCAAAACTATCCTTGGACCGTGGACGTGACTCACGCGGACAAGCGCGAGTCACGCGTCCTCTTGTCTTTGACGGATTCAGAGGAAACCCGGAAGATCTATCCCTTTGCCTGGCGGCTCAGCGTGGAATACCGCCTCGTTGAAGGCCGTCTCTTCCTCGTGTACACGGTCGGGGCTTCCATACAAAACAAGGGCGAAATGTTTTTTTCGATCGGCAACCACATGACCTTCCGCACGCCGTTCCTTCCTGGCTCGGACGCGTCCCAAATGCGGTTGGAAACCCCGGCCGGATTCCAACTCGTGAAGAACGCCCGTAACCTTCCCACCGGCGCAACTATCAAGCCCGCCTTTCTCCCCGCCACTGATCTCAGCGCGCTTCCCGTGAAGCAGGCCGTTCCGCTCGGCGGATACACGGGCGATCCGGTCCTGTCGCTCACCGATCCCCAGGGACTTCGCCTGCGCATCAGGCACAGCGCGCAGCGCCTGCCCCGGCAGCCGTTTTTTCAATTCAACCTCTGGGGCGACGCCGGGGACGGATACTTCAGCCCCGAACCCTGGGTCGGCGCGATCAACTCCTTTCATACGAAGATGGGTTTAGTCATCCTGAAACCGGGAGAATCGTGGCGATGGACGATAGAGTTGTATCCTGTGACCATAGCCACGAAGTGAAAGGAGAGAATTTCTTCATGCGCAATTGGAAAAAATGGATAGGAGTGAGCGCGGGCGTCTTTGCGCTGGCAATTTTGATGGGGTTCCAGCCGGCGAAGAAAACCGCCGTCTCGACAGACCCGCTGATTGAGGGCTTCAAGAAGACAACGGTCGCCTCCGTGGCGGATGCCGTGGACACCGTTGCCGGCCATCCCGGTTTCATGTCGCACGACATGCGTCCCCGAATCGCCGGCGCCCCCGGCAAGGTCGTCGGCCGCGCGCGCACTGCCTTTGCGCGCCCCGCCGCGAAGGGGCAGTCCACTCCGCAGAATGCCGCCAAGCATGCCGTTGCCATGATTGACGATGCCAAACCCGGCGAGATCGGCGTCATCGTGCTCGAGAACGGCCTGGATATTGCCGCCCTTGGCGGTTTAATGGCCACCACCGCGAAGGCGCGCGACATGGCGGGTATCATCGCCGATGGGTCCGTGCGCGACCTGGCCGAGATCCGCGCCCTTGGGCTGCCCGTTTTCGCCAGAGGCGTCGCCCCTTCCACCTCCGTGGGCCGCTACATCAGCGTCTCCATGGATGAGGAAGTGACCTGCGCGGGAGTCAAGGTGAAGAAGGGCGACATCATCGTCGCCGGGGAAGACGGCGTTGTCGTCGTGCCCTCGGAAAAGGCCGCGCAGGTCCTGAAGACGGCGCAGGAAATTGATGACCGCGAAGGCAAGATGGTGCCGTTCATCAAACAGTTCAAGAGCCTGACGAAAACCATTCAGAAGTTCAACCGCATCTGAGGCAGCCGGGCCTCATTGTTGGGCCCTCGCCAGCGCGTTCGATGTGTGGAAGCTCTCGAGCTTTCGCCACAAGGCCTGGAAGCGGGCTTCCGGCATTGCCTCCTTGAGTTGGAAGTGGAAATCCTTCCGGCTCCCGTAATGGGCGCGCGACCGTTCGAAGGTGGTGAGAGTCAGCGAGAACGGGCCGCCTGTCGAGATGCTTTCGATATCCTCGAACCGCCACGTTCGCGATTCGTGCGGCTTGGCCGCGCGGTACACAATGCGGTCCGCGCCCACCAGCAGTTCACCCTGCGAACCGCCCAGCCGGTAAAGATGTTTCACCGGTATGCTCCATTGCGGATTCTCTACCGGCAGCGGGATCTCCGCGACAAAACGCTGGTCGAGTTTGCTCAACAAGGGGTACGCTTGCTCGAACGACTGGCCTTTCCCAAGGGCGAAGCGAAATTCCCGGTCCGCGCCGAATTTGAGCCGTACATCCTCGTAGGTGAGCACTGTCAGGCGCCCCGGTTCGAGCGACAGTTGCTGAATGTCAGGATATTTCCAGGCGAAGTGATGCAGGTCCTTCTTCTTCTTGCCGGGCGCTTCGGCGTACGTGACCCCTTCGGCGGTGATGGTGAGCGTGCCGGTACAGAACTTGCGCCAGTGCTCATGCCTCACCTGATAGGTGTAACCCTGCTGCCCCGCGGCCGGAACAACCGCGAGCAGCGCCATCAGCCACGCGCCAGTGCGCGCTTCAATTCGAAGTGCCATTTCCATACCTCATACACAGCGGGATAAACAATCAGTTCGAGAATAAAGGAGGTGAAGATGCCGCCGATCATTGGAGCGGCGATGCGTTTCATCACGTCGGCCCCGGCGCCGTCCGACCACATGATGGGCGCCAGGCCGAAAAACATCGTGGCCACGGTCATGAACTTCGGCCGGATGCGTTTCACCGCTCCGTGAAGAATACATTCCTGCAAATCACGCAGGCTGTTCAAACGTCCTTCCTGCTTCGCCGCATCGTAGGCCAGGTCCAGGTAGAGCAGCATGAAAACCCCGGTTTCGGCATCCACGCCGAGCAGCGCGATGAGGCCCACCCAAACGCCGATGCTCATGTTGTAATCGAGCAGGTGCAGCAGCCAGACGGCTCCCACGGCGGAGAAGGGAACCGCCAGCAGGATGATGGCGGTCTTCACGCCGGATTTGGTGTTGAGATACAGCAGCAGCACAATCAGGAACAGCGTCAGCGGCACCACAACCTTCAGCTTCTCCTGTACGCGTTGCATCGCCTCGTACTGCCCGCTCCACACCAGCGAGTATCCGGCGGGCATGCTCAGCTTCCGCCGCACCAGTTCCTTCGCCTCGTTCACGTACCCGCCGATGTCCCGCCCGGCGACATCCACATAGACGTAGCCGTTCAGCATGCCGTTCTCGTCGCGCAGCATGGCGGGGCCGCTGCGCAGGCGGATATCGGCCAGTTGCGAAATGGGGATCTGCATGCGCCCGTCCATCACGGGCACCAGCACGCGGCTCAGTTCATTGAGGTTGCTGCGGTAGTCGCGAAAATAACGCACGCTCACCGGGTAGCGTTCCCGGCCTTCGATGGTGGTGGTGATGTTGTCCCCGCCGATAGCCGACATCACCACCATCTGCGCATCGTCGATGCTCAATCCGTAGCGGGCGAGGTTGTCGCGCTTCCAGTCGAAATCGAGAAAGTAGCCGCCTCCGGTGCGCTCGGAGAACACGCTGCGCGTCCCGGGAACGTCTTGCAGGATCCGCTCAATCTGCGTGCCGAGGCTCTCGATGAGATGGATATCGGCGCCGTAGATCTTGATGCCCACCGGCGTGCGGATACCCGTGGTGAGCATGTCGATCCGGTTCTTGATGGGCATGGTCCAGGCGTTGCTGACGCCGGGGAAACTCAGCTTCGCGTTCATCTGATCGATGAGCTGGTCCGTCGAGATGTGATCGGGAGTGAAGCGCCGGAAGACGCGCTGCGCCCACTCGGGAGCCCAGTCGGAATACCAGGTGGGGACCTTGCGCCACTCGCTCTTCGGCTTCAATAGGATTGTGGTCTCCGCCATCGAGAGCGGCGCCGGATCGGTGGAAGTTTCCGCCCTTCCTGCTTTGCCGAACACTCGCTCGACTTCCGGAAAGCTCATGAGAATACGGTCCTGCACCTGCAACAGCCGTTCAGCTTCGCCGATGGAGATGCCGGGCAGTGTGGACGGCATGTACATGAGAGAGCCTTCGTCGAGCGGAGGCATGAACTCCGAGCCGAGCCGTTGATAGACGGGAAATGTTGCCGCCACCAGCGCGACCGCGGTGAGGATCACCACGTACTTCCAGCGCAAGGCGAAGGCGCAGACGGGCTCGTAGACATGGATGAGCAGCTTGCTGATGGGGTGCGTCTCTTCCGAATGAATGGCGCCCACCAGCACCGCGTTCGCCGCCCGGCTAAGCCACCGCGGCCGGAACTCGAAGTTCTTCATGTGCGTGAACAGCAGGCGCAGCGCGGGGTCAAGCGTGATGGCCAGGATAGCCGCCACGATCATGGTGAAGTTCTTGGTGTAGGCGAGCGGCTTGAAGAGCCGCCCTTCCTGCGCTTCGAGCGAGAGCACCGGAAGGAAGGAAACGGCGATCACGAGCAGCGCGAAAAAGCTCGGCCCGCCTACTTCCTTCACGGCGTCGATTACCACGCGGTGGTAGTCCTTCCGCCGTCCGGTGCGCTCCCATTCCTCCAGTTTCTTGTGCGTCTGCTCGACGACAACGATGGCGGCGTCCACCATGGCCCCAATGGCGATAGCGATGCCCCCAAGCGACATGATGTTCGACGTGATGCCCATCGCCCGCATGGGAATGAACGAGATGAGCACCGCCACCGGGATGGTGATGATGGGAATGAGAGCGCTCGGGATGTGCCACAGGAAGACGAGAATGACAAGCGAAACAATGACGAGTTCTTCGATGAGCGTGCTCTTGAGGTTGTCAATCGAGCGCAGTATCAGGCTGGAGCGATCGTAGACGGTCTCGATCCGCACGCCCGATGGAAGGCCGGGCGAGATATCGCGAATCTTCTGCTTCACCCGGTCAATGACGCGCAGAGCGTTCTCCCCCTCGCGCATCACCACAATACCGGCGGCCACATCGCCTTTGCCATCGAGGTCGGCGACGCCGCGGCGGATGTCCGGGCCGAGCGTCACTTCCCCTACGTCCTTCACGCGGACCGGCACGGAGGAAGCCGACGTGGCAAGGACGATTTTTTCGAGGTCCCGCGTCGAGCGCGCGTAGCCGCGTCCGCGCACCATGTACTCCGCCCCGCTGAATTCGAGCAACCGGCCCCCGACGTCATTGTTGCCGGCGCGGACGGCATCGAGCACCTTGCCGATCGGAATGCGGTAGGCTTGCAGCCGGACCGGATCGAGCTTGATCTGATACTGGCGCACGAAGCCGCTGAGCGGAGCCACCTCGGCCACTCCGGGGACCGACTTGAGGTGATAGCGGAGATACCAATCCTGGAGCGACCGCAGATCCGCGAGGCTGTGCTTTCCGCTGCTGTCGACCAGCGCGTATTGGAAGACCCAGCCGAGTCCGGTGGCATCCGGGCCGAGTTCGGTCTTCACTCCCTGGGGGAGCCGCGGCAGAACAGCGGACAGATATTCGAGAGTGCGCGAACGGGCCCAATAGATGTCTGTGCCCTCATCGAAGATGACGTAGACGTAGGAATAGCCGAAGTCAGAAAAGCCGCGCACGTCCTTGACCCGCGGCGCGCCGAGCATGGCGGTGACCACCGGGTAAGTCACCTGGTCCTCGACGATGTCCGGGCTGCGGTCCCAGCGCGAGTAGATGATCACCTGCGTATCGCTCAAATCGGGAATGGCGTCGAGAGGCACATTCATCATTGACCAGTAGCCGCCCACCGCGGCTGCCGCTGTGAGCAGCAGGACGAGGAATTTGTTGGCTCCTGCAAATTCGATGATGCGGTCAATCATGGCTGTGGCCTGTTCTCAGCCGGCTCTCGGAATCGATGAGGAAGACGCCGCTGGTGACGATGCGCTCGCCCTGCTTGAGTCCTTTGAGAATGGCGACGCGGCCGTCGATGTGTTCGCCGGTTTCCACTTCGCGCGGCTCGAGGTTTCCCTCGCCGTGATCCACGAAGACCGTCTTGCGTTCCCCGGTATCGAGAACGGCATCCTCGGGCACGACGAGCCGCGGCGTGGTGGCCAGCCGGAAATCGACATCCACAAACATGCCGGGTTTCAACCGCAGCTCGGGGTTGGGGACTTCGATGCGAACCTTCAGCGTGCGGGACTGCGCGTCGAACTCGGGCTGGATGTAGCTCACCGTGCCGCGCAGCGAGAGGGCGCGGTCATACGCCGCGGTGATGAGAGCCGGCGCGCCCATGCGAATCGCCGCCGCGTCCGCCTCGAAGATATCGGCGATGATCCATACACGGCTGAGATCGACGACGGTGTAAAGATCCATCGCGGGCGTCACCTGTTGGTGCGGAAACGCATTGCGAGTGGTGATGTAGCCGTCGTCGCTGGCAAACAGCGTGTAGCTGCGGATGGGTGCTCCGGTGCGAATCACCTCCTCGATCTGTCCGGCGGAAAGCTCCCATCGCGCCAGGCGCTGTTTGGAAGCCTCGATCAGACTGGCCATCTGCGCCGGGACGGTATCGAGCGTGCTCGAGTGAAGCTGATCGCGGCCCTTGATGGCCAGCAGAAGCTCCTGCTGCGTGGCGAGCATTTCGGGACTGTAGATGGTGAGCAGCGGGTCGCCGCGCTTCACGAACTTTCCCGTGAAATCGGCGTAGACCTTCTCGACGTATCCATCCACGCGCGTGTGGACGTGGTGGATGCGCGTTTCATCCACGGCCGCCCTGCCCACGGCACGGATCGTCTCCGCCGCGGAGGCGAGTTCGACAACGCCGAACTGCACGTTGATCAACTGCTGCTTTTCCGGCGGGATCCGGATTGTGCCTTCCGGCATGGGCGCCATTTCCTCGTGCTTGTGTCCGGCGGGCTCTTCATAGACCGGAACAAGCTGCATGCCGCAATCGGGAGCGATGCCGGGCTTATCGGATTTATAAGCGGGATGCATGGGGTCCACCCAATACAGCGGCTTGCGCTCTTCGGATTTGGCCGCTGCCTGCGGGCGTCCGGCGGTGCTGCGCCAGATGACCCCGCCCACGAAGCCGGCGGCAAGCAGAACGAGAAGGCCGAGGAACTTGAGGAACTTCATTTCGAGGCCTCCTGTTCGAAGGATATGGTCCCCGCCATCTCTTCCAGGCGAGCCAGCGCGAGGTTCACGTTGAGCAACTCTTCGTAGTAGTTCATCTCGAAGTCGACCATCGTGAGGTAGTTGGTGAGGACGGAGAGGAAATCGACGGAGCCGTTGCTGTAGCTGGCCAGCGACGATTCGAGCGCAAGGCTCGACTGCGGGACGACGGTTTTTTCGTAAAGGTCCATCAGGCGCTGCGAGGTCTCATACATGAGATAGTCGTCCTTGAGGCGGAAGGCAAGGCTTTGCGCGGTTGCCTCGAGCGCCCGGCGCGCCTGGCTCACCAGCGCCGCCTGCTCTTCCACCGCGGCGCGCTGTTTGCGGAAGAAGGAAGTGGGGAGCTTGAAGTCGACGCGGAGCTGATACATGTCCGGCATGCCGCCCATATTGAAGTAGCCGCCGGAGACGGAGTAATCGGGGTAGAAATCCTTTCGGGCGAGGTTGGTGGCGAGCTGGTTGCGAAGGACGATGCGCTGCTCGCGCTGGATCATGGGCGCGTGTCCGTTCGCCATGGCGTAGAGATCGTCAAGAGTCCTGGCGAGTTTTGGCGGCTTCGGCAGCGCCACACGGCCAACCGGCGCGCTCGCGGGCGGACGGTTGAGGAGGCTGAGAATCTCCGCCTGCCGCGCCTGCTGATCCCGGTTCAACTGCACCAGCCGCGTCTCGAGAATGGCCAGTTGGGTCTGGGCCTTGAAGACGTCCTGCTGGCTGGCGCTGCCCACCGAATAACGAACTTCGGTGATGCGCAAAAAACGTGTCAGCAGATCTTTGTTTTTATTCAGGACGTCCATCGCGGCGTAGGTGTAACCGAGGCGGTAATAGGCCTGCTTGAGGCGCGAGACGACCGCGAGCTGCGCCGCGCGGTAGTCCTGGTATTCCGCCTGCGCCTCCGTATCGGCGATCTTTCCGCGCAGTTCGCGCTTGCCGGGAAAAGGAAATTCCTGCGTGACCATGAACCCGATGTTCGAGGTGGGATCCACGCCGAGGCCCGCTCCCGGCCACGGCCTTCCGCTACTCGCATAGCCAGCGGAAAACATCGTCTCGGGGAGCGCGCTCACCTGCCGGCCGCGGCGCGTGGCGGCCTGATAGGCCTTCCCGGCAGCCGCGACTTCGGGGTTATTGCGAAGCGCCTCGTCGATGAGCGCTTGCAGAATCGGGCCGGCGGCGCTGGCGGACGGAATAAGACACAGCAGTACAGCAAATAAAGGCATAAGAAACCTCCAGAGGAATCGCAAACGCTGGCAGGGCTAGAGCTGAGGCTGGAGGATCAGATGCGGAGGACGGAGAGGGAGTTCGGAAAACCCGGCGGCGGGTGCGATACGTTCGTAAGCCGCGCTTCCGCATTCACCCCGGGCGCAGGCATTTGCGCAATGGGCGCAGCGGGCAACGCCGCGGATATTGTGTGGAGGTCCACGGCTACGGCAAGTTTGCTCACGGCGAGCGAGGGGCACTCTTTCGGAGCCGTGTCCGTCGTCTTCTTCGAGGACGGGCAGCAATCGTGCTTGGGTGTTGCCGTGACGGTTGCGCAGTTGGCCGCGCACACACCGCAGAGAAGGAAGAGAAGAGCCGCAAGCGCAGAGCTAATGATGGCGGAATATCTCTTCACGCTCTCAGAATACATCCGCCCGGTTCCCGCATGCAATAGTAGAAGCATCGTGGTTGTCTGGCTGCTGCTCCTGCTGGCGCGTTCCTGTCATGCCGAAGTAACCTTTTCCAAAGACATCCTGCCCGTGCTTCAGAAGCATTGCCAGGCATGCCACCGCTCAGGCGAGATCGGGCCGATGCCGCTTCTCACTTACCGGCAAGCCAGGCCGTGGGCGAAGGCGATCCGCGAGGCCGTGCGGCTGCGGAAAATGCCGCCGTGGTTTGCCGACCCCCGCTTCGGCGAATTCGCCAACGATCCTTCCCTTCCGCCGGAGGATGTGGCAAAGGTGGAGCGCTGGGTGGCAGAAGGCTCGAGGGAAGGCGATCCCAAGGACGCGCCAGCCCAACGGCATTGGCCTTCCGGTTGGACCGCCCAGAAGCCCGACCTGGTGATCGGCATGCCGCGCGCCTTTCCCATCCCGGCAGATGCTGTCATTGAATACCAGTACCTCATTCTGCCCACCCATTTCCAGACAGACCGGTGGGTGCGGCTGGTGGAGATCCGCCCGGGCGATGCCGGGGTGGTGCATCACGCCGTGCTCTACGTGCGCGATGCGGGATCGAAGTGGCTGCGCGGCGTGCCCGCGGGCGTGATGTACGCGCCGCCGGCTTCCAACACACAGGCGCTGCGCGAAGCGCGTGAGACGAAGGCGGATATTCTGGGCGTCTACACTCCAGGATCGCCGGTCTCCTCCTGGCCGGATGGAATGGCGAAGCGGGTTCCCGCGGGCGCGGACCTGATTCTGCAATTGCACTACACAGCAAAGAAGACTGCCGCTTCCGACCAGACGCGCATTGGCCTGGTATTTGCGAAAGAGCCCGTCACAAAGCGCGTCCTCACGCTACAGTTGGGCGTGGACGATATCGTGATCCCTCCGGGCGACCGCGAATGCCGTCTCTCGCGCTGGGGGACTTTGCCGCGGGAAGCGCTGCTGTTGAGCATGCTGCCGCACATGCACCTGCGCGGAAGCGGCTTCGAATACCAGATCGTGCATCCGCGCGGACGCATCGAGACGCTGCTGAAGGTGAACCGCTACGACTTTCACTGGCAGCTTTCCTACAGGCTGAAAACGCCGCGCCTGCTGCCTGCCGGAACGCGGCTGCTGGTTACCGGAATCTTCGACAACTCGGCCAACAATCCGCGCAACCCGGATCCGCGTGTCGAAGTGCATTGGGGCGAGCAAAGTTGGGAAGAGATGATGATCGGATTCTTTGATGTCGCCGTGCCGCCGGAGATGGACAAGCAGGCGTTCTTCGTGCGGGAAGGGAACTAGATCGCGGCGCAACAGCCGGCAAATCGTAACATGGATGTTGGGGAGTAACCCTCCAGCCGCCTGGCGCATCGGTGAACATGGTGAAGGAAAATATATACACGCGGCGCGAACTGCTGCTGTCGCTGGCGGCGCTGGCAGCGGCGCAGGAGCCCACCACGTTCTCCACGGAGGTGCGCGTGGTGAACCTGCTCGCATCGGTACGCAACAAGCGGGGAGAGATTATCCGGGACTTGAAGAAGGATGACTTCCTGCTGAAGGAAGACGGGCGGCCGCAATCCATCCGCTATTTTGCGCAGGAGTCGGACCTGCCGCTGACGATAGGGCTGCTGGTGGATACCAGCCGCAGCCAGCGGCGCGTGCTGAAGGCCGAGTTGATCGCGAGCATCCGCTTTCTGCGCCAGGTGTTGCGGGAAGACAATGACCGGGCTTTTGTGATGCGGTTCGAAATGACGCCGGAGTTGCTTCAGGATCTGACACCATCCCGTTCCGCTCTGGAGGCCGCGCTGGTGCAGGTGGCGATTCCTCCGCCGGGGCCGCCTCCCCATGTCCCTCCCATCGGGCCGGATACGCCGCGCCGCCGTGGAGGACCCGGGATTGGCACGGCGCTTTATGACGCGATCGTGATGGCTTCAAATGAAGTGACCAGGAAGCAAGCGGGACGAAAGGCTCTGGTCCTGATGACGGACGGCGTGGATGCGGGAAGCATGGTCAGCCTGAATGAGGCGATCGAGGCGGCGCAGCGCGCGGATACGCTGATCTATTCCATTTTCTTTTACGACACCATCGCGAACGGTGGAGAGGTTCCCGAGCCATTCGACCGGCGCAGGCGCTGGCTCCAGCGGTTGCCGCGCGATACGGAAGGAGGCCGAGCGCTCCAGCGGCTTTCCAAAGAAACCGGAGGCGGATTCTTCGAGGTGTCGGACTTCGAGCCCATCGAAAAAGTGTTCAGCCAGATTGAGGAGGAACTGCGGCACCAATACAGCCTGGGATACGTCTCCGACCAGACCAGGAGTGGAGGATACCGGAAGATCACTCTTGCCGTGAACCGCAAAGGCCTGCTCGTGCAGACCCGCGACGGCTACTACGCCGCGAAGTGAAGACCGCCCTCGCGTAACAGTTCTCACCAACTCGGAAGACGGTTATCGACAACAATTGATATACTTGCTCCACCCCAAGTTCAGAGGTGTGGAGTTTATGAGGATCAGATCTGTTGTCCTGTTCGCCTTTACGGCGGTTTTCCTGCACGCGCAGACCGAGCGCGGAAACATCACCGGCACGGTCACGGACACAACGCAAGCCGCGGTGGCCGGCGCTTCCGTTGTGGTGACAAACACCGCGACCAACCAGAGCACGTCCGTACTTACCACTGATACCGGCGCTTACAACGTGCCGAACCTGCCTCCGGGTCCCTACCGGCTGGAAGTGTCTCTTCAGGGGTTCAAACACGTGCGGCGGGAAGGATTGATTCTGACCGCGGCTGCCACATTGCGTGTGGATGCGACGCTCGAAGTGGGCCAGATCAGTGAGACCGTGGAAGTCAACGCTACGGTGGCGCAGGTGCAGACCGAGAACGCCAGGGTCACGACGGCGGTGCAGAACAAGCTGGTGGATGAATTGCCGCTGGTGGTGGGCGGAGCCTTGCGCAGTCCGTTCGATCTTGTGCGGATTACATCAGAGGCTCGGGCCAGCGGCGCGCGGATTGCCTTGGGGGGCGGCCAGGCAAAGGCGTGGGAGGCGACGCTCGATGGCGTTTCCGTCACCACCAACCGCGCCGCCGACGCCGCGGAGATTGCCTACACGACGCCGTCCCTCGAAGCGATTACCGAGTTCGCGGTGGACACCAACGGCTTCAAAGCCGAGTATGGACAGGCCGGCGGCGGCGTGATGACGTTTTCCTCGAAGTCCGGCACCAACGAGTGGCACGGATCGGCCTATGATTTCCTGAGGAATGAAAAGCTGGACGCACGCGGATTCTTTGCCAAGTCGCGGTCCGTGTACAAGCAGAACGATTTCGGAGCATCCTTTGGCGGTCCCGTGCGGATTCCGAAGCTGTATGACGGCCGCAACCGTACGTTCTTTTTCGTCGCATACGAGGGCTTCCGCAACCGTGTGGGCGCCAATGACACCATCAGGAGCGTGCCCACGCCGGAAATGTACAACGGCGATTTCAGCAACTGGGTGGACAGCCGCAACAACCTTCTCCAGATCTATGATCCGGCGACGACCCGCGCGAACCCGAGCGGCAGCGGATTCGTGCGCACGCCGTTCGGGGGAAATCAGATCCCCACGTCCCGATTTGCCGCTTTCACCAAGTCCGTGCTGCCGTATGGCCAGACGGTGAAGCCGAACAGAGGAGGCGTGCCCGGCACCATCGGATATGTGCGGGACAACTTCATCACCACTTCCGGGACGCTCCTGAATCCTCAGGACAAGGGCAGCCTGAGGTTTGACCATGCCATCAGCACCAATCACAAGCTGGGCTACTTCTACAACGGGACGTCCTATCGCCAGGAAGTAGGCGCGGGCGGACCTCCCGGATTGCCGGTTCCGCTGTGGGACGGGCAGGCGCAGTTGTATGAAACCGAATCGCACCGACTCACTTACGACTGGACAATCTCCCCGCGGATGCTGAACCATCTTGCAATCGGCGGCAACCTGTTCTCGAAGGACTCGTTCTCTCCGGCCGTCGGCGGGGGTTGGAAGGCGAAGGGAATCTGCCTCAAGAATGCCGTGGACTGCAATGTAAACTTTCCGGGAATTACGTTCACCGAATTCAGCGGCTGGGGCGCCACAGCGGACAACGGCACCGAACAGCCGCTGTGGTCGATCAAGGAGGACCTGAGCTACATTCACGGCACCCACACCTTCAAGATGGGCTACTCGTTCCAAAGCCAGCGCGCCAATGGATTCGGGCAGCAGGATATCGCCGGGCGCGCCGGATTCAGCTTCCTGAGCACGTCCGTGCCGGGCGCCACCAGCTTCAATAGCGGATCTTCATTCGCTTCTTTCCTGCTGGGGGACGCCATCAGCGGACGCACGGAGACGGACCGTTTCGTGGCGCAACTGTACCGCTATCACGGCTTCTACTTCCAGGACGATTGGCGGGTGAACCGCAAGCTGATTCTCAACCTGGGACTGCGCTACGAGTTTACGCTGCCGCCGGTGGAAGGCAGCGACCAGTATTCGGATTTCACGCCGGACCGTCCGAACCCGGCGGTGAACAACTATCCCGGGGCGCTGCGGTTTGCCGGATTCGGACCGGGGCGGGAGAACACTCGCAGCCTGGTGCCCGGGTGGTACGGAGCAATCGGTCCACGCGCGGGACTGGCGTACACGGTGAATGACAAGACAGTCTTCCGCGCCGGCTTCGGACGCTCGTTCAGCAAGGTGACGGTGGTCAGCGGCAGCGGGCATTTTGCCGGCTTCATCGGGCAGTATGCATTCAACTCGGGCGACCAGGGCATCACGACGCTGTTTAACGTGGACAACGGCCTTCCGCCGTATAAACTGCCGCCGCAGATCGATCCCTCGTTCCAGAACAACCTGGATGTGGATCACTGGCAACTCAGAGATGCGGCGCGGGCTCCGGAAAACCTGTTCTGGACGGCTTCCATTCAGCGGCAACTCTCGTCGAACACGGTTCTCGAAGTGGGCTATAACGCCACCACCGGCTCGCATCTGCAAACCGGGCTGGTGAACATCAACCAAATGCCGACGGCGTATCTGAACGATTTCATCACCCGCTTCGGAGCAACGCAGGCCCTGAATCTGCTGCGCGGAGATATCAATTCGGCGGCGGCAAGATCGGCCGGAATTCCGATTCCCTATGCAAACTTCACGGATCCGAAAGTGCAACTGGTGCGCACGGTGGCGCAGGCATTGCGGCCGTATCCGCAGTACCAGAACGTCGTGACGGGTTCGCAAGGCGGGGACAAAAGCGGGCATTCCACCTATCACGCCCTGGTGATCAAGGCCGAACGGCGCTATTCGTCGGGACTGACATTCCAGTGGAACTACACGCTTTCGAAAATTCTTACGGATTCGGACAACTACGACGTCAGCGGATCCGGCTCACAGGATCAGTACAACCGGCGCCTGGAGAAGTCGATCGGCCAGTTTGATCAAACGCATTCGCTGAAGCTATCCACGATTTACGAATTGCCTTTCGGCAAGGGAAAGCAGTTCCTGAACCGCGGAGGACTGGTGAACGCGGTGCTTGGCGGGTGGCGGCTGGGCGGCATCTTCGCCTATGCGAGCGGCTTCCCGATCGCCCTCTCGCGGAACAATCCGTTTCCGATTTTCAACTCGTTCACCAGACCCGTGGTAACCAGCTATGACAACTGGCGCGCGCCGCTTCAGGGGGACAAGTTCGATCCCGCGGTGGACAGGTTCCTGAACCTCGCGGCGTTCCCCGCGCAGCCGACCGATCGGTTTGGAAACGCAACGCGCTACAACCCGAAAGTAAGAGCCTTTCCCGATTTCAATGAGAATATCAGCATGGGGAAGACCTTCCCCATCAAAGAGTCCTTCCGGGCGGACTTCCGCTGGGAGATGTTCAACATGTTCAATCGCACGGTATTCAATACCGGCAACGCAAACCTCAATTCGACAGCTTTTGGAGTGGTGAACGGACAAGTGAACAGCCCGCGGCAGATGCAGGTGGCCCTGAAAGTGTACTGGTAGATTGGGAACGACGGCGCACCGGCAGGGGTGGGCGGCGAAAGTTCGATTAACGATAATTTAGTAACCCGTTTACTTGATTATTCGTTGATATACTGCGTGACAAGTTTTTCAAATCCCGGTCAGGAGATCCATAAGATATGTCACGCAAGTCAATCCTCGCATTGACTGCCGCTGTTGTTTCCCTCTACGGGCAAACGGAACGCGGCAACATCACGGGCGCCATCACGGACACAACGCGGGCAAGCATCGCCGGCGCTACTGTCATCGTGACAAACATATCCACCAATCAAGCGACCACCGTGGTGACCACGGCCACGGGCGGCTATAACGTTCCAAACCTCGTTCCCGGCCAATACCGTCTGGAAGCGGCCGCGCCGGGCTTCAAACGATTCCGGCGGGAAGGCCTCACGCTCACCGCGGCGTCCACACTCCGCGTAGACACCAGCCTCGAGATCGGAGGAGTTACGGAAACGGTTGAAGTGAATGCCAGCGTGGCGCAGGTGCAGACAGAGAACGCGAAAGTCAGCACCGCGGTCCAGAACAAACTGGTGGACGAACTGCCGCTGGTGGTCGGCGGCGCCCTGCGAAGTCCCTTCGACCTGGTGCGAATCACGCCGGAGGCGCGCAGCAGCGGAGGCAGAATCGCATTAGGCGGCGGGCAGGCCAAGGCGTGGGATGCCACCCTCGACGGTGTTTCCGTCACCACGAACCGCGCGGCGGACGCGGTGGAAATCGCCTACACGACGCCGTCACTCGAAGCCATCACGGAATTCTCGGTGGACACCAACGGCTTCAAGGCCGAATACGGACAGGCCGGCGGGGGCGTGATGACGTTCTCGTCCAAATCGGGCACGAACGAGTTTCACGGATCGGCATACGATTTTCTAAGAAATGAGAAGTTGGATGCGCGCGGGTTCTTCGCCAAGTCACGGTCTGTTTACAAACAGAACGATTTCGGCGCGTCATTCGGCGGTCCGGTACGGATTCCGAAGATCTATAACGGGCGCGACCGGACGTTCTTCTTTTTGGCGTATGAAGGGTTCCGTAACCGCGTCGGGGCGAACGATATCATCCGCACGGTGCCGGCTCCGGAGATGTACAACGGAGACTTCACGAATTGGGTGGACGCGAAGAACAATCTTCTGCTCATCTACGATCCCGCGACGACACGCCTGAATCCGAACGGCAGCGGTATGATTCGCGCACCGTTTGCCGGCAACATGATCCCGGCTTCCCGTTTCAGCACGTTCAGTAAAGCGCTAATCCCCTACGGCCAAGCGGTGAAGCCGAACCGCGGCGGCGTGCCGGGATCGATCGGTTACGTACGGGATAACTTCATCACGACCTCGGGAACACTGCAGAACCCGCAGGACAAAGGGAGCCTGCGCTTTGATCACGCCATCAATTCCAATCACAAGCTCGGCTATTTCTACAACGGCACGTCCTACCGCCAGGAAGTGGGCGCCGGCGGACCTCCGGGATTGCCGCTGCCGCTGTGGGACGGGCAGGCGCAGCTCTATGAAACCGAGTCGCACCGCCTCACCTACGACTGGACGATTTCACCCCGCATGCTGAACCACTTTGCCATCGGGGGCAACCTCTTTTCGAAGGATTCGTTCTCTCCAAACGTGGGCGGCGGCTGGAAGGGGAAAGGGTTGTGCTTTAAGAATTCAGTAGATTGCAACGTGAACTTTCCCGGAGTCACCTTCACCGAATTCAACGGTTGGGGCGGCGTGGCGGACAACGGCACGGAACAGCCGCTGTGGTCCATCAAGGAAGACCTGAGCTACATACGCGGCACGCACACGCTCAAGATGGGGTATGCGTTCCAGAGCCAACGGGCCAACGGCTTCGGGCAGCAGGATATCTCGGGCCGCGCCGGGTTCAGCTTTTTGAGCACATCCGTTCCGGGAGCAACCAGTTTTAACAGCGGCTCCTCGTTCGCATCATTCCTGCTGGGGGAAGCCTTCAGCGGGCGAACGGAGACGGACCGCTTCGTGGCGCAGATGTACCGCTACCACGGCTTCTATCTTCAGGATGACTGGCGCGTCAACCGCAGGCTCACTGTCAACCTCGGCCTCCGTTATGAATTCACGCTCCCGCCGGTGGAAGGATCGGATCAATACTCGGACTTCACGCCGGACCGGCCTAATCCGGCGGTAAACAACTACCCTGGAGCGCTGCGGTTTGCGGGATTCGGGCCGGGTCGCGAGAACACCCGCAGCCTGGTTCCCGGCTGGTATGGAGCGCTTGGGCCGCGCGCCGGGCTTGCCTACTCGGTGAATGACAAGACGGTCTTTCGCGCCGGCTTCGGACGCTCCTTCAGCAAAGTGACGGTGGTGAGCGGCAGCGGGCACTTCGCCGGTTTCATCGGGCAGTACGCATTCAACTCCGGCGACCAGGGAGTGACGAGCCTCTACAACTGGGACAACGGCCTGCCGCCCTACAAACTCCCGCCGCAGATCGATCCCGCGTTTCAGAACAACCTGAATGTGGACTTCTGGCAGTTGAGCGACGCGGCGCGTGCTCCGGAGAACCTGTTCTGGACGGCATCCATCCAGCGGCAGCTTTCGACGAATACCGTGCTCGAGGTGAACTACAACGCCCTGATAGGGTCCCATTTGCAGGCGGGGCTGGTGAATCTCAACCAGATGCCGACAGTTTATCTGAACGATTTCATTAACCGGTTTGGAGCCACCCAGGCGATCAACCTGTTGCGCAGCGATATCAGTTCGGCGCCGGCGAGGGCGGCGGGCATCACACCGCCTTATCCGAATTTCACGGACAAGTCAGTTCAGACCGTTCGGACTGTGGCTCAGGCGCTGCGGCCCTATCCGCAATACCAGAGCGTGGTGACCGGCAGCCAGGGCGGGGACAAGAGCGGCCATTCCACCTATCACGCGCTGGTGATCAAAGCGGAGCGGCGCTATTCCGCCGGGCTCACGTTTCAGTGGAACTACACCTTCTCGAAGATCCTGACCGATGCGGACAACTATGACGTGAGCGGCTCCGGATCGCAGGACCAGTACAACCGCAGGCTGGAAAAATCGATCGGGCAGTTCGACCAGACGCACTCCCTGAAGATGTCCACCATCTATGAACTGCCGTTCGGGAAGGGGAAGCAGTTTCTGAATCGCGGCGGCCTGGTGAATGGAATCCTGGGCGGCTGGCGCGCCGGTGGCATCCTCACCTGCGGGAGCGGGTTCCCCATTTCGCTGGCGCGCAACAATCCGTTTCCCATTTTCAATTCCTTCACCCGCCCGGTGATTACTACGTATGATAAGTGGCGCGCGCCGGTAAAAGGTGATAAGTTCGATCCGGCAGTGGACCGTTTTATGGATCGAGCAACGTTCCCGTCTCAGCCTATTGATCAGTTCGGCAACTCGACGCACTACAATCCGAAGCTGCGTGCATTCCCGGAGTTCAACGAGAACATCAGCATGGCGAAGACGTTCCCCATCACGGAGTCTTTCCACGCGGATTTTCGTTGGGAGATGTTCAACATGTTCAACCGGACTGTGTTCAACACGGGAAACACGAATCTGAACTCGACGGCCTTTGGTGTGGTCAACGGCCAGGTGAACAATCCGCGCCAGATGCAGGTGGCGCTGAAGGTCTACTGGTAGGAACCGCGCCAGGCACGCGGCGCGCGGCGGGCATGCAGACCGGCGCGCGCCGCGGATGAATGCAGGCGTGGGTTCGAATGCCGTGACATACTTGTGAGTAATGTTCCAAGTCGCTCCTCGTCGAGAGGTATTTGATGCCATTGTGGTGGGGTCCGGAGCCACCGGGGGATGGGCCGCCAAGAAACTCACCGAGTCCGGGATGCGCGTCGCGCTGCTCGAAGCGGGTCCGAAGATCACTCCTGCTGATTTCACGGAGCACAAGATGCCATGGCAGATGCCTTACCTTGGCATGTCGCCGAAGATTATCGAGGACCGCCCCATTCAAGGCCTCTGCTATGCCTGCACCGAGTACAACTACAAGTGGTTCGTCAATGATGTGCGCAACCCCTACACCCAGGAAAAGCCCTTCCGCTGGATCCGCATGCGCGTGCTCGGCGGCCGTTCCCTGAGCTGGGGACGGCAGAGCTACCGCTTCAGCGACCTCGATTTCAAAGCCGCCTCCCACGATGGCTACGGCGATGATTGGCCCATCAGCTACGCCGACATGGTCCCCTACTACGAAGAGGTGGAAAAGTACGTCGGCATCAGCGGCAACCCCGAGGGGCTCCCGCAACTGCCGGACAGCATCTTCCAGCCGCCGATGGAGATGACGTGCGGAGAGGAATTGCTGCGCCGCCACGTCAAGGATAAGCTGGGCCGCACCGTGACCATCGGCCGCACCGCCATCCTCACGAAGCCGAAGAACGGACGCCAGGCGTGCCACTATTGCGGGCCATGCGAACGCGGGTGCTCGACGTTTTCCTACTTCAGCAGCCCGTTCACCACCGTTGCAGACGCCCAGAAGACCGGCAGGCTCACGCTGGTTACCGACGCCGTTGCCAGCCACATTGTCCTCAAGGAGGGGAAGGCTTCCGGAGTTGCCTACATCGACCGCACCTCCCGCCAGCCGCGCGAGGCGCAGGCGCGCTATGTGATGCTGTGCGCCTCCACGCTCGAATCCACGCGGCTGCTGATGAACTCCGGCATCGGCTTGTCGAGCGACGCCATTGGCCGGTATCTGATGGATCACATTTACCAGGGCGGGGCTGCCGGTACGATGCCGATGCTCGAGGCCAAGCCGTGGGCGGGCATGCCGCGCCGCCCCAATGGCATCTACATCCCGCGCTTCCGCAACGTGAAGGAAAAGGAGACCAACGGCTTCATCCGGGGTTACGGCTATCAGGGCGGGAGCAGCCCGGCATTCGATTTCGGATCTGCCGGCTTCGGCGCTTCGTACAAGAACGCAGTCCGCAACGGTTATTGGAACATGGGTATCTCGCTCTGGGGCGAGTGCCTGGCGCGCAAGGAAAATCGTGTCGAAATCGACAGAAACCGCGTCGATGCGTGGGGCATTCCGGTGCTCAAGATCAGCGCCGAGTGGAGCGATAACGAAAAGAAGTTGTGGAACGACGGGCGCGAGCAGGCGGCGGAGATGCTGCGCGCCGCCGGCGCCGCGGACGTCCGCCTCACGGGCCAGTTCTCGGTTCCGGGCTTCTGCATCCACGAAGTCGGCACGGCGCGCATGGGGAACGATCCGAAGACCAGCGTGCTCAACAAGCACAATCAGGCGCACGAGGTTCCGAATCTCTTCGTCACCGACGGCGCCTGTTATGTATCGATTGGTTGCGTCAACCCGACCCTCACCATGATGGCGATCACGGTTCGGGCCTGCGACTATCTGGTGAATGAGTATTCCAAGCGCAGGGCCTAGGACGGGCGCGCGCCGATGGGCGTCGGCTTCGGCCTGTGTCCGGTCGTGGCATAGAACAGGCTATACACCACCTGTTCGACGAAGCTCACGTTGGTGTCCGCACGCTGCGCCGCTTCCATGTACTTCATGAAGCAGTACGTCTTGCGCGGCAGTTGGGCTTCGGTGGCCGCCTTGGCGCCCCACAGTGTCATAGACACGAGGAGCGCAACCAGTGCCGCCCGCAGGAAGTTCCATGTGATTTTGCTCCTCATGCCTGTTAAGACGGCGGATCGGGGCGCCACGTTAGCGCCTGCGGCCGAACGTAACAAAACTTAACGTTCGCCCCGGCGGAATCGGGGGGAGTTCCCAACTATCAGCGCTTCACCCAACCTTCCTGCCGCCGCGGCGAGAGGCCACTCCCGCCGCTCTTTCCGCCTGTGTCAGGCGCTTGTATTTTCCACCCACCACGGCTTCGAAGTCGGATCCTGAATCACTACTTCCTGAAGGAACTTCGCCGCTTTGGTAAGGCCTTCATCGGGCGACATGAGCGAGTCCTCATGCTCGATGGAAAGCACGTAGTCATAGCCGTACATGCGCAGCGTGCTGACGAACTCTTTCCACCACTCCGCCCCGTGGCCGTAGCCGCAGGTGCGGAAGATCCAGGCGCGGTTCTTCTCGTCCGTGTAGAGCTTCATGTCGAGCACGCCGGTCTTCGGAAGGTTGGCGCTGTAGATTTGCGTGTCCTTGGCGTGCACGTGGAAGATGGAGTCGCCGAGCACGCGAATGGCGGCGATGGGGTCGATGGCCTGCCAGAACATGTGGCTCGGGTCGTAGTTGCAGCCGATGGCAGGGCCGCAGGCGGCCCGGAGTTTCAGCATCGTCTCCGGGTTGTACACGATGAAGCCGGGGTGCATCTCGATGGCGATCTTCACGCCATGGTCTTCGGCGAACTTGGCGCGCTTTGACCAGTAGGGGATCGCCTTCTTCTCCCACTGCCACTTGAGCAGTTCCTGATAGTGCGGCGGCCAGGGAGAGGTGACCCAGTTCGGATACCTGGCCTTGTCGCTGTCGCCGGGGCAGCCGGAGAAATCGATCACCACCGGCACGCCTAATTTCTCGGCCAGGAGAATGGTCTTGCGATTGACTTCCTGGTTTTTTTTCGCCAGGTCCGCATCCGGGTGGAGCGGTTCCCCATGACAACTCAGTGCGCTGATTGATATGCCGTTGTCGTCCAGTTTCTGTTTGAACTCCTTGAGCGCCGATTTGCTTTCGAGCATCGAGAGTTTGCAATGGGGATCGGTGGGATAGTTGCCCGTGCCCAACTCGACTGTCGTGATGCCGATGCTCTTAATCTTGTCAATTACCTGGTCCAGCGTGAACTGTCCCAGCAGCGCGGTAAATACGCCGACTCTCACTTGGGGGCCTCCTTAATGGATGAAAAATTCCCGATTCCCAGACTAACACAGGGTGGGATTTGACAAGATAAAAAAGGCGATGTCCGCATTCCTCACGGCCACGTGGTCACACCTGGTGATGCTGAATTACGAAACGCCGCCCGAGGTGGCGCTGCCGTACGTGCCGCGCGGAGTGGAGCCCGATACGTTCGAAGGCCGGACGCTCGTCTCCCTTGTGGGTTTCCTGTTCGACGACACTCGCGTTCGCGGAGCCGTCATTCCGTTCCACACGCGGTTCGAGGAAGTGAACCTGCGGCTTTACGTGCGCTACCGTGCGGACAGCGGGTGGCGCCGCGGCGTGGTTTTCGTGAAAGAGATCGTGCCGCGATTCTTCGTGGCGTTGCTGGCCAACCGACTCTACAACGAGCGTTATGTCTCGCTGCCCATGCGGCACGCCATCGATCCGGGGAAGCGGGCGCAGTACTCGTGGCGCTTTCAGGGACGATGGAACTCCCTCGGGGTTGCTGTGTCCGGCGAGCCTCACACGCCTGCAGGCGGAAGCGAGGAGGAGTTCATCACGGAACATTATTGGGGCTACACGGCGCAAAGGGATGGCGGCACGCTGGAGTATCAGGTGGAGCACCCGCAATGGCGTGTGTGGAAAGCCGGCCAGGCCCGTCTCGATTGCGATGTGTCCGCCCTTTACGGAAATTCCTTTGAGCTCTATTTGAAGAACGAGCCCTCGAGCGCATTTCTGGCGGAGGGCTCAGCGGTTACGGTGCACGAAGGCAAGCGAATTACTTGATTGGCAGCATGACGGTGTTCGAGCGGGAACCGGCCATGGTGATCTGGAGCGGTTGCGGACCGGAAGGAACGCCCGGCGGCACGATCACGGCCACGACGTACGTTCCGGGGACTCCCGGGTAAGCAACGGAGAGCGGCACGAGACCGGGTCTGCCGCCGATGGTAACGGTGGCCGCGGCGGTGTTGAACAGGGCCTCGGGAACAACCGCGCCGGTCTTCAGGGCAGGCGAGGTCTGGCCCATTCCGGTGGTGAACACGGCCAGCGTATCGCCGGCCTGCGCCGGGTTATCGGGGGAGATGAAGGTGACGTCGCTGACCCTGACGATCTGGCCGCCGTCAATGCCCATCCGCCAGATGGCGGGAGCCGCCTGCTGCACCATGACCATGAAGGCATTGCTCTCGCCCACGCTATTCTTCACCACCACCTGGCGCATGCCGGGGCTCACTTCGTAGGGCACCTGCACATCGATTTGCCCGGGCGACACCATGAGCAGGGGCGCGTTGATTCCATCCACCGTGACACCAACCCCGTTCAGCGCTGTTGGCAGCGCCTGTCCTTCCCAGGCGAAGTAGTCCGTGTCCGCGTAGGCGAACAGGATGCCGAAGATGGAAAGCAGGCCGCCCGGCGCAACGTTCCTCTGTCCCTGGTCGATGACGGAACTGAGCGCCTCGCCGATTGCCGGAGCTTTCGTGTATGCCGCCTGGACCTGCGACCGGACGACGCCGCCAGGGTTCACGGTGGTGTGCAGATTCATGTAATGCTTCTCCGGGTTGGCCATGAGGGAGTTCAACGTGGCCAGTCCGGCGGTGGAACTGACAAACACCGGGATGTAGATGTTGCCGAAGCCGGTGTCGGTGGCCACGGAGTTGGCGCCGCTGATGCCGGTGTTGATGATCACAGGGCCGTTCTGGCCGGCCACCTGATCGTGGATATGGAGGCCGGTGAAGGTGGCTGAGCCGGGGAAACGGTAGTTGACGTCGAACACGGCGCGGCCGGCGATGATGGCGCCGGATTGATCACGGATGGTGTTTACCTTGAAGTTCGCGGGAGCCGACGCTTGGATGTCCACGGGCGGCACTTCATTTGCCGGCGAGAGGTTCATGGAGAAGACATTTTCATCGGTGCGGCGCAACTGGGATCGTATGACGCCGCCCGGAAAGTCGGTGGTGTGGATGTTGACGTAGTAATTGGAGGGGTCCTGGAACAGGCCGTTCATCGCGTCCAGCTGCGCCTTGTTCGTCATGCTCAACTCCACAGGGAAGAGGAGGGAACCCTTTCCGGTCTCGGTGCTGGGCATGTTCGCGAGACCGGTGTTGATGACCACGGGCGCGTTGACGCCCTTGGGACCCGAGTGGATGTGGAAGCCGGTCATGGTGACCTGCTTGTCGAAGGTGTAGTCGGCTTCAAACATCACCAGTCCGGTGTTCATGTTTCCCTGCGCGTCGAAGGTGCGCATGGCGGTGACCGCGGCCACGGCCGAGGCGTTCTGGCCGGTAATAGCGGGCACTTCATTGGCCGGCGACATGATGGCCATCATGGTGAGGATCTCCGGCTTCTGCAACTGGCCGCGAATGACGCCTCCGGGATTGACGGTGGTATGCATGTTGACGTAGAAGCCCGCGGGGTTGTCGAGCATGTCTTTCAAGGCGGCCAGCGCGGCGCCGCTGCCGGCAGTGACCTGCGCCGGGCGAGAGATGACGCCCTTGCCCGCGGGGTCGTTGATATTGCCGCCAGCTCCGCCGATGCCGGTGTTGATGACCACCGGTCCGTTAACTGTGGAATCGCCGCGATGGATGTGGAGGCCGGTCAACTCGACTCCACTTGGAAAGGTGTAGTTCACGATGAAGTCCACCGTGCCGGAGACAACCTGGCCGGAGGCGTCGCGCACGACGTGCGCGCGGATGGTGGCCGTGCCGCTGGCGGCGATGTCGATGGCCGGGATTTCATTGGAAGGCAGCATGGCTGCCCGGAAAAAAATGGTTTCGGCCGATTGGCCGAACAGGGAAACGGCGGCAAACACACAAAGTCCCAGTGCGCGTTTCATTGGCACCCCCAGAGAAATTGGAACACTAAGCTATATTAGACACACATTGGGAACAGAGTGGAACACGTCATTCGACCTGTTTACGGAATTCGTTCCACTGTTCCTCGAGGCGGCGGAGTTGTTCCTTCAACACGGCAACTTCGGATTCGAGGCGGCCGATGCGATCTTCGCGAGCAGGGGCGGGCGGCGGAGCGGCCAATTCCTCCACATCCACGGGGCCGGCGAGCAGGTGCATGTAGCGGGCTTCCTTCTGTCCCGCCATGCGCGGCAGGCGCACGGCGAGCGGCTGCGGGTCGCGCCCGATGAGGCGGTCGAGGGTCTCTTCCACTTCCGCTGGATCAGCGAAGGGGTGGATGCGGTTGGTGCGATCCTTCAACTCGTTGACGGTTTGCGGACCGCGCAGCATCATTACGCAGAGCACGGCGATCTCGCTTACCTTGAGGCCGCTCTTTTCCGCGAGCAGTTCCTTGAACTTCGGGACGCGATGGTCGGCTCCGGTGATTTTGGCAGTGAGACCTCGCCCTTGCAGTATGATGAGGACGGCGTCCACGGTGACGTCGTCGTAAGAGACCACGGGCTCGCGGCTGGTCTTCTGGTTGCACGCGGCCACCAGTGAGTTCAAGGTAAGCGGGTAGATATCCGGAGTGAGAAACGACTTCTCGATGAGACATCCGAGCACCCGCAACTCCTCGGGGCTGAGAGGAGCGGGGATCACGTAGTCCGAGGGAGGCGTGGCGCCTTCTCCGGGGCCGCCAAAGAATACTGTTCGCATCTATTACCAAGTTACTCCGGCGGGTTCTCCTTCGGAGGAGAAGAGGACGAACGGCCCGATAAACAGGCCCGGCATCCGTAGCCACAGGAGGGAGACGGCGAAGAGGATTGCCGCCGGTCTTTATCTCTGTCTTGCCGGCGGCGAGGATTCGAGCAGCAGCGGGCTTTCGCAGCGCTTGTCTTTCGGGTAGAGCTTATCCACATTGCGGGCGGTGACGAGGCGGTGCCTTGTGTAGACCGCGGGGGGCAGGGGCTTATGTTGGAGGATGTCGAGAGCGAGGCGGATGAGAGCTTCGCCGTAGCGCTCGGGGAAATAGGCGACAGACCCGATGAGGCGGGTGGCCAGGCGGCGCAGTTCGATGCGGGCATCGAGTGTGGCTCCCTGTCCGGCAACGGCGCAGAGGTCGCTGCAACCGGCGTCATGAAAGGCCTCGAGGGCTCCGAGCGCGTTCGGGTCATTCATGGCAAGGATGAGGGTCCGCCGCGGCTTGTGCGCGCGCAGGTGGCGCTTGACGGCGCGGAAGGCTCCTTCGAAGGTATTGGCTCCGTCGAGACGAACGACCTGTGGATCGGAGACGGAGGCGAGTTCGGCGAGTCCGGCGAGAGCGCCGGTCATGCGGGATTCGAGGAGCGGGCCGCCGGCGGCGAGTTCGATGAGGAGCACGTGGGAGAAGGCTCCGCTCCAGTGCTCACGAGCCCAGCGGGCGAGGGCGCGGCCGGCGATGCGGCCGGCCTCGTAGTTGTTTGCGCCGTAGTAGATGGCTCCGGGGACGGGGAGGTCGACGGAGATGAGCGGGATGCGGACCTGCTCGAACTTGGAAGAGATGACCTGGGCGAGGGACTGGAAGGTCTGGAAGTCGATGGCGACGTCGACGCGTTCTTCGATCATGCGGTCGGCGTTGCGGCGCGTGACGGCGGGGTCGTAGCGGTTGTCGTAGAAGGCGAGATCGATTTCGCAAGCGGCGGAGGCGCGGCGGAGGCCTTCGGTGACTTCGTGGGCGAAGAGGGAAGTTTCGGTTTGGGAGGCATAGCCGATGCGGAGGCGGCGCTTTCCGGCCACCTGGACAAGGGAGCGATAGCCGCGGCGGGCGACGCGTTCGACGAATCCGGCTTCTTCGAGGGTGAGCAGGAGGCGGGAGACGGTAGCTTTGTGGAGGCGCGTGCGGTCGGCCAGATCCTGGACGCGAAGGATCTCTCCGGCCTGAGAGAAGGCGCGCAGCATTTCGCAGGCGCGGAGTACGGATTCGACGCCCCCCAGCATTGTCTCATTATATGTGACAGATTCGTCTCGCAGAACGAGACGCGTTACGAGAAGAAGTGCGTCTATAATGGCGATGAAATGCGATTTCTGGGACTTCTCGCTTTCCTTTCCAGTGCTTTGTGTGCGCAGACGGAGGTGGACTTCAGCAAGCAGGTGGAGCCGCTGCTGCGAAGCAAGTGCTATGGGTGTCACGGGCCGGCGCAGCAGATGAGCGGCTTGCGTCTGGATCAGAAGCAGGCGGCGCTGAAGGGCGGCTATTCGGGCGCGGCGATCATACCGGGGAAGAGCGCGGAGAGCAAACTGATGCTGCGCGTAACCGGGGCGAAGGGGTTGATGGCGATGCCGCCGGGCACGAAAGGGCTGCCCGCGGCGGAGGCGGAGTTGCTGAAGAAGTGGGTGGATGAGGGCGCGAAGTGGCCGGACACAGTGGCGGCCGGGCCTTCGGCTTCCTCGAAGCGGGTCTCGCATTGGGCGTTCCGTCCGATTGATCCGCCAGAGCCGCCGGCAGTGAAGAACGCGAAGTGGGTGAAGAATCCGATTGATGCCTTCGTGCTGGCGCGATTGGAGCAGGAGGGCGTGAAGCCATCGCCGGACGCGGACAAGCTGACGCTGCTGCGGCGAGCGCACCTGGATTTGACGGGACTGCCGCCGACGCCGGCAGAGATCAGTGAATTCCTCAATGACACGGACCCGGACGCGTACGAACATGTGGTGGACCGGTTGTTGACGTCGCCCCATTTTGGGGAGCGCTGGGCGCGGCCGTGGCTCGACCGGGCACGCTATGCGGATAGCGACGGGTATGAAAAGGACTGGGCACGGCCGTATGCGTGGCGCTACCGGCACTGGGTGATCCAGGCTTTGAACAATGACATGCCGTTTGACAAGTTCACGGTGGAGCAGCTTGCCGGGGACCTGCTGCCGAAGGCATCGGCGGAAGATAAGGTGGCGACGGGCTTTCTGCGGATGACGCTGACCAACCGTGAAGGCGGCGTGGACAACAATCAGTTCAAGTTCGAGAACACGGTGGACCGGGCGAGCACGCTGGGCGCGACATGGCTGGGGCTGACCATCGGATGCGCGCAGTGCCACGACCACAAGTACGACCCGATCACGCAGAAGGACTTCTACCAGTTGTTCGCCTTCTTCGACAAGGTGGAGGAAGTGGACATCGATGCGCCGATGCCGGGGGAGTTGGGGCCGTACCTGGAGAAGAAGGATGAGTACCGGGCGAAGCGGGAGGCTCTGCTGAAGGATTATAAGGTGGCGGAGCAGCAGGCGGCGTGGGAGAAGGAACTGCTGTACACGCCGGCGCATCCCGGCGTTCGTACGGATTGGGACCTGGCGTGGGACTGCCTGCTGAAGCTGACGGAAGGCGGGGACGGGGAGAAGATTCTGCGGATTGCGCCGGAGAAGCGGACGCAGCGGCAGAAAGACATCCTTACGGAGCACTTTATCCGGAATTACCACTTTGCCGTGGGACCGAAGGTCTACGCGGAGACGAAGTTCAAGGAGTTGGACGAGAAGCTGAGGAAATTGAAGGACGAGTATCCGCAGTTGACACAGGCAATGACGGTGGACGAGGAGGCGGGCACGGCTCCGTCGCACCTGCGGGTGCGTGGGGATTACCGGACGCTGGGGATCGAGGTGCAGCCGCAGGTTCCGGAAGTGCTGCCGGGGCTGGAGGTGAAAGCGGGGGCGCGGCCGACGCGGCTTGATCTGGCGAAGTGGGTGGTATCGCGGGAGAATCCGCTGACGAGCCGGGTGACGGTGAACTGGGTGTGGGCGGAACTGTTCGGGCGGGGCATCGTGAAGTCGCTGGATGATTTTGGAGTGAGGGCGGACAAGCCGACGCATCCGGAGTTGCTCGATTACCTGGCGGCGAGGTTTATGGACGGCGGGTGGAGCATGAAGAAGCTGATCCGGCAGATGGTGTTGTCGAACGCCTACCGGCAGAGTTCGAAGGCACGGCCGGATTTGGAGGAGCGGGACCCGAGCAATGAACTGATTGCGCGGCAGACGCGGCTGCGGCTGCCGGCGGAGTTGATCCGGGATTCGGCGTTGATGGCGAGCGGGCTGATCTCGCTCGAGGTGGGCGGCAAGAGCGTCAAACCGCCACAACCGGATGGAGTGATGGAACTCGGGTATGGGAACCGCTGGGGCAATGCGTGGCCTGTGAGCCAGGGGGCGGACAAGTACCGGCGGGGGCTGTACATTCACTTCCAGCGGAGCACACCGTATCCGATGCTGGTGAACTTCGACGCGCCGAAGGCGAATGTGGCGCTGTGCCAGCGGGACCGTTCGAACACGCCGCTGCAAGCATTGAACCTGCTGAATGATCCGGTGTTTCATGAGGCGGCGCAGGGGCTGGCGTACGAGGCGATGAACGCTTCGACGGATTGGGATACGCGGCTGGAGGAGGCGTACCTGCGGACATTGGGCCGCAAGCCGACGAACACGGAGAAGCGGAAGTTCGAGACGTTCTTCACCAGGCAGAAGCAGGTTTTGGCCAAGGAGGGAAACCCTTCAGACGATGCGGCATGGACAGAGCTTTCGAGCGTGCTCTTGAACCTCGACGAATTCATTACCAGGGAGTAGCGAAGATGAGACCCGAAGAACTGTTTGCCGTTCATAACCGCCGTATGTTCCTGCGCGATTGCGCGAGTGGAATCGGGATGATGGCGCTGGGAAACCTGCTGGCAAGCGAAGGCCGCACGGCGACGATCGACGATCCGCTGGCTCCGAAGAAGCCGCACTTTCCGGCGAAGGCGAAGAACGTGATCTTCCTGTTCATGGAGGGCGCGCCGAGCCAGATGGAACTGTTCGATCCGAAGCCGGAGCTGAGCAAGTGGAACGGAAAGCCGCTTCCGGCGGACTTGACAAAAGACTTGAAGCTCGCTTTTATCAAGCCGACGGCGAAGGTGCTGGGGCCGCAATTCCAGTTCAGGAAATACGGGCAGTGCGGGATGGAGCTTTCGGAGCTGCTGCCGCACACCGGCTCGGTGGCGGACGATATATGCCTGGTGCGCTCGATGTACAGCGAGGCGTTCAACCATCACCCGGGGCAGTTGTTCCTGTTTACGGGATCGATGGTGGGCGGGCGTCCGACGATGGGCGCGTGGGTGAATTACGGGCTGGGGAGCGAATCGCAGAACCTGCCGGGGTTCGTGGTGCTGGCATCGGGCGTGGGGACGAGCGCGGGTTCGGACAACTGGTCGAGCGGTTTTCTGCCTTCGACCTACGCGGGCACGGTGCTGCGGAGCAAGGGGGATCCGATTCTGTACCTGTCGAATCCGAAGGGCGTGAGCGACGCCTCGCAGCGGCTGCGGCTGGACATGCTGAAGGAGTTGAACCAAGAGCATTTGGAGACGACGGGAGATGCGGAGATCGCCTCGCGGATCCACTCGTATGAACTGGCATACCGGATGCAGACGTCGGGTCCGGAGCTGCTGGACTTCTCGAAGGAGTCGCAGGAGACGCTGGACATGTACGGCGTGAAGAACGAGAAGACGAAGGCATTCGGGACGAACTGTCTGCTGGCCCGGCGGCTGGTGGAGCGCGGGGTACGGTTCGTGATGCTGCTGCATGCGAGTTGGGATCACCACAGCGCAATCGTGAAAGGGCTGAAGCAGCAGACGGGCGCGACGGACCAGCCATCGGCGGCGCTGATCAAGGACCTGAAGCAGCGCGGGCTGCTGGACGAGACGCTGGTGGTGTGGGGCGGCGAGTTCGGGCGGACGTCGATGTCCGAGATGCGGCGGCCGGATGATCCGGATTCGATCGGGCGCGACCACCATCCGAATGGATACGCGATGTGGATGGCCGGGGGCGGCATTAAGGGCGGGCAGGTGATCGGGCAGACGGATGAGCTTGCGCTGAGCGTGGTGCAGGACAAGGTGCACGTGCATGACCTGCAAGCGACGATTCTGCATTGTCTGGGGATGGAACATACGAAGCTGACTTACCGGCACTTGGGACGAGACTTCCGGTTGACGGACCTGGGCGGGCAGGTGGTGCGGAAGATGCTGGCGTAGCGTTGGGAAAAGCCGCGGGCGAGGATGCGCAACAAGGTGATGCTCGACAAGGCAGATCCTTTCGTGTGGTTTGGGCTTGGGCCGGTGCAGCGGGAAGCTATTCGATCTTCCTCTATGAACGTTGACGGAACCGGGAAGGAAAGACTCAGGCGGTGGCGGGGGGTTCAGTTCGGGGCGCACTGTAGGAGAACCGATTTGAGGATGCGTTGCTGCTCGGACCAGTTCTTGGCGGTCATGCCGCCGGAATCGTGGAGGGCGCGGGAGGTTTCGAGGGTGCGGCGCGCCTGAGAGCAGGCGCGATCGAGTTGACGGGCTTTGGCGAGGAGATCGGCGAGAACGGCTCCGGTGATCTGGACGTCTTCCCTGGCGAGGGTGGAATCGGGCTGGGAGGACTGGGCGGCTTGTCTCGCTTTGAGGACGGCATCCTGTTCCTTGACCGCCTCGTCGAAGCGGGCGAGGTTGCCGAGACTTTCGGCGAGGGCCTGGCGCTTATTCCAATAGGAACGGCGCAAGGCCTGGTTTTCGCTGTCAAACTCCATCAGTCTCTCCGCGATCCGGAGAGATTCCATCGTGCTGTCGAGCATCTGGGAGGGCTGGTTGAGTTCGCCGAAGGCGTAGGCCATCTGGTAACACATGTCCATCAAGGCGTAGAGGACGTCGGGCCGGTTTGGGTGTAGGGAATTGAAGCTCTGAAGCTGTTTGTAGGCCTCATGAAAGGAGACTAAGGCCGCGGGGAAGTCATCCTGGTAGTAGGCGGCATTGCCGCGCCGCTTCAAGATGGCCACGAGGCGCAGGAGATAATCTTCGCCGGCGCGCAGATCAGGGGGCCAGTTTACGAGTTCGGCGAGCGCGGCGGCGGTGATTCGCGCTTCCTCGCCGAAGTTGCGGTCATTCTCGGCGAGATCGGCTTCCTGCTGCGCGAGCGACGACGATACGCGGAGCCATTGCGGATCCTTGATATCCCGGGTGGCTTCGAGGTCGCGGCGGGCCTGGGTGATGAGCGGGAGGGCGGCGGCGGAATTGCGGCGGTTCCAGTTCTGGAGCTTGGCGCTGAGCAAAGCATTGGAGGCGCGCTCGAGCAAAGCCTGGCGGTGGTTGGGTATTTCGGCCAGAATACGGTCAATGTGACGGCGGGCCTTGACGAGGTTATCGTCGGCGGACTGAGTTTTGCCGACGCTCGAGGAGCCGGAGACGCCGAGGATGGCGGCGAGGCGGTTGTAGCCGGCGGCGGCCTCGAGCCACAAGGCGGCATTGCTGCCCGCCATTCCCGCGAGGCGGTCGAGGTGGGTCTGCGCCTGGCGGGCCATGCGGGCGCGCACGGCGGTGGAGCCGGGCAGTTCATTGATGCGGTCGTAGAGGTCGAAGAGGAGATAGTTCGCCATGGCGCGCGCTTCTTCGAGGCGCTGCGTACCCTGGATTCGTTCTCTCCACGCATAGGCTCCGGCGGCGGAAAGAACACAGAAGGCGGCTGCCGTCACGGCCAGGACGGCGGCGTTTCGGCGAGCGAACTTGCGAACGCGGTAGAGGAATCCCGGCGGATGGGCGAGCACGGGTTCGCCGGTCTGGTAGCGGCGGATATCTTCGATCAGTTCGGCCATGGAGGCATAGCGCCCGGCTGGTTCGTGGGCGAGGGCCTTGGCGCAGATAGCTTGCAAGTCTCCGCCCAGAGTCTTGCGGAGCCGTTCGATGGTAGTGCTTCGCAGTTCAGCCGTTTGCGGGGTGGCGAGCGCGGACAAGGGGCGAACTTCCTGAGTGCCGTGGGCTCTGCCGGCGAGGGCGGAGAGGGAGTCGCGGCCGGCAAAGGGCCAGGCGCCGCAGAGTAGTTCGGCGAGAGTGAGACCGAGGCTGAAGATATCGCTGGCGACGGAGCCAGGCTCGCCGCGCAATCGCTCCGGACTGGCGTAGAGCGGGGTGATCTGTTGGGTGACAGTAAGCGAGCCAGTGTCATCGAGGAGCTTTGAGGTTCCGAAGTCGAGGAGCTTGACTTGTCCATCGGTGGCGACGAGGATGTTGGAAGGCTTGAGATCGAGATGGACGATGAGATGGCGGTGCGCATACTCCAGCGCGCGGCAGGCATCGGCCATGAGGCAAAGCCTTTCATCGACGCTGAGGCGGGCGCGATCACAGTGGTCCGTGATGGGGGAACCCTGGACCTCTTCCATGACCAGATACGGCTGGCCTTCATCGGTGATGCCGGCATCGAGGAAACGGACAATCGCGGGATGGTTCAGAGAGGCAAGCATACGCTGCTCGCGCTCGAAGCGGCGGCGTGCGTCGGGGCCGAGGCGATGGGCGTGGAAGAGTTTGACGGCCACACGCTGATCGACGGCATCGACTCGCCGGAGGGCGCTGTAGACGGTGCTGAATCCGCCGGAGCCGAGGGCCGAGAGGATGGTAAAGCCGCGAATGTGGACCGGCGCCGGAACGGGAGGGCCGGTTTGGCGAAGGCGGAGCGAAGCCTCCTGCTCGAGTTGAGCGGATTCGAGGAGTTGGAGGACTTCCCGGCGCACGGCAGGATCGGGCTCGTGAGTCTCGAGGAAACGGGCACGATCGTGGGCGGGCACGGCTTCGAGAGTTTCGAAAAGCTGCTGTAGGCGCTGCCGCCTGGCATTGTCCATCATAATCAAGTATTCGTGGAGCGGGCAGAATTTGACTTGCCGGAGTGGTTGAGGCGCTGAAACAGCCAGATGCGGGCCAGCCGCACCTTGCGGTCCACTGTGGCTTTGGACAAGGGCGTCAATTCGGCTGTCTCTTCGGCAGTACAGCCGAGGGGGAAGCGCATGCTGAAGGGGGCGGCCTGCTGTTTATCCATATTCTCCAACTCGGTTAGGGCCTGATCGAGGGCGATCAATCGGGGGCGGTTGGCGTCAACCCAGACCAGGTCGTCGTGCAGGGGGACGCGGTGCATGATTCCGTCGCGCTTGGCGGCGGCGTTCCGGCGATATTGGCCGGCCAAGGCCTGGCGAATGAGACGCGAGGAGAGCGCAGAGAAGCGAGCGCGTTCTTCGAGTGTTGGCGGAGTATGGGTGAGGAGTTTGAGGAAGAGTTCGTTGACGAGGGCGGTGGTCTGCATCAGACCGGCGGCATTGCGGCGGCGCATCTGGCCGCGGGGGATGGAGTGCAGTTCGGGATAGACGATGGCCGTCAAACGGTCAAGAGCGGCGGACTCTCCGCGTATCCACTGGTCCAGCAGGAGGGTGAGATTGGCGGGGTGATCCATTGACCAGAGCCATTCTCGCATGTTCCGGCCGGGGCACGGGGTTGATGGAGGCAGACCACGAATGTGCTCCGGCGCGAGGGGCTACGCCGCGAGAGGGATTTTGGCGGGTTCGGGCTACTTCTTGAACTGGTTGAGCATGTCCCCGATGGTGGCGGAGAAGCCTTTCGCCTCTTCTTTGGCCTGCTTGATGGCGGTGGTGAGTTCATTGCGGAGGTTGGCTTGGGTTCGGGCGGAAAAACGTTCCGCGTTGGCTAATGG
>JADLBD010000274.1 GCA_020847975.1 Bryobacterales bacterium | reverse complement strand
GGCCGGCGAGGGAGGGGCCGATGATGCGGGAGAGGTTGAATACGGCGGAGTTGAGGGAGATGGCGCTGATGAGGTCCTGCCGGCCGACCATCTGGATGAACAAGGTTTGGCGCCCCGGGATGTCGAAAGCGCTGATGATGCCGACGATGGCGGCGAGGGCGATGACGTGGTGAGCAGTGACGCGGCCGGACCAGGTAAGGGCGGCGAGGATGAGGGCCTGGAGGAGGGCCAGGAGTTGGGTGGTGAAGACGATCCATTTGCGCGAGAACCGATCGGCGGCCATCCCGCCGAGAGGTCCGAGGAGGAGGACGGGGATGTAGGTGGCGAAGAGCGTGACGCCGAGGGCCGATTCGGAGTGGGTGAGGCGGTAGACGAGCCAGCTTTGCGCGACCGACTGCATCCAGGTTCCGATGAGGGAGACGGATTGCCCAGCGGTGTAGAGACGGAAATCGCGGTGGCGGAGGGCGCGGAAGGAGTCCTGCAACCCGGATAGACCCGCACTGGGAGCGCTGTTCGTTTCGACCTTCAAAGCCCTTGCTTACAGGATAAACCGTGGCGGGTTACAATATGGGATTGGATTTATCACGAACAGGGGAATGACCAGCTTGGCAGACGAAAAAGCAACCAACGAGAAGCTCTACAGGGCGGAGTATATCGGCAGCGGCACGTTCATCATCAGCAAGCCGCCGAGGAAGAGGAAGAAGATCCAGCAGAGCCGCGTGAGGAACCCGCGCCGGGGCAGCAGGAAGTAGAAGGGTTCAGTCCTTCGGGCGATCCGGCCGGAGTGGTAGGACGAGCGGGGGTTCTGGCAGGACGAACAGAGGATTAGAAAGGCGGGGAGCCAACCGGTGGGACCGGATCTGCCCTCGGACACCTCCACGTTACCGGGCCGCATGCCGGCTACCGGCGTATCATTTTTGCAACTCATTGTAGACATTCGAGATAAATTCTCGTTTAGGGTGTGAACATGAAAATTACCGCCCTCCACTTGCATCCGATTGCGGTAGCGGATCCGCCTTTGCGCAGTTCCTACGGGCTGCATGCGCCCTACGCCATCCGGACCATCGTCGAGATCGAGACAGACGAAGGGATCCGAGGGATATCAGAGACTTACGGGGGTGAGCAGCCGCTCGCGGCGTTGCGGGCGGCCGAGCCGAAGCTGATCGGGCGGGATGTTTTCCAGTTGACGCGGCTGTGGATGGAGTTCGAGGCGCAGGCGGCGGAGGGCGACCGGAGCCAGACATGGATGGTTCCGGGAGAGAATCCCATGGACCAGCACGCGCGGACGTTTGCCGCCATCGAGTTTGCGTGCCTGGATGCCATGGGGAAGGCATTGAACAAGCCCGTATGCGATCTGCTGGGCGGGCGCGCGCGCGACGAGGTTGCCTTTTCGGCCTACCTGTTCTACAAGCACGCGGGCGGCGGCGGACTTGGCGGCGATGAGCGGGAGGACGAATACGGGGAGGGTCTGACCCCCGAGGCGATGGTGCGGCAGGCGAAGGATTTCATCGCCAAGTACGGCTTCCGGGAGATCAAGCTGAAGGGCGGCGTGCTGGATCCGGAAGTGGAGATTGAGACGATCCGGGCGCTGCGGCGGGAGTTCGGGCCGGCGGTACCGCTGCGGATTGATCCGAATTGCGCCTGGAGCGTGGATACGTCGGTGAAGGTGGGCGAGGCGCTGGTGGAGGAGCTTTCGGGCGGCGGGTATCTCGAGGACCCGTGCGCGACAATTGAAGGGATGGGCGAGGTGCGGCGGCGGCTGCGGGCAAAGGGGATCGACACTCCGCAGGCGAGCAATGTCGCGGTGACGACCTTCCGGCACATACCGATCGCGTGGAAGCACGATGCGGTGCAGATTGTATTGTCCGATCCGCACTATTGGGGCGGGATGCGGGCGCAGCAGCAGTTGGATCACTTCTGCCACGTTTTCGGGCTGGGGGTTTCGATGCATTCGAACAACCACCTGGGGGTGAGCCTGATGGCCATGACGCATGCGGCGGCTGCCTGTCCGCACCTGACGCATGCCTGCGATACGCACTATCCGTGGCAGACGGCGCAGGACGAGGTGGTGGCCGGGGGGCGCATTCCGTTTGTGAACGGCTGTGTGCGGATTCCTTCGAAGCCGGGCCTGGGGGTGGAGTTGGATTATGACCAGTTGGGGCGGCTGAAGGAGCGGTACGAGAAGCTGCCGTACCGGAAGCGCGATGATGAGGCGGAGATGCGGAAGCGGGTGGACCCGGAGTGGAAGCGGATTCTGCCGCGGTGGTAGCGTGGCGGACAAACCCGATAGCTCTTTCATGCCCGGCGTCTTCGGAGCAGCACTATTCCCAGCAAGAGCATCACTCCCGTCGAGGGCTCGGGAACAGGGGACGCACCGTCGACTGGAAGCCATCCCCAATAAGTCATCGAAGCCGGAGACGGTCGCAAGAAAACTGGACGCTCCGTTGGCGGGGTTTACCGTGAGTGTGGCATTCAAGGTTGCAGGAGTAACAGCCGCCTTGGAGTAAACTGGTGGTGGAGGACACGAAGGTGGCGTTCAAGAGGATATCCATCGACCCGAACATCTGCCACGGCCAGGCGTGCGTGAAGGGCACACGGATTCCCGTCCACCAGATTGTCCGCATGCTGGCGAATGGCGACACGGTGGAGGACTTGCTGGTGGAGTATCCTTCGCTCGACCGCGCTGACATCATGGCTTGCCTCGATTATGCCGCCGAGTTGGCTGAGGAGCAGGTGACGCCGCTATCGGCTCTGGGCCGCTGACGGATGCGGATTCTCGTCGACGAGAACATCCCGCGCATGACCGTGGACGGCCTGCGCGAAGTTGGCCACGACGTCAAAGACATCCGCGGGACCGAGGACGAGGGTCTGGCGGATACGGGTTTCTGGGACGTCGCTTTACGGGAGCGCCGCCTGCTGATCACAACGATCCCCGAGGGGTACGTGCTCACGCCGTATCGCAAGCGCGATGATGAGGCGGAGATGCGGAAGCGGGTGGACCCGGAGTGGAAGCGGATTCTGCCACGGTGGTAGCGTGGCGGGCAAACCCGATGGCTCTTTCATGCCCGGCGTCTTCGGAGCAGCAGTATTCCCAGCAAGAGCATCACTCCCGTCGAGGGCTCGGGAACAGCGGACGCGCCGGCGACTGGAGCCATCCCCAATAAGTCATCGAAGCCGGAGACAGTCGCAAGCAGACTGGATGCTCCGTTGGCGGGGTTTACCGTGAAGGTCTTGCTCCCCACAAAGCAGTAGCCGCTGGCTGAGTATAGGATGCCGTTCACCTCTGCCATGTTCTTCAGGCAGACACCGGGTGAGGAAGCCCCTATGAGGGTACTGGCGCCTGTTGTCGTGTTCAACGAATAGAGGGATGACGCGCCCGGTGAAGAAATCATCAAATAGAGTGCCGAAGCTCCGACTGAAAATCCACTTGTGTTGGCGGTCACAATCCCGGTAGGGCCGAGAAGCGTTGCCACTCCAGTGGCGGCGTCAATAGAATACAGATTCGTATAGTTGGGACCAAGCCCATATAAACCGCTGGTGGTGGATCCAAGCTCCCAGATGTTCGCCGAGAGCGGCGCAATCAGGCTCAGGCTCCCGTTGGCGGTGTTCACACTGTAGAGATTCCCATCGTTGCCCGCTCCGTACAGAGTTCCACCCAATTTGCCTAAGCCGAGCAAATACTCACTATTGAATCCTGTTTGGGTGAAAATGCCGGTATCCAGATCCAACGTTCCAAAGGCTTGGTTTGCTGTGGTCACATAGACCAGGCTGGCGGCGCTGACGGCAGTTGGTGAGCAAAAGGTAGCCGCGAGAATCGCGACAAAAGGTGGTAAGGAAAACCTCTTTTTCATGTCTCCTCCGTTGAAACAATTGGGTTGACAGACGCGAGATACCACCTTAAGGCCAATCCTGGGAAGAAAAAGCGGGCAAACCCGGCATTGTCACAACTTGTCGTAATTTGCCCGTTTGCGGCCTGACAAATCCCTCATGAGATGATCGGGATGCTGAAACCGGCGACGGCGGAAAAATCTTTTCCGTCATGTAGATGCCTTTGGCGCCTGACGGTAAGCTTGATGACGGGCGGCATAGGCGTCAGCGATAGCGCCGCGGTGTCAAGGAGGGTGCGCCGCTGACGGCAGCACGCGCGAAACGAGCGCCCGGCACCTCCGCGCCTGCCCTCGGGTAGTCAGACTGGCCAAACAGGCAACCGTTGTGTTTTCAGTGGTTTCCAGAATTGCGATGATCGCGTGGAGTCCAAATGGAGTCCACCTGGAGTCCAAGTCCCTTGTTTTCATGGGAATGATGGACGCCGGCTGGCGTCCAAATTTGTGTGTGATTTTCACCAGTTTGGCAGGATGGGCAGGATGGGCGGGGTGCTTTCGTTGTTTTGTCTATAGTGTGCAGCATGGTGCATAGAGAAGATTTTCGATGCTCCTATATGAACGGCGATCCTGCCCATCGTGCTCAGGGTCAATCTGCGGCGGTTCGCGCTTGACAAAGGAGACCAATTCACACAACTTAATTATGTGAATTGACGTATGATGTCAAGTCGCAGTTGACTGATCCAGAGCAATATCCATAGAATAGTTATGAGTATCGATCTTGTCTGTCAATCGCAAATCCCAGGCCGCTCAGAGGTTTTTTGCGGCGCATCCCGTGTTCACCGTTGCGGAGTTCGCGCAGTGGTACGCTAATTCCCGCGAGACTGCCGAACGTACGGTCGAGGCGCTGCTCGCTTACCACGCGAAGAATGGGCACCTGGTACGTGTGCGGAAAGGTCTGTACGCCGCCGTTCCACCGGGATCGGCGCCCGCGAGCGTGCCCATCGACCCGTTCCTCGTCACGGGCAAGTTGGCGCCCGACGCGATCCTGGCTTATCACACGGCACTGGAGTTCCACGGGAAGGCCTACTCGCCGACCCAGGAATTCTATTATCTCACCAGCCTCACCGCGCGCCCGCTCGAGTTCCGTGGTCAGCGCTTCCGGGCGGTGCGTCCACCTGCCGCCCTCCAGTCCGATCAGCTTGTCCAATCGAACGTGCTCAGCCGGGACCGGATGGGACTCAGCGTTCGGGTTACGAACCTGGAGCGAACCATGGTGGATCTGCTCGACCGTCCGCAGTTGGGAGGTGGATGGGAGGAGATCTGGCGGAGTCTTGAAAGTGTGGAGTTCTTCGATCTCGACTCGGTTGTCGCTTACGCGCTGCTGCTAAACAATGCGACCACAATCGCCAAGGTCGGCTTCTTCCTCGAACAGCACAGAGAACCTCTCATGGTGACCGATAGCCATCTGGATCCACTCAGGAGACGCCGCCCTCGCACGCCGCACTACCTCTCCCGCGCGGATCGCCATCCCGGCAAACTCGTCGCTGGCTGGAATCTGGTTGTTCCGCCGGTGGTTCTCGAAAAGGCATGGCAGGAGGTCGTGTGAAGATATCGGTTGAGCGATTGCAGGCAGAGGCGGAGGCGACTGGCTTCCGAGCAGAAGTTCTGGAGAAGGTGATCCAGTTGCTGCACCTGCTCGGGACCATCCAAACCCACCCATACTTGCGTGGAAAGCTGGCTCTCAAAGGCGGCACGGCGCTGAACCTGTTCCTGTTCGACGTGCCACGGCTGTCAGTTGACATCGATCTCAACTATATCGGTGCAGGTCCACGGGGCGAGATGATGGAGGAGAGGCCGAAGCTCGAAGATGCCTTGAACGCCGTCTTCGCTCGCGAGGGCTAGTCGGTGAAACGCATTCCCAGTGATCATGCTGGCGGTCGATGGGCTCTCCGGTACGACAGCGCAGTTGGAACTGGAGGCAACCTTGAAGTCGATTTGAACTACATGTTCCGCGTGCCGCTTTGGGCTCCAACTCTGCAGGGTTCCCGGCCCGTTGGCTCCTTCCAAGCCTCTGACATTACGCTGCTTGATACCCACGAGTTGGCGGCCGGCAAGTTCGCTGCCCTGCTCGCGCGGAACGCCGGCCGCGATCTCTTCGACGCACACGAGTTGCTCACAAAGTGCCAGTTCGACCCAGACCGTCTCCGGCTGGCGTTCGTGATCTATGGGGCGATCAATCGCAAAGACTGGCGAACGGTGTCAATCGGGGATGTCGCCGCGGTCCCAACCGAGGTCCGAAGCCAGTTGATTCCGACACTGAGGCGGGAGGCCATCCAGGCCATTTACCGGACAGAGGAGTGGGTTGCGCGCTTGATCGCAGACTGTCGAAAGGGCCTTACCGCACTTCTGCCTTTGAACGATGCAGAGCGGGAGTTTCTCGACCGGCTCCTCGATCATGGGGAGGTGAAACCAGACCTGCTCACCGGCGACAGAGAACTCGCGGATCGCGTCCGGCGGCACCCTGGCTTGGAGTGGAAGGCTCAGAACGTCCGGCAGTTTAGGGGTCGTCAGCGTTGAAGGCTCTCGGCTGATTAGGACTGGAGCGTTGCACTCTATGGTTTCGTCCACGAGTGGGCTGTATTTCTTGCGATAGTATCCTTCAGGACGAGAATTACTCCTGAGGGCGCTCGACAAGAATGGTTGATCATGTTTTGCGCGGAGCGCCGGCCGCAAAGCTGAGCCCCGCATTCAACCAAATCGATGATCCCCGTATCCTGCCGGCGTACACCGTGGCAGAGGCGGCGCGCTACGTGCGCATACCCCAAGCGACTCTTCGAAGTTGGGTGTCGGGCCAAATCGACCGCCCGTAAACCTTTGCAAACCCAGCACCGGCACCCGCAACTCCTTGATCTGGCGACCGTGTCAAGGTTGAGCGTAGCGTTTCTTGAATTCGTCGGCGGCTTTGCGGCGTTCTTCGCGTTCGGCGGGGGTCATGCCGCCCTGGAACCAGCGGTGGAGATCGGACTTGAGAATCTGGTTTAGCTCGGATTGAACGGCGCGGGCGGCTTTGACCTTGGCGGCGTCACGCGATTGCAGACCCTTTGCGATGACCTCGCGAAGTTCGGGGACGAACTCGGAGTAGAAGCGCTGGGCGACCTCGAAGTTGCCGTGCCATTGGGTGTAGTCGGGGCCCATCATGGCAGCGCCGTGGCGGGCGCGGCGGCCTTCGTGGTGCCAGAGGAGGTAGTAGGTGAATTCGAGTTTGTCGTCGAAGTCGATGTCGTTGGTGATGAGGCCGGCGGTGCGGACCATCTGGTAGAGTTTTGTGGCCGGGCGGCCGAATTTGTCGTTGTAGAGGTTCACCTGGCTGTCGAATTGTTTGTACCAGTTCTCGACGAAACCCGGGGCATGGCAGGAGCCGCAGACCTGCTGCATCTCATCGCGGCGCAACTGCCAGCTTTTGACTTTCCTGCCCGCCGCGAGGTCGCCGGCGTCGATCTTTTCCGAGATGGCGGGGCGGAGGGTCCAGGAGATGCGGGCGCCGACGTCGTGGGTGACGGGGAGTTGCTCCGTGGCTCCCATGTGGCAGGCTGAGCAGGTGGGGCCTTGCTCGAACTGTTTTCCGGGGATCCATTCCTTGTCTTTCATGAGCGGTTCGAAGCGGCTGCGGTTAGCGGCGAAGGCGATGCCGTGCTTCGATTCGGTGTAGATTTCCATTTGCGGATGGTCCGGGCCGAGGTGGCAGCGGCCGCAGTTTTCGGGCATGCGGGCCTGGGCGCGGCTGAAGTTGTGGCGCATGTGGCAGGCGGAGCAGCTTCCCTTGGAGCCGTCGGGGTTGAGGCGGCCGACGCCGGTGTTGGGCCAAGTGGCGGGGTCGAGTTTGCCGCCGGCGAGCACTTTCACTTCGGCGCCGTGGCATTGCCAGCAGCCGTTGACGGCGGCGGGGGAATCGCGTTTCATGTTGCCTTCGACCACTTCGGCCAGCACGTTGTCGAGGCTGCCGAGGATCCTGGCGGCTTCGGAATGGTGGCTGGCTTCGAACTCGCGATACTCCCTGGCGTGGCAGGCGGAGCAATCCTTCGGGGAGACGATGGTGGCGATGCGGAAGCCGTTGTGCTCAAAGCCGTCGCGGTCGGATTTTTCCGCGTGGTGGCATTCGAAACAGCCGATGTGGGATTTCTGGTGGCTGCTTTCCTTCCACTGGCCGACGATGCCGGGGGAGACGGACTCATGGCAGCCGATGCAGGTTTGGGTTTCCTGGCTGGGTTCGTTTCCGGTCTGGGCCGGGGCGAGGCCAGAGAAGAAGACCAGCAGCAGGGGGATGAAGAGAGATGGGGTGTAGCTACGGAGTATAAATGCAGGCATGAAAAGCCTCCACTCATAGATAACGGGGTGGGGCAGGGCGGTCTCAGTGACCGGAGTCACAGAAACGCGTATCGAGCGGGCATTCCCGGTCCTGAGCCATAATCTACCTATGCGTAAATTCGGACTGACTCTGGCTGCTTTCCTGCTGGGCTCGTGCTTTCTACAGGCCGGCGAAAAGCAATTGATGCACTGCTTCGCCTTCACACCGATCAAAGGAGCGGGGCAGGCGGACTGGGATGCCTTCTACAAGGCGACGGATCTGTGGCCCAAGAAGATGAAGGCGGTCAAGAAAGTGTGGGCGGGGAAACTGGCGCGGCCGCTCGCGCAATACGCGACCCCGGACGCGGCGGCGCGGAAGAAGGCGCTGGCCCAAGAGAAGGGAGTTACGGCGGAAATCACGGCCACGCAGCGGGAATACGGGGTTTGCATGGCGTTGGAGGGCGGTCCGGAGATTCTCAAGGAGTACGCGGCGCATCCGTATCACAAGGAATGGATGGCGGCTTACGAGAAGGTGCGGGTGGCCGGGACGACGACGTACGACATTATCGGGCAGTAGGCGCGAGAGGGCGCGGGGTTCAGGCCGCGTGCCCTCCTTTTCCGGCGCCGGTGGCGGGTTCGAGGATGGCGGACATCGGGCCTTTGGATTTCGGGATGCGCCAATCGGCGCCGAAGCCGTGGATCTGGTCGCGGGCGAAGCCGGCGAGGGGGAGTTCGGCCGTCAGCACGATGGTCCGGCCGATGGAATCCACTTCGACGGCGTGGCGGTAGGCGGCGTCGTGTGAGAGCAGAAAGAGCTTTTGCAGCATTTCGATGACGTAGTCGTAGGAATGCTCGTCATCGTCGAGCAGCACGACGTTGTAGAGGGGCGTGAGCACATCTTCGGTGTGCTGTTCGGTGGAGGTATCGGGAATCGTCGCCGGCATCTGTCGGACGTGTCAGTATCCAGGATGCCACGGAATGGCTCTCCAGGGGAAGAACGAGGAAGCGTCATCGCCGGCGGGTTGAGTTTCATCATATGGGTAGAGGCTCCTGTTTGGGAGCCCGGTCCAAAGGAGGGACAGTGTCCATGCGAAAGACAGCGATCGGGTTGTTCAAGAGTGCCGATCACTTGGAAGAGGTGGTGCGCGATATTGAAGCTCTTGGATTTGCTCGCAACGGCGTGCGCGCTGTGGAAGAACCCGGCGTGTTCGACCCCAGCGGAGTAACGAGCTTTCCGCGGCTGGAATACGAAGTCGAATTGGGCCACATGCTCAGGAAAATGGGAGCGGCGAAGGAGGAGACCGAGGCCTACATCGACGGACTCCGGCGTGGCGGGGCCTTGGTGTTCGCCACGGATGAGGATGAAAAGAAAGTAGATGCCGCGGCGGAGGTTTTGAATCGCCATGGAGCCGTGGATATTGAGGAAACCGTGGGCGCGGCGCCGCCCGTGCCTCCGCTCCGCCACCAGGCGGTGAGACAGGCTCAGGATGCCGTTCTGGCGGGAAGGTCCCGTCAATCGGGCAGCGGGGCGCGCTTCTTCGTCTGGTAACTTTCGGAGGATGCTTTTGCCGGGGTAAGCGGGCGTGATCTAATCACAGAATGGATCTCGCCAATCGATTTGTCTCTCTGCTGCGAGTGCCGGGGAAGGCCGTAGTCTTGTTGGGGGTTCCGCTGGCGTTGTGGGCGCAGAGTCCAGCGCCGGGGTCTGCCGTGGAAGGCGTCAAGCAGACATATGACAAACTGTGCGCGGGCTGCCATGGGCCGGATGCGCGCGGGACGCAGCAAGGGCCGGGACTTGCGGGGAACCCGTGGGTGCGGCGGCGCAGTTTGCAGAGCGTGCGCAACGTGATTCTCAAAGGCATCCCGGCGGCGGGAATGCCGGCGTTCGATCTGCCGGCGGCTACGATTGACGGGTTGGCGAGCCTGGTAGCGTCTTTGAACGCGTCGGCGGCGGAGAGCAAGGTTGCCGGAGACCAGGCGGCAGGTAAGGAATACTTCTTCGGCAAGGGCAAGTGCTCCTCGTGCCACATGGTGTCGGGCGATGGCTCCGCGGCCGGTCCGGACCTCTCGACGATAGCGCGAAGCCGGACGGTGGAGGAGCTTCGGGACGCGCTGCTTCATCCAAGCGCAAATATCGCTGCCGGGTATGGACTGGCGACGGTTCAGCTTCGGGATGGCCGGACGCTGCGTGGATTCGTGCGCAGCAGGACGCGCTACGATATTGCGCTTCAGGATCTGAAGGGCGGCTTGCACCCGGTCTCACTCGATCAGGTGACGCGGCTCACGGATGAGAAAACCTCCTACATGCCTGTGGTAAGGGCCTCCGGAGAAGAACTGCAGAATCTGCTTGCGTATTTGAGCGGCTTGAATGGAGTGAAGCCCAGAGAGATGGCGACGGGGACGCCCCCGGGCGGGATAGACTTCTCCGCGATCGTAAACCGGAAGCCGGAGGACTGGCCCACCTACAACGGAAACCTTGATGGGAACCGCTACTCTCCGCTGACGCAGGTCAACGCGAAGAATATCGGGAAGCTTGCGCTGAAGTGGACATTCTCCATTCCCTTGTGGGCGCAGTTTCTGCCGGATACGCCATACTTCCGCGAGAACATGCGCTATTTCGGTCTGGAAACGGTACCGGTGGTTGTGGACGGCATCATGTACGTCACCGGTCCGAACCAGGTATTCGCGCTCGACGCGAACACCGGGCAGCAGATCTGGCACTATTCGCGGCCGCGAACACAGGGGTTGGTATCGGACCCATCGCTTGGAACAAACCGGGGTGTAGCCATCCTCGGAGACAAGGTGTTCATGGTCACGGACAACGCCCATCTGATCGCCCTCAACCGGACGACGGGGAGCCTGGTATGGGATGTGGTGATGTGGGATGAGCCGCAGCGCTACGGCGGCACAGTGGCTCCGCTGGTGGTGAAGGACATGGTGGTGGCGGGTGTTGCCGGAGGGGACTGGGGGATTCGCGGATTTCTGGCCGCCTACAACGCGGCCACGGGCGAGCGCGTGTGGCGCCACTGGACGGTTCCGGAGAAAGGCGAGCCCGGGTCTGAGACCTGGCAGGGAAGTTCGTATAAGCTGGGCGGCGGCGCCACGTGGTTGACGGGCGCGTATGACCCGGGGACGGACACGCTGTTCTGGAACACGGGCAATCCGTGGCCCGATTCGGACGACCGCGAGCGCGGCGGCGACAACCTGTACACGAACTGCGTGCTGGCGCTTGATCCGGCGACGGGGAAATTGAAGTGGCATTATCAGTTCACGCCGCATGACGTTCATGATTGGGATGCCACTGTGCCGAACGTGCTCGTCGATACTACTTATCAGGGAAAGCAGCGAAAACTGCTGCTGCACGCCGACCGGAACGGGTTTTTCTACGTGTTCGACCGCACGGACGGGAAGCTTCTGCTGGCGAAGACGTTTCTTGACAAGATCACCTGGGCGAGCGGAATCGGCGCCGACGGGCGGCCGGTGAAGTTGCCGCCGGGTGAAGTGAGTTGCCCGGAACACGCCACCAATTGGGGCGGCACTTCCTACAGCCCGGCGGCACGGTTGTATTACGTGATGGCGATCGAAAAGTGTTCGGTCAGGTTATTGCCGGGAAGTTGGAAGAGCGGGCGGGCTCCGGCGGCTCCGGACCCGGGGCACAAGGTGCTGCGCGCGCTGGATATCGAAACGGGGAAGATTGTTTGGGAGGTGCCGCAGGTGGGGCCAATCGACGGCAAGCGCGTGGCGGGCCTCTTAGGGACGGCGGGCGGGCTGCTCTTCTATGGCGATCCGAGCGGGTATTTCGTGGGCGCCGATGAACGCACGGGAAAGACGCTGTGGCGCGTCCCGCTGAACGCCACCATCAAGACTTCGCCGGTGAGTTATGCCGCCGGCGGCAAGCAGTTTGTCGCTCTTGCGGTGGGATCGAACATCATGGCGTTCGGGCTGGTGGAATAGCAGGCACATTCCGTTGACGGGAGGAGCTTTCATGAACCGCAGATCCTTTCTCAAGACCGCCCCCGCGCTGGGGGCTCCTCTGGCGGCCCAGACGCCTGACTTCGGCAGGGGCAAGTTGAGGATTACGGGGATCCGCACCATGCCGGCGAAGCCGCGCACGGGGGCGTACAAGTACAAACCCGCGCCGGGATCGTGGAGCACGCAAGGCGTGGAAGTGGCCAATCCGATGTCGATCTACCCGAAGTATAAGGCCGAGCGCTCGCTGTTCAATCCCGATCCCGGCAAACTCGAGGATTTCGTGGTGGAGATCACGACGGACAAAGGGATCAAGGGATACGGTCCGGGCGGGAGGGGAGGCGACGTCATTGTGAACGGCCACCTCGTGAAGCTGCTGATGGGGGAGGATCCATTCGAGATCGAGCGGCTGTGGGACATCATGTGGAGATCCACGATGAGCTACGGCCGCAAAGGTGTCACTATGAACGCCATCAGCGGCGTCGATATCGCCTTGTGGGACATCGCCGGCAAAGCGCTGAACATGCCGGTGTACCGGCTGATCGGGGGCAAGACGAAGGACCGCATTCCCTGCTACTGTACGGGGAACGATTTCGAGCAGCACGTGGAATTCGGATTCAAGCGTCTGAAATGCGCCATCCCTCACGGGCCCGCGGACGGCATGGAGGGGATGCGGAAGAACGAAGCGGTGGTGAAGAAAGCGCGCGAACTGGTGGGACGCGACGGCGACGTGATGTGCGATTGCTGGATGGCCTGGACCGAACGGTACACCATCGAGATGGCACAGATGCTGGAACCCTACCGTGTCTACTGGCTGGAGGAGGTTCTGCAGCCGCACGATTATGCGGGCTTCGGCAGGCTGCGCAAAGCGATCCAATCCACTCGCATCGTGACGGGAGAACATGAGTATGGCCGGTATGGATTCCGCCAGTTGCTGGAGCACGAATCGGCCGAGATCTGGCAGCCGGACGCGCAGTGGACGGGCGGACTGACTGAATTACGGCGCATCGGGGCGCTTGCCGCGGCCTACGACATTCCCGTGATCCCACATGCAGGGGGCCTTTCCCCGGAGACGGTGGCATTCACGGCTTCGACGGTAAACGCGCCGTGGTGCGAGTTGTTCATGCCGCCGCCGGGGGGCCCGAAGGACGTGTATAAGCGCTTCGAAGAGATCATGCGCATCACGCGCGGCCCCGAGGGGATTTATATGGAGCCACAGGACGTGGCTGGGATCGGATGGGAAGTGGCTTCGCTCGCGGCACTCTGAGTTTAGCCTTCAGCATTCAGCTTTCAGCCTGGGCAGCGGCTTCGCCGGGTTGAACGTCACTCTTTGGACAGTAGCGCTTACTTGTGGAACCAATAGAGCAGGAGGCCATAGCCGACGCCGGCCGGGTCAGTGGTTTTCGCGGACTGGAAGGCCATGAAGCGGCCGTCGGTAGAGACGACGGGGTTGGACGCCTTGCCTCCTTCGTAGTCATTGAAGCGGGTGAGGCGGGTGAAGTCCTTGCCCGTGCCGTCGAGGCGTAGCTTCCAGATATCGATGTTGCCGGAGCCGCGCTTTCCGCCGAGAGTGTCGCACTGGCGGTCGGCTTCGACGAGGGTGTAAAGGCCGCCGGGGAGGATGCCTTCGCATTCGTTGTAAGTGCCGGGCGCCTTGGATTGATTGATGACGGCTTTGGTGGCGAGATCAATGGTCATGACGGAGGCGAGGCCTTTGGGTTCGTAACAGGTGAACGTCATGTTCGAGTCGTTGTCATAGAAATCCTGCGCTTCCAGGCGGCAGGCCGCGGTCCTGCTTTCGTAGATCACCTGTTTGTTGACGAGTTTGGCCGTGCCGGCTGAGATGCTGACTTCGGCGATTTCCAGGCGCGAGCCTTCGGGACCCAAGGAGGGATCCTGGGCGGGCAGGACGGAGTAGGAGACCTTCATGCTCTTCTTCGAGATGGCCATGCCCTCGCTCATCCTCTGATGCATTTTCACGGGCTTCGAGCCGGGGGTCTTGCTCAGGAACCAGAGTTCGTTGTCCCGTGTGCGGCTGATGCGGATGTCCTCGAAGTGATCGGGGCCGATGAGGATGTAGTCGCCGGTGACGAGATGCATCACGCGGAGGAAAGCCGCTCCGGGCACATTGCAGGTGAGACAGCGGATGATGCGGGTTGGAATGTCGATGACGAAGGCATCGCCGAAGCTTTTGTTCATGAAGGCAATGCGCCGGTTGTCCGGGGAGATGTCGGCGCGCTCGCCGAAGTGGGTAAGAATTTCCACGTTGGGGGGCAGGTGTTCGAGAGGGTTGCCAGGCTTGCGCTGGGCGCCTGCGGTGGAGCAGAGGATGAGGGAGGCAATCAGGAAGCGCATACTGGGGAGATGCTATCAGATCGCTCCTATCCTGGGGGAGTGCCGGCAGTGATACGATGAGGCGAATGCAACTCACCATCCGGTTGCTGCGTGAGGCTGACGGCCGCTCGATTGCCGACATTCCCGAACTGCCAGGCGTAACAGTTTACGGTGGGACCCCGCGCAGGCTGAATTAAGAGCGAAGGCGCTTGCGCTCCGTGTGATTGCGGAAGAACTCGAGCACGGGGAAATACTGCCGCTCCCTACCGCCGAACCGGATCTTGTGAAGCACCTGAAGAAGTTCAAAGATGCTCCAGAGCTTCCACCAGAAGAAGTCGATTTCGATACGACGAATCCAGATGTTCTCTCCGTTCAGAAGACGGTTTACAAGCGGAAAGGTTAGTTCTGGCAATTTCCGAAAGACCCTGAAGGAGCAACCCGAGTAACGGCCCGGCCTTATACGGAGGCTGGCGTCCAGAAGCGATGGATTCAAACCTATGAGTGACGCAAAACAAACATCGGCCCCGTTTTGGGCATCGATGCGAGACCCCTGCCGTGCTGACGTACTTCTACCCTCCTCCCGATAGCTGGGCACCTCGTCACCAACTGCAATGGGATTACCAGATTGAGTGGCCCAAGGCCAGGCGACCTACGATCACTCTCTTGCACTTCCGCAGCTACCAGCAGAGGACGGCAGAAGGGCAAGCCGAACTGGTCGAGGACATTACCGAAGACATCCCGGTGAACGAAGGCGTGATGATGGAAATCGCCAAGCACGCCGCTTGATACCTGTTTGCGAACTCCAGTATCGACGGCGGTCGGCCCTGTGCGACTTGGCCGAGAGGAGAATTCAGAGGAGGTATTCAAGCTTAGGGGCATCGTGCCTCGGGAGTGAAGTCAGGCGTTACGTTTGCTTTCATTCGACGGCACAAAGTGTATTACGGGCGGCCACGAGCATTGAATTCTGTAGGATCATATGATACCGTATAGGTGGCACGGATGAGCGCCCTCAGCGGGAAGGACATCCGAGAGCGCTGGATCGCAAATGCCGATAGGCTGGACAAGAGGGGACATTTCGCAAACTACTCATCGAAGCAGCGCGATGAGGTCCTCAGGAAGGGGTATCTTGGTCGCTATCCCCCAGATCAGGCGATCAAGATGGCCAAGCTGCAGGCAGAACAAGGCTATGGGCATCGTACGCCAAAGTTCAACGATGAAATGCGCGAGCACTTCAGCTTGGTCGGCGCGGAAGTTGGCGACAAGCTTCTCAAGATCCTCGACGAGACCTCGCCAGAATCTTATGAGCCGCCATTCAAACTCAATGAACCTCCAGGATGCCCGTTCATATTCCGAAGCTCGGTTCTGGGACGCGAAGTCTTCTTCAAGTTTCAGATCGCGGGTACGGCCAGGAAGCCACAAGTTCTATTCTGGTCTTGTCATCCTCCCCTGTACCGAATCAAGAGAGAAGAATCATGAAGTGCTTTCAATGCGGAAAAGGAAAGATGGTGAGTAAACTTGCCGATATGACTGCCCATGTTCGAGGAGAGGCGGTACCGGTGCGAACGGAAGCGACGGTCTGCGATCGTTGCGGATTCCAGATTCTCAGTGACGAACAATCGGCCGTTTACACCATTGCGAGTGCGGACGCCTACCGCGAGAGGCACAAACTCCTCACAACGAAGGAACTGAAGGAAATGCGGCGAGGTTTAGGAATGAGCTTCCGCGCCTTCGCCAAATATCTAAAGGTCGGTGAGGCGAGTCTAAAACGATGGGAGGCCGGCTTGGTTCAAGATGAGGCGATGGACGAGTTGATCCGACTGAAAGTGGATCTTCCCACGGCTCGCAATAATGTCAGACAATTGGAGTCCCGTCTGGGTCCGGGTCTGGCGTCGGCGTCTCCCGTTGCACACGTGATCGTTGTCCAGGTACCACGACGAGAAGCAACCGAATCCACGTGGCGGACGCCCAGCGACTCTATTTCTAGCAGGAGAGCACGGTTCATGCCAAAATTTCTTAAGGACACCTGCTACCCCGCGTAGTTCAAATTGTGGCGAACGAAATGGGATTTACAATTGAGCAGGACGAGGGTGCGGTACAGGCAGCACACCGCTTCCAAGTGAGTGCAATGCTGCAGGACGTTCAGCTGCTTGACTGTACGGCGTCCGTTTCAGACGCCAAATTGGAGCTAGAGGGCCAACTGCGTCTGGGATTGACGATGGAGACTGGTGTCTTGAGTCATTCCGAAGAGAGTGCCCGGTTCTGGGTGCGCATTAGAGTTTTCGGAGATCCTGCTGATGAGGCGGAGCAGCCAGAACACCACCGCTTTGAAGTCGCTTGCCGCTACGCTTTAGCTTACGGCCTGCGTCCTGGCTATGATCCTTCCACGCAAGAGCTGGATGCATTCCGCGAAGGAAACGCTGTCTTCCACTGCTGGCCATATTCACGCGAGCTTGTGCAGAACATGACGATGAGAATGGGCCTGCCAGTTCCGCCGTTGCCTTTCTTGCGGCTGGCGCCAAAGATCGCGCCCAAGAAGTCGTCGATTAAACGGCCGGCCAAACCGCAACTGCAACACGGCGAGAAGACGGCTGATCATTAGGACTATCTGGATCACAGGTGTCAACGCCAAAGGCGAATTCGTTCCGAGGCAGACGACGGGGCTGCGTGATCGTGGCGCACGGTTTTGAGGGGGCGTGCTGACGCTGCCCGGGGGGTGACCTGTCGGACGGTACGCCGCGGTTCATTGTGCACTTGGGAGAGGAGTATGCGACCGCGGGCGGGCCGGGGACGCGAAAGTATACCCCGGAGGGACGCGTCTTGCGGGCGAGGGGGAGTGATCCGCCCGCTCCGTGGAAGGAAGCGGATCTGATTCAGAGGCCGTTCAGGACGGATAAGGCGCGGATGAGGCTGCGGGCGAGGCCGCCGCGGAGAGCGGGTGCGCCGGGACAGAACAGGCCAGGGGCGCAGGGCTCCATAATCGAGCGAGCCGAGACCGCTGCGATGGAGGAGTACAGGGGGCTCTTGAGAGAAACATCAGCGAGGGTAATGGCGGCGTAGGGGAGTTGGAGGGCGCGAGCGAGGAAAGCGGCGAGTTGTTCGCGCGAGAGTGTGGCATCGGGGCAGAAGTTGAGGGGAGCAGCGGAGCAGCCCTGCGTGATCTGCCGGCGATAGATGGCCTCGATGGCGGTAGCGGCTGGATCCGTGGGCGGCACGTCGTCGAAAATTCCCTCGGCAGGCTGCGCGGTGGGAAGGTTCAGGAGACGAGTCAGGACGAGCGCGGCTTCGCGGCGGGTGATGACTCCCGTGACGCCGAAGTTACTGAAGCTGTAACCGAGCATCAGCCCCCGCGAGCTGGCGAGTTGGACATCGGGCCAGTAAGGGCTTCCGAAGGGGACGTCGGAATACACGTACAGGGAGATGGCGCTTTCGGACGCCGTCAAGGCTTTCTGGACGAGGAGCGGATTGACTTGACGCGGCTGGATGCGGGAAGCGGCGGCGAGAGCGGCGATGGCTCCCGCGGCCTGGCCGGTGGACATGACGGCGGGCTGGAGCCGGAGCGCGCCGCTCGCCAGGCGGGAGTAGCCGAGGTTCTTCTCGGCGGCAAGGAACCCATCGAGGCGCTTGGGGATGAAGCTCTCGATGGGCACCTGGAAGGGACCGTCGAGTCCTCTGGTATCGGACGAGGTTTCGCCGAAGCGGGGTTCGAGATCGGGTGTCGAATCGCAGTTGTGGAGATCGACGAAGTAGTCGCCGAGCGCGACGGCGGTGGGCAGTGATTTGCCGCGGGGGACTCCGTCGGGGCCGGGAGTGCGGCGGATGTCGTTGATGGTGAGATCGTGGACCGCCATGATGCGGCGGCTTTCGCGGATGTAGGGGCGCAAGGGGAGAAGCGCCTCGATGCTCTTCATGGATTGGGGAATGATGGAGCAGTAGCGTTGCGCCTGGGAGCCGGCGAAATCCTGGCTCACGGACCAATCGGGCTGGTTGAGGCCGCCGGGATCCTGAATGAAGTAGAGAAGGTTGAGGGTCTTCAGTTTCGCCTGGCAGATGAGATCGTCGCGCATGGCCGGGTCGGTGAGGAAGGTTGCGGGGAGGAGAAAGCGGCGCAGAGGATCGGTAGCGTAGGGGGAGTAAGTGGGGAAGTCATTCACCCAATTGACTCCGGCTTTCGTGATGAGTGCGGCGTCAAGGGAGGTATAGGAGCCGGGACGGTTGAGATCGGGAAGTCCTCGATATTGGTTGTGCACCTGAAAACTGACGGGATAGCGGGTAGGGTCGTTGAAGGGGAGGCGGGCGAGGGTGCGGCGGAATTCGTCGCGCGCCTGGACGTAGCCGGGCGGCGGTTCCGTGAAGCGAAGACCGGCCGGGAGCGGATCATAGCGCTGAATGACGGCGGCGTAGGTGATGTCCTGGATGCAGGAGCCGGGAGTTGATCCGGCTCCGTTGCCGGCGTAGTACTCCGCGCCGGCCAAGGCAAGCAGGTCGCCGGCTTCGGTGGCGTCCATGGTGACGCGGGCTCCCAATTCACGTCCGGAGGAGAGGCGGACGCCGGTGACGGCAGCCCCGTTGAGAAGGACCGCGCTGACGGTGGTGAGCGGGTAGAGATCGATGTTCGGCTGTTCGTGGAGCATGGCGCGCAGTGTGCGCTCGACCTGGAGAGGCTCGAAGCAGTGGGATGAGGGACTCCAATAGCAGGTGGCTACGGACTTGCTGCGCGAGGAGTAGACGGCCGTGGCGCGCTCGAGGAACTCGCGGTAGATGCCGGTGGGGTTGGCGGCGAAGAAGTGGCCTTCATCCATTGTGGAGACGCCCGCGGAACTCATCTGACCGCCGACCCAATCGGTATCTTCGATGAGGGCGACGCGGGATCCCATGCGAGCGGCCTGGAGTGCGGCGGCGACGCCTCCGGCTCCCGCGCCGACGACAATGACGTCGTAGGGCAATGGAGGCGGGGATTGAGGGTATAAGGCCAGGGCGAGGAGGGTAATCCCCGCGCCAAGGAGGCGTGGAGCGGCAACACCGATACTGCGGCAAGTCCGGATGGGGCCGGGCACCGTTGGTTCGGACATAAATTGAGTTTGGGTAATCGTACCGTTTTATTAGGGAGGGACGCAAATAGATTTTTCGGTATAGCGGTTCCAGTACGCGGGGATGCCCGTTGACTTGGAATCGGAAGAGGATCATAGTGAAGCCAGAAGAGGAAATCCGCCAGAGTCCGGGCTAGCCCTGGCTAGTGGAGCAGTGCTCGGATGCGGGTTACAGCGCTTCGAAATTACCGGACTAATCCGAATACAATCCTTTTCTATTTCCCTGTGAGAGGGCGTGTGGAGCCGTGTACGAGCAGTTGGTTTGCGCACGGAGGTGCGGAGATATGCGGCAATTATATGCAGCCAGCGTGGCGATGTGTGCTTTGGCGAGCGTCCCAGCCGGCAGCGCGGCTGATTGGACACGCCAGTTCGGCTCACCGGCGAGCGATACAGTGAACGCGGTGGCGGTGGACGGAACGGAGGTCTATGCGGCCGGATACACTTTTGGCGTCCTTCCGGGGCAGACCCGAGCGGGAGGCATCATCGACGCATTCGTGGTGAAGTACGATGCAAACGGAAACAATTTGACGCTGTGGCCAGCAGGGACACCGCGGCCGTTGGTTTCCACTTTGAATTCGCTCCTTGGCCGGGTGGCAGCGAACGCCGCGCTTGTTCCCTTCGGCAACAACGGCACTGTTTCGGTCTTCGTGACCAACGAAACACACGTGATTCTCGATATCAACGGTTACTTCCAGTAGAAAGGGCGGCCGTAAGTCGTGTATAACAGTGAGCGGACCGAGGCCGGCAGCGTCGCATGTGGAGGTGAGTTGTGGCGCAGAAGGACGGAAGCATGCGGGTGGAGCCCCGCAAGATCGGGCGCATCTCGACAGGAGACGGAACGCGCTACGGATTGCCCGCGGACCTGCTCGAGACCGCCGTCAAGCGGCTGGGGTTTCTGGGGCTGATTATCGCCCTGATGGCCCCCGCATCCTATTTCATCGAGCGGATCATCCAGCCGCAGCGGGTTGTGCTGAAGGAGGGGATTCCGTTTCCGCAGATTGTGGCCGCTGGGCTCTTTGCCATCGGAGTTTCGGTGTGCGTGCTCGCCTGGAGCCGCGTGCTGCGCCCGGAACTGATGCTGGATCTCGGGCTGGGTTTCGAAGTAATCGTGGCCTTCGCCATCGCGCTTTCGGAGAATGCCACGCCGTGGCCGGAAGACCAGGAGATTCGCGGCATCTCATGGAACTGCCTGTGGATCTCGATGTACGTGGTGGCCATACCGGGAACTTACGGGAAGAGCGTGATGGCAGCGCTGCTGGCGGCCTGCATGGCGGCATTCGGGCTTCTTGTAGCGACGGTGGCAAACGACAATCCTCTGCCGGGCGCGGGCCGGGTGGCGGTTCTGGTGCTGCTGCCGTTCGTGGTGGCCGCGTGGACCATTCCCGTGGGGCGTCACTTGTACCGCCTGGGGGCGCAGGTGAACAAAGCCCGCGCGATGGGGAGCTATGAACTGATCGATCTGATCGGCCGCGGAGGGATGGGAGAGGTGTGGACCGCGCGGCACCGCATGCTGGCGAGAGTTTCCGCAATCAAGCTGATCCGGCCGGAGACTCTGGGACTCGACGATCCGGACCACATGAGCATGGTACTGCGGCGTTTTGAACGCGAGGCGCGGGCGACAGCGGCGCTGCGGTCTCCGCACACTATCGTACTGTACGATTACGGACTAAGCCAGGAAGGCAATTTCTATTACGTCATGGAACTGTTGGACGGGCTCGATCTGGAAACGCTGGTGGAGCGATTCGGACCGCAGCCCGCGGGGAGGGTGGTTTCGTTTCTGCAACAGGCGGCGAAGTCCCTTGCCGAAGCTCACCAGCAAGGTCTGGTTCACCGTGACATCAAGCCGCGGAACATATTCTCCTGCCGCATGGGCACGGATTACGACTTCGTGAAGGTGCTGGATTTCGGGCTGGTAAAGGTGAGTTCGACGAGCGGCAGTACGGATAGCGGGGCCTTGACACAATCCGGAGTGGCCGCGGGCACGCCGGGGTACATGGCGCCGGAGGTGGCCATGGCCAGTTCCTCCGTGGATGGGCGGGCTGATCTCTATTCGTTAGGCTGCGTGGGATACCGGCTGTTGACCGGACAGATGGTGTTTGAGGGGGCCAACGCGGTGGCGATTGCGCTGGCGCACGTGGGAACGCCGCCGATGCCTCCCTCCCAGAGGACGGAAATGCCGGTGCCATTCTCTCTCGAGCGGGTCATTCTTCAGTGTTTGGAGAAGGACCCCGCGCTGCGTCCGCAGACGGCGCTCGAGTTGAATCAGTTGCTGGCCGGTTGCGAGGATGTCGAGCCGTGGACCCAGAAGGAAGCGGCGCAGTGGTGGGAGATGCACATGCCGGCGGCGATGGATGCCACGGCGGTGGCGTTTGCGAACGCGGATACCCGGTCGAGCGGCTGAGTGCGCGCGTGGCTGGAATGAGCGGCGCAGTTGGTCTGCAAGGCGCGGAATAGTGGCAGTTTCGTTACAGTTTGGTTAACATAACATAACAGCCGAGTAACAGGACTTCATTCGCATGCTTGAACACCGCATCTGCCTTCTTGCCCTATCTGGTTGTTTCGGAGGGGTTATTCTGATTTCCTGCGGATCTCCCGCAGCGACCGTTTCGGGGGCCGCCGCCTCACCTCCCGCGCGGCCGAATCCTGTAGCGGTGGTGAAGGCGGTGACGGAGCCGCTGCGGCAGGAGATCACTCTGAGCGGCGAGTTTCGGCCGTTTCAGGTGGTGGACGTGCATGCCAAGGTAGCGGGATACCTGCGGAACATCAAGGTAGACGTGGGGGATCGCGTAAAGACCGGACAGGTGCTGGCGACGCTGGAAGTGCCGGAGATGCGGGACGACGTGGCGCATGCGAGCGCGGAGAAGCGGCGCAGTTCGGCGGAACTGATGCGGCTGCGCGGGGAGTTGGAACGCGCGGAGGCGAACCTGGGCCTGGTGACGCTGTCGCACGAGCGGCTGGAAAAAGTGATGAAAGCCGAACCGGGGCTGATCGCGCAGCAGGAGATTGACGAAGCGCTGGCGCGCAAGCGGGCGGCGGATGCGCAGGTGGCGGCGGCGAAGGCCGCGATTGCGGGCGCGGAGTTCGAAGGGGAGGCGGCGCAGGCGCGAGAGCGCCGTACCCGCACGCTGACGGAGTACACGACAATCACGGCGCCCTTCACGGGAATGGTGACCAAGCGGTACGCCGACACGGGCGCGCTGATTCAGGCGGGGACGTCGCCCAACGCGATGCCGATGGTGCGCATTGCGCAGATGAACATCCTGAGGCTGGTGCTTCCGGTGGCGGAATCGGTGGTCTCGAAGGTGCGGCTGGGGCAGGTGGTGGAGATCGAAGTGACCTCGCTGCATCGCAGGATTCGCGGAACGGTGGCGCGATTCACGGGAGACGTGGAAATGGCCACGCGGACGATGAACGTGGAAGTAGACGTTCCGAACGCGGGTGAGACTCTGCTGCCCGGAATGTATGCGGAGGTGAAGCTGACGATCGAGGAAAACAATCGCGCGGTCACCGTGCCCGTTCAAGCGCTGGCTTCCGCGGATGGAAAGAAGGCGGTGCTGGTGGTGAGTGAAGAGGGCGTTCTCGAGCAGCGTGTGATCCAGACGGGGATGGAGACAGCGGCGAAGGTGGAGGTGACCAGCGGGCTTGCGGCTGGGGAGATGGTGGTGGTGGGGAACAAGACACAATTGCGTCCCGGGGAGCGGGTGACGCCTCGAGAGAGCGAGATATAAGGAATCATGGCTGGATTCTCGATCCGTAACCCTTATTTTGTGGTGGTGTGCGCCCTGGTGTTGTGTTTGGTTGGGATCACCGCCATTGCGCGGATGCCCGTGGACATGTTTCCGGTGTTGGACCAGACTGTGGTGGCGATTGCGACTTTCTACCCGGGGATGCCTCCGGAACAGATAGAGAAGGACATAGTCGAACGGCAGGAGCGGTTTTTCACGCTGGCTCCGGGGATCGATCACATCGAGTCGAGGTCGCTTCCGGGCGTCGGGGTAATCAAGGTGTACTTCCAGCCCGGAACGAACGCCGATTCCGCGGTTTCGGTCATGGGCAACCTGGCGGCGGCGGAGATGCGCCGGATGCCGCCCGGGACGCTGCCGCCGATCGTGATGAAGTTCGACGCGGCGGCATTGCCCGTCTGCCTGGTGGCTCTGAAGGGCGAAGGAATGACCGAATCGCAATTGCGCGAAATGGGGCATTACCGGGTGCGAACACAATTGGGGAAACTGCCGGGCGCGGCAACTCCGCCTCCGTTCGGCGGACTGTACCGTCAGATCATGGTTTACGTGGATCCGTTGAAACTGGCGGCGCACAATCTGAGCCCGATGGATATTGTGCGGAGCGTGAATGAGGCGAACCTGATTCTGCCCTCCGGAAATATACGCATGGGGTCGATTGATTACCCGTTGTACACGAATGCGCAATACAGGGATATTTCGAGCATTGGGGATTTGCCGCTGCGCACGGTGGGAGCGGCATCGGTGAAGATTGCGGACGTGGGGGTGGTGAAGGATGCGGCGCAGATCCAATACAACATTGTGCGTGTCGACGGGCAGGCGTCCGTTTATCAACCCGTGCTGCGGCAGGGCGGCGATACGAACACAATCGCCCTGGTCGATGCGGTGAACAAGGAAGTGGGGCAATTGCTGGATGTGCCGGACAATATGGTGGCCCGGGTGGTGTTCGACCAGTCACGATTCATCAAGAAGGCGATTCATACGGTGGTGAGCGAGGCAGGCGCCGGCGTGGTGCTGACGTCGTTGATGATTCTGATTTTTCTCGGCAGCCTGCGCGCAACAGCGGCGGTATTTATTTCGATCCCTCTTTCCGCAATTGCGGCGTTCGCTCTTTTGTCGGCCGGCAAGGGTACGATCAATGCGATGACGTTGGGGGGAATCGCGCTCGCGTTCTCGCGGTTGATCGACAATTCAGTGGTGGTGTTGGAGAATATTTTCCGGCATCTGGACATGGGCAAATCGCCGCGAAAGGCCGCCGTGGAAGGAGCGCGGGAAGTGGCACTGCCGGTGCTGGCTTCGACATTGACCACGGCGGTGGTATTTTTCCCGGTCACCCTGCTGTATGGCGTGAGCCGGGACCTGTTTACCGCGCTGGCGTTGACTGTAGTGCTGTCGCTGCTTGCATCCTATGTCGTGGCGATGACGGTTGTACCGCTCTACTGCGCGGCTTTCATTCGGGAGTCGCAGGAACACGGGGTTCCGAAGAAGAAGGGCGCGTTCCTGTTCTACGAGTTCAACCTGGGGTTCCTGAAGCTGCTCGAGGGGTATGACGTGCTGCTTGGCGGCGCATTACGGGCACCGCTGGCCACGGTGCTGCTGATGCTGGTTTTGTTTGCAAGCAGCCTGCTGCTGTATCCGTACCTAGGGACATCCTATTTCCCGCGCACTGACGCAGGCCAGTTCCTGATGAACCTGAAGGCGCCTTCCGGCACAAGCCTGCTGGAGGCGGAAAAGAAAGTCGCGCGGGTGGAGAAACTGGTGCGGGAGGTGGTGTCGCCCGAGGACTACGAAATGATGGTGTCCAATATCGGCGTGGTACCGGACTTTTCGGCGCTCTACACGAGCAATTCAGCTCCCCACACGGCGTTCCTCCAGGTGAGCCTCAAGGATGGGCACAAGACCGGAAGCTACGACTACATGGCCCGGATGCGGCGCAGAATGCGGGAGGAGATGCCGGAAATGAGCGCGTACTTTCAATCCGGCGGCTTCGTGGACGCGGTGCTGAATTTCGGCAAGCCTGCCCCCATTGACTTGCAGGTGACCGGACCGGACCTCGAATCGCCATTCCGCGTGGCGGCGGAACTGGCGGCGCGGGTGCGGCGGATCCGCGGAGTGTCGGATATTCTCATTCCTCAGGATCTCGACAGCCCGGCGATTCAGATCGACATCGAACGCGAGCGGGCAAGCATGTTGGGGCTGACGCAAAAGGAAGTGGTGAGCAACCTGATCACGGCGGTCTCTTCGAACCAGATGATTGCGCCCACGATGTGGACCGATCCTAATACTCACAACGATTTCTTCCTGACGGTGCAGTATCCGGAAGGACAAGTGCGGGACATCACGGATCTGCGCTCGATGCCGCTGCGCGCGGCCAATCGCCAGCGGGCGACGATGCTCGACACGGTGTCGAAGATCGAGCGGCGGATGTCGCCGACGGAGGTGGATCACTACGGGCTGCGGAAGGTAATCAATGTGTTTGTGAGCCTTGAGGACGAGGATCTCGGAAGAGTGGCGAAGGAGATTCAGGGGGTGCTCGCGCGAACCACGCTGCCTAAGGGGGTGCGGGTGGACATGCGCGGGATAGTGGACGACATGCGCGCATCCTTCAGCAGTTTTGCAATGGGGTTGGGCCTGTCGATCGTGCTGCTGTACCTGATTCTGGTGGCGCAGTTTCAAAGCGTCATCGATCCGTTGCTGATCCTGCTGGCGGTGCCCATGGGACTGATCGGAGTGATCGTGACGCTTTACGCCTCGGGCACCACTCTGAACGTGCAGTCGCTAATGGGAGTCGTCATGATGGTGGGGATCGTGGTTTCCAACAGCATTCTGATTGTGGACTTCACGCGGCGGATGCGAATGGACGGAATGGAGTTGGAGGACGCGGTGGCGATGGCGGCGAGGGTGCGGCTGCGGCCGATTCTGATGACATCGCTTGCCACCATCATCGGACTGACGCCGATGGCTCTCAAACTGGGGACGGGCAGCGAGGCGTATGCGCCGCTGGCGCGGGCGATCATCGGCGGGATGAGCGTTTCGCTGTTGTTTTCGGTGTTTCTGGTGCCCGCGGCATATCTGCTGGTGTACCGCGGCCGGAATCCATTGGCGGGCCTTCCAAAGCCACAGACAGAAGAATGAAGATACTGGTGAGCCTGATGCTGGCGGGGGCGCTGCTGCCCGCGCAACAAAAGACGCTGACTTTGCGTGAAGCCGAGGAGATTGCCCTGCGCAACCATCCGAGGATTCGCGCCGCGGAACTGCGGGCGCTGGCGGCGGGGGAGGCGGTGACGGAGGCGCGCTCGCCGCTCTTGCCGCAGTTCGGGGCGAGCCTGACCGCGGTGCACGCGCAGGAACTGACGCGGATCACGGCGGGCACGCTTCAGGATTCGAGCCTTTCCTCGCGCGTGGCGGGCGGCCTCACGTTGTCGCAGTTGCTGACGGACTTCGGACGAACGAGCAAACTGACAGCCAGCGAGGAAAGCCGCATGCGGTCCTTAAGAGAGGAGACTGTCTTCAACCGGGCGAGGGTGAGATTGCATGTGCGGGAGTTCTTTTACAAGGGACTGATGGCGCAGGCGGTGCTCGAGTCGGCGCGGAAGAATCTCGAGATGCGGCGGTTGACGGCGCGGCAGATCACGAAACTGGCGGAGAGCAATTTGCGGTCGAGTCTGGATGTGAGTTTCGCCGAGGTGAATGTGTCGGAGGCGGAACTGCTGGTGGTGAGCGGGGAAAACGAGCTTGCCGCGGCGTTATCGGAACTGTCGGCGGCGATGGGGCAGGCGGAGGCGGAAACCTACGCGCTCCAGGGAGAGAATCAGGTGGGGCCGCCGGAAATCAGCAGCGAGCCGCTGGTGCGCAAGGCGCGGCAGCAGCGGCCGGACCTGGCGGCGCTGCGGCTGCGGCTGGACAGCGCGGCGCGGTTCGCCGATGCCGAGCGCCGATTGAAGTTCCCGACAGTGCAGGCGCTGGGCGCAACGGGCCTGCTGCCGTTCGCCGAGCGGCGTCTGCCCTCCTCCTATGGAGGGTTCGGGCTGAACGTGAATATTCCCATCTTCAACGGAAAGCTGTTCCAGGCGCGGCAGGCGGAGGCGGCGTTGAAAAGCGAGGCGGTGGCGCAGGAAGTGCGGGAACTCGAGGTGAAGGCGGCAAATACGGTGCGCATTGCGTGGCTCAACGAGCAAACGGCGTGGCGGCGCCTGACGGTGACCCGCAGACTCGCCGAACAGGCCCAGCGAACCTTGCGCCTGGCACAGACGCGGTATGACCTGGGATTAGGGTCCATCATTGAATTGAGCCAGGCGCAGTTGAACCGGACGAACGCGGAGATTGCGGATGCCTCGGCGCGGTACGACTATCAGTGGCGCACCGCGGTGGTGGAGTATGAGACGGGCTCTTTGCGTTAGGCTGCTCGACGTGCTTGTTGGGGGCGGGGGGCAGGAGACAGGAGGCAGGCGACAGGAGGCAGGAGGCAGGGCAGAATGGCAGCGGCTCACTTGTTCAACTCCTGCTGTCTTCGTCGAAGTTCGGCAGTCTCGCCATAGCCCGAGGGCGAGATGGCTGCTCGACGTGTGAGCGTCTGCGTCGCCATCACAAACTCATGCTCTTTGCGCACACCGGCCCTTCCCGCAACCAGAACGGGTAGCGGGCTTTTTCAACACCAGCCGCAGTGGGCGGTTCGCCGGCGCGCGAGCGGATGTAGACCGGTAATGCGGGTCCGCCGGGATGGGTTGTATTGTATACGTTACAGTGGTGTGGATACATACTCTCCGAGTATGTTATCTTTGCATAGCACTGTCTGGTGTGATTGACTTGCTATGCGTATGACATTGAGAAAGGCCGTGTTCCTCTGGGCGGGGCTGGTGGTTGCATCGCCAGTCTGCCAGGGACAAGCCGGGCGCGCGGAGCTGTTCGGCGCCATCGAGGACCCGTCCGGGCTGGCGATTCCCAAGGCCAAGGTGGAAGCGGAGAACCAAGCGACGGCGGCCCGGTATGGTTCCCAGTCGGACGAGCGGGGAGAGTATCATCTGTTGGGGCTGCCGGCTGGGGAATACGTGCTCAAGGTGGAACGGCCGGGATTCCAGAAATACCGCCAGTCTGGGATAGTTCTCCGGCTGGGGGACCGTACGGCGGTTGCTGTGACGCTCCAGGTCGGGCAGTCTTCCCAATCTCTGGAGGTCACGGCGGCGGCTGGGCTGTTGCAGACGGCGAGCGGGGAAGTGAGCCTGAATGTGGATGAACGGAAGATCTCCGCGCTGCCGCTGGACGGGCGGAACTTCATTCCACTGGTGACGCTGGCGCCGGGAGTGACGCTTCCGAAGGGCCAGTTTCTGCCGCGGATCAACGGGAGCCGTCCGCGCACCAACGAGTACATCTACGACGGAATCAGCGTGCTGCAGCCAGAGCCGGGACAGGTGGTTTACTACCCCATCATCGACGGGATAGAGGAGTTCAAGCTGAACATCAATGCGTACTCGCCGGAATACGGGAGATCGAACGGCGGCACGGTGATGGTGATTGGAAAGTCGGGCGGCAATGAACTTCATGGGAGTTTGTTTGAGTTCTTCCGGAACGAAGCGCTGAACGCCCGCAATCTGTTCGCGCAGCCGGGGCCGAATCCCAAGTTTCGCCGCAACCAGTATGGGATGACGATTGGCGGGCCGGTGCAGAGAAACAGAACCTTTTTCTTTGCTGACTGGCAGGGGACCCGGTTGCGGACCGGCGTTACACGGTTCAGCGTTGTGCCGACTCCGGCACAACGTCAGGGCAGGTTCACCCAAGCGATCTTCGATCCTTTGACATCTCCCAGGATGCAGTTTGCGAACAACACCATCCCGGCGAGCCGGTTTGATTCTATTGCAGCGCAAGTTCTGAAGCATTACCCGTTGCCGAATGTTGCCGGGGCGAACAACTTCGTTCGAACGGCGACAGAGCCAGACAATCAGGACCAGGCTGATTTCCGGATGGACCGCTATTTGGGGGAGAAACACCGGATCTTCGGGCGGTACACCTACTTCCGCGACGACGACTCGCCCGTCACGCCACTGCCGGATGGCAGCGGCACGCTGAGTTCGGGCGTGACCGGGCACGCGATTACGCGTGGAGACGCGCTTGTTGGCGACCATAGCTGGACAATCTCTCCAACGGTGCTGAATCAATTTCGCTTCGGGTATTCACGCAGGGACCTGAATCAGACGTCGCTGCAAGACGGCGGCATTACCGTTCCCGGCCTGCCGGTGAACTCGTTTGCATCGGTGCTGCCGATTTTCTCCGTGGCGGGATTCCAACAGATTGGACCAACGACGGCGGCGAATTCGCGGTTCACCACGTCAGTCACGGAATTCCTCGACACGTTCACGATGGTGAAGCGGCGGCATGCCATCAAGATCGGAGCGGACATCCGGCGGCAGGCTTTGGACGTGTTGAATCCGCCCAACCCCACGGGGTCGTTCGGCTTCTCCACAACCGGCTCCAACAAAACCGGGGTGATAGGGAGCGGCAACCCGCTGGCATCGCTTCTTCTCGGGCAGGTGAACGCGTTTACGATCGACATTCAGAAGAATGTGATCCAGCCGCGGGCGCACATTGCCGAATTCTTTGGCGGCGATGACTGGAAGGTATCGTCGCGGCTGACGTTGAACATCGGCGCGCGGTATACGCTCAATTTTCCCTCGACGGAACGGCGGGACCAGGGCGCGATTTTCAATTTGAACACGCAGGCGCTCGAGTTTCCGCACACGGGGCGGAGGCTCGAGTGTTGCAATTTCGGTCCGCGCTTCGGCCTGTCCTACCGTCTACGAGACAGTTGGGTGGTGCGTTCCGGTTATGGAATGATCTACTTTGAGCAGTCCGGCATTACGACCCCGTTTACCATTCCGCAGTTTCCATTCGTGCAAACATTGGGCCAGCAGTCGCAAGATAACGTCACCGCGGCGTTCGCGCTGTCGAATGGCCCGGCGGTTCAGCCGGCTCCGCCGAATCCGAATTCGGGTTTGGGGCAAGGCGTGTTCGGCGTGGACCGCAACAACGGGTCCGGCTATTCCCAGCAGTGGAACTTCACGGTTCAGAAAACGGTGGGAGCGAACTGGAATGTGGAGGCGGGGTACCTCGGCTCGAAGAACACGCGCCTCGGCATTCCTGACTGGAACATCAATCAACTCGCGGCGCAATGCCTGCGGATGGGGGCGGCGCTGCTGGAACGAGTGCCCAATCCGTATCTGGGCGAGATTCCCGCCTCTTCCTCTTTGGGCGGCCCAACTATCGCGCGGCAGCAGTTGCTGCGGCCATTCCCCCGTTTCACGACGGTGGCGTTGTTTCGCGACAACGTTGGGAATTCCACTTATCATGCGGCAACCGCCAGGCTGGAGAAGCGGTTCTCGCGTGGGCTGACGTTCACAGCCTCGTATACGTTTTCCAAACTGCTGGATGATGCGTCGAGCGTATTTTCGCAAACGATTTTCACCGGACCGGTCCTCAACAACACGGGCGCGGCGGACGCCAATAACCGCCATCTGGAAAAAGACGTTTCCAACGGGGACATTCCGCAGGTGTTCGCGGTGGGGTGGGTTTACAACATTCCGCGCTGGTGGAAGCTATCGGGCTGGCAAATCGGCGGATTGGTGCGGGTGCAGGCCGGGGTCGCGGTTGCGGTGACGCAGGCCACGAATAACAATTCAAGCCTCGGTTATGCGGTGCAGAGGCCCAACCGGATCAGCAATCCGAACGTACTGGGTGGCCGCACGGTGGCCAAGTATTTCAACACGGCGTCCTTTACCGCGGCGCCCCAATTCGTGATCGGGAACAGCTCGCGAAATCCGGTTCGCGGTCCCGGACTCCAGAATGCGGACCTGATGATCGGCAAGACATTCCGGATCAGCGAACGCGCGAAGGTAGAATTTCGCGCGGAAGTATTCAACGTTTCGAACACCCCGCCGCTGAACGACCCTAACGGGAGTTTTGGAAGCGCGGCGTTCGGTTCGATTACCGGCGCGGGGAACCCGCGTGTCTTCGAGTTTGCGGGCAAGGTCCACTTCTGAGCACTGTCCGTGCGGCACGGCGCCTCGCGCGCAGCGGCCGTGCGTCCATGGTTAGAATATGAGACGGTTATGTATACACGACACAGGCTGATTTTCGCGATATGGATACGCCGGCCAGGAAACGGCGCATTGTGAAAACCATCATCGAGAACCGGCTCGCGCAGGTACGCAAGAGCCGGGGAGTGGGCGCATCGGAACTGGCCAGGAGGGTCCAGGTCAGCCGCCAGACGATCTATGCGATCGAGGCCGGCACTTATGTTCCGAACACGGAAGTGGCTCTCCACCTGGCGCGCGAACTCGAGGTGACAGTTGACGAACTGTTTTCTCTTCAAGCAGGCCCGCAGCCGTCACCCGAGTCGATTGCCGCGGAGGTGTTGAGCGCCGCCCCGGCGGAGAAGGGCCAGCCGGTCCGAATTTGTCAGATGGGGTCGCGCTGGCTGGGAATTCCCGTCACCCCGTCCCCGTATTACATGCCTGAGGCCGACGGCATCATTGAGCGAACGAGGCAGAAGACCGCTCGCGCGGATTTGGTGGTGTTCGCAAAGGAGGAGGCCGCTCAAAAGCGATTGGTTCTGGCCGGGTGTGATCCGGCGACCAGTCTCCTTGCCCGGATGGTGGAGAAGGCCAGCGGGGTGGAGATTGTCACGGCGGCGGCTTCGAGCAGGCTGGCTCTGGGATGGCTGAAAGCAGGGAAGGTGCACATCGCCGGGTCACATCTGGAAGACCCGAAGACCGGAGAATTCAACCTGCCGTTCATTCGCAAGGAGTTCGCAAACGAGGAAGTGATGGTGGTGACTTTTGCGCGATGGGAGGAGGGGCTGGTCACCGCGGCGGGAAATCCGAAGGGCCTCCATAAGGTGGAGGATCTGGCGCGCAGAAACGTGCGGTTCGTGAACCGGGAGCCGGGGTCGGGGAGCCGCGCCCTGTTGGACAAGCTACTGGCAGCGGCTGGCGTGGAGGGCCACAGGGTTCATGGATATGAACGGATCGCCTACGGCCATCTTGCGGCGGCATACCGCGTGGCTTCGGGGGAGGCCGACGCATGTCTGGCCACACTGTCCGCTGCCAGGGCATTCGGCCTGGGGTTCATCCCTTTGCACAGCGAACGCTATGACCTTGTCATGCGGAAGGGGACCGCGGAGATTCCAGCGGTGAAGGCATTCCTGGATGTCTTGCAGCGAGCCACTCTCCGGCGGAAACTGGAAATGCTTGCCGGCTACGATACGGCGGAAACGGGGACGGTGGTTGGGTAGACGCTATCGGTCAAAGACGATAGCGTTGCCGCCGCACTCCAGTCGGATTCAATCGAGCTTGATGGTCGCTACTCTTATCGTGTCGCCCTTGCGTTCGCCGGTGACCGTGGCGCGAAGATGATCCTTTTTCGTTGACGCCTTCAGTTCATCCAGCGCCTTGCGGCTGCCGGCTTTGTCGAATTTCAAGAACGTTCCATCGGCGGTCAAGATTCCGTAGCCGCTCGATTCGCATGCAAGAGCGCAACTGCGCGTATGCGTATCGACCGTGTCAGGCTTGAACTTGGTGGAACATTTTTGATCTACTAATGGAACGTCGGCCCAGGTTTGGGACGCCGCAAGCAACGGTAGCGTCGCGAGGGCCAAGAGAGCAATAGCAAATCCACGCATGAAATATTCTCCTTTTTGATTGAAGTAAGGATCTTAGGCGTTTTGGGTCCGCGTCTCTGGCCGCGGCTCGGCTTCGTGGCTGAAGCCAGCGCCAAGGAAAGCCAGTGCCACGGCTCCCAGTGAGAGGCCAAAGTCTCGAAGGACATTATCATAAAAACCTTTCGCAACCAGGAGGTTAATGATAATCAGCCAAAGCCAGACGGCTACGATCCACCCTCCGATGCGCGGCGCGAACGCCACAATTAAGCCGGCTACGATCTCCGCCGCGCCCGCTATCATCATCAGGGTATGAGCCTGAAGCGGCACAATCCGCGTAGCCAATGGAGCGAGGTACATATCCCAATCCGCAAGTTTATCAGTGAATTGGTCAATGCCCGCAACAATAGGAACAAGAGTGAATGCTAGTCGCAAGATCCAATACGCCCGCAGTATGGGCTTTTCCGCGAATTTACGGCGGGAGACGGTAGTCATTGCACCCTCCTCGTGTTACTGCTGGAGTTCACACTTCAGTGTGAGACGCTCTTGAGGCTTGTTTCGGTATCTTATGCCCCTTGTGATTTGAGTGTGCCCGAACGTTAGACGGATCGCAATAGGCAATGCATCACTGATTTTATGACGACCATAATGCGGACCACGTTCTCCAGGCTGATCAAATCCGTATACAACCAACCGCCGCATCAGGCGTGGAAGCGCCCGACTCAAAGCCGACGGAGAGGGCGCGGGCGCGCCAGGACGGAGGCGCGAAAGGGACGCATAAATAAACAGTGTTCGCCACAATGCAGTTCGAACCGCTGTACTGCCGGATCCGCGGTGCTGTCAATATGCATGATCTGCTTTGCTCATCACTCCAACCCGCCAGCCGGCCAGATCTTGATTGGTGCCGCCGCATAGGTGTTCGCTGATCCGGGATGTGCACGGCTTGGGATGAGATGATGTTTGGGTTCCGCTTGGTTCAGGGGGGGCGACGAACGACAAAACGTGGTGGCCAGAGACGGAATCCAACCGCCGCCGCTAGCCTTGGTAAGGCACACCAATCAGTTATGGACGATCGTCACTGATTTGAAAAGCGACGTATGCACAAATAGTACAGTACACTTAAGATGTGGGCTTCGAGTGGGATGAGGCGAACAAGGCCCGAAGCAACTACCGCAAGCACGGCGTCCGCATGCCCGAAGCGATTCCGGTTTTTGATGACCCGTACGCCATCACGATTATGGATGACGAATCCGATCCGAACGAGCAGCGATTCGTCACGGCTCGGCATGGGCGCGATGGGCCGGCTGCTCGTGGCCGTGTACACGTGGCGCGGCGAGAACATTCGCATCATTTCGGTTCGCCTGCTGAAGCCCATGAGCGTGACGAATACGAGGCAGAACGATGAAAGACCGATACGATTTCAGCAAAGGCAAGCGGGGCCGGGTTGTTCCGGCCGTACCCGAACCCGAGGGCAAGGTCCGCATTACCATCCGACTCGACCAGGACATTGTGGATCGTTTTTTCCAGATGGCGGAAGCCTCCGGCGGCGCCACAGGTTATCAGACTCTCATCAACGCGGCGCTGCGGGAATACCTCGACGGTAGAGCGCCGCGCTTCGAAGATACGCTGCGACGGATCATCCGTGAGGAATTGAAATCGAGCGCGGCATAGCGCCGAAGAAAGCGGTTATGGCGCTTTTTACGCGGCGCGCCGGCGGTACTTCATCGCGACCAGGCCTTCGGAGTAGGTTTTGTTCTCGATGAGCTGCAGATCGCGCTGGGGGAAGCCGGCTGGAAAGAGCGGTATGCCATCACCGAGGAGGGCCGGTACGATTCCGAGATATATCTCGTCCACGAGGTCGGCGGCCAGGAACTCACGGGCGATCTCACCGCCCCCGGCCAGCCAGATGTCCTTTCCGGGGCGCTTGCGGATGGCGGCGACGACTTCGGCGGGCGACTGGTTGGTGAAGGTCACGCCTTTGAGCTTGCGCGACTGCGGGGAGCGGGAGAGGACGTAGAAATCGAGGCCGTGGCCATCGTACCTGCCGCCGTTCAGAGCGATGGCGGCGTCGAGGGTTTTGCGGCCCATGATGCCGATATCGATTCCGCGGAAAAACTCTGTCATCGAGTAATCGCTGGAGAAGTGGAGAAAGTCGAGGGCGCCGTCGCGGCGCGCGATGTAGCCGTCCAGGCTGATACTGATGTTCAGGACCACTCTTCGCATCCGGGCAGTATATCGCGGCGCTTAATTCCTCTTGCAGCCTTGGACGACCCGGACGAATCGGCGGCTTCCCGCAGCGTTTCCGAATGTAATTGGAGAGCGTGAGGCCAGCGGCGCGAGCCAGTTTTCGGAACCTGGCATCTTCGTCAAGGCTGGCGGATACCTTCCACTGCACCTGTCGTCGCGCAGGCTGCTTCCCAGCCAGTTTCGCCAGCTGCCCCTTCGCGGCCGCTGGCCTTTTCCCTCGGCGCTTGCTCTTCGCGGAACCGGCGCAACGCCTCGCGGCCGAAGATCGGTTCGTTGGCCATGCAAACGCATTTTAACCGGCTTCTGTTCCGCCCCGTTTGGGCGAGCGGCGGACCACTTACGTCCGGAGGGAGGTGCCTGGTTCAGCCGCGGACGCGGATCTTGCGTTCGCCCACCACGACGAGTTTGCCGCTCAGGCGGATCTCAGCAACACGCGGGATCCACGCGCGCAGCATCGCGTCAATCGCCTCCTCGACTGCGGGATGGAGACGGAGCCGCACAACTCCCGGCGTTCCGGTTGGCGGATACCTGAGCACGTTTGCGAAATCTGCGTCGAGGGTGATGAGGACGCGGTCTTGTTTCAATAGCCGCAGCCCGCACGTCCTGGTCGCCGGCGCCAGAGAGGCTGATTTCCACCACGGATACGGCATCGTGGCCCAAATCGCGAACTGTCCGCGCATGGAGCGGCGACAGATTCTCGTCTAGCGGGAATTTCACGTTTCAGAAAGGACGATTTCTTCGGCTGCCAGGGCCGCAGCATATTCGAGGCAAGCGCGCAGGTCGTCAGCGGTGAGATGGGGATAGACACCGAGCAGTTTCTCAAAGCTTTCTCCAGCCGCCATTTTTTCGAGCAGCAGGTAGACGGGAATCCGGGTGCCCTTCACACAGGGTTTGCCCATCAGCACGGTAGATTTAGCTTCGACCCGGTCCGGGAACTTCACACCACCAAACTACCACGACCTCGCAGCGAGCCCGCCGCGCGCTGGTGCGCTTTATCCTCGGTGCAGAAACGGCCCGGGAGGATGACGCTGCGTGTGGTTTGCAATCACAGCGACGCCAGGCGAATTTCTACGCGACTACAGCGCCCGACTGCCTGAAGCGGCGCAATATCCCCGGCCAGGAATCTGCTACCAGAAACGCTAGTAGAGCACTTCTGGTGAGCATTCGAGGGATAATGGAGAAGCAGAGGCCCCCAATGACACTGAGGATTGAGCTTCCGGAGGACAAGACAGCGGCCCTAGCCGCCAAGGCGCGTACCCAGGGCCTATCTGCCGAGCAATATGCCCGCCAGGTCCTGGAGCATGATCTCGAATCCGGCGGGAGTCCACGGCCGATCTGGGAAGTCATCGCGGACAACATGAAGGACGTTCCGGCGGAAGATCTTGCGCTCCTTCCTAAAGACGGCGCGAGCCAAATCGATCATTACGTCTATGGTGTGCCCAAGAGAGAGCCGTGAGGGCAGTCTTCGCCGATACATTTTATTGGGCCGCTCTGACCAGCCCCGAGGATAGCGCGCACCGGCGCGCCATGGATCTGAGTCGCTCGCTCGCGCCCGACAGAATCGTTACCACCGACGAAGTACTCTCCGAGTATTTGGCATTTTTCGCCGGCGCACGGCCCAGCATTCGGGCTGAGGCCGGTAAGAACGTTGCCGAACTGATGAAAAGTCTCACCGTATTGGTGTTTCCGCAGAGCCGGGACTGCTTTCTGGCCGGTTTGGAGTTGTACCGCGCGCGTCCGGACAAGGGCTACAGCCTGGTGGATTGCATCTCGATGCAGACGATGCGGCGGGAGGGACTGACGGAAGTGCTGACGAATGACCGGCACTTTGAGCAGGAAGGCTGTAGATGGCCTGTTGTCCTGGGCAATCACGACGACCCACTCCTCGCCGCCCGCACTCGGCGCCGGCAACGTGGCGGCCATCGGCGCCGATGCCGGCCGTAGTCCGGCAGCCAGACCGGAGAAAGCACGAAGTACGCCAGCCGACTCATGTTCCTTTTGCAGGTCGGTCGTTTCAATGGCGAGGCCTAATACTTCGGAGTACCGCTCCGCCCCGGCTTCCTGATCACCGGCGAAGATCACACCCGGGGAAGCTTTCGAGACGTCAGCCCAGTTCTTCTAAGGAACACGCGCAAAACGGAGCCCGCCCGCGCCGCGAATCATCGCGGTGCTCCTCGTACTTTGGGGGCGCGGGACGTGCCCTTTGCGCTTCTAAGGAACACGCGCAAAACGGAGCCCG
>JADLBD010000273.1 GCA_020847975.1 Bryobacterales bacterium | reverse complement strand
TCCTGGAGGCGTTTTCCAACGCGGCGAATTTCAACCAATGGATGGCGGACACCATACGGCCATACACGGGGAAGGCGGTGCTCGAGATCGGGGCGGGCATAGGCAACCTCACCAGGCAGTTGATTGCACGCCGGAAACGCTACATCGCCTCGGACATCGACGCCCAACACCTGGCCCGGCTGGCCTCGCGCTTCCAACACCGGCCGAACTTCGAAGCACGGCAATGCGACCTGGGCCGTACGGAGGACTTTGAAGACCTGCGGGAGTGCGCCGATACAGTGGTATGTCTCAATGTTCTCGAGCACGTTGCCGATGATCGCGCGGGCCTGAGAAATATTCACCGGGCCTTGCAGCCGGGAGGCCGCGCGATTGTCCTCGTCCCACAAGGCCAGTGGGCATACGGCAGGATGGATGAGGCCCTGGGCCATCACCGCCGCTATTCGGAAGCGCAGCTTCGGGAACGCGTCGAAGAGGCGGGGTTCGAAGTGGAGCGCATCCTCGGGTTCAACCACATCTCCCTGCCGGGCTGGTATCTGAACGGCAAACTCCTCGGGCGGAACACCGTGAGTGTGACGCAATTGAGGGTTTTCGACAAAATGGTCTGGCTATGGCGCAGGGTGGACCGGTTTCTGCCCTGGGAACCCACCTCTCTGATCGCCATCGCGCGCAAGCCGGGCTGAACCAGTTCATCAAGGCGCTTCCACCAATAGCTGGATCCGCGATCCGTCCGCGCCGCCCGTGTACACCCGCTCGGTAGCCTTCACGAAATCGGTCGACTTCGCTTTCGGGATTTCCAGAAATCTTTGCGGATTCCGGTCCGTCAGTGGGAACCAGGAGCTCTGGATCTGCACCATGATGCGGTGACCGGGCCGGAAGGTATGCGCAACGTCCGGCAGGCGGAAGGTGATGCGATCGGGCGTGCCGGGTTCAAAGGGAACAGGTTTCTCGAAGCCCTTGCGGAACTTGCCGCGGAACGGCTCGCCGCGGACCAGTTGTTGATATCCTCCCATGCGCACCGCGTTGGCGGGCGGCGGAACCGCGGAAGGAGCGGCGTCATAGTCCGGGTAGTTGCCGGGGTAGACGTCGATGAGCTTCACGTCGAAGTCGGAATCGGTGCCGCTGGTGGACACCTTCAGGTCAGCGAGAATGGGCCCCATGACGGTGACATCGTGATCGAGAGGAGCAGTCTGATAGACGAGAACATCGGGTCGTTTGGAGGCGAAGCGCTGGTCCTCAGTCATGTAGCCGGCGAGCACCCGGGGGACGATATGGGCGATGTAGGGGACCGGCTTCGAGGGGTCGGACAGGTACTCATCGAACCTCTGATGGGCGTCCGGACGGGAAGCCAGCTTCCCCTCGGCCGAGAGATAGAAATCGACGGGACTCACGGTTTTCGGCGGCCAGGCGTCAAACGTCCGCCACTGGTTCCGTCCTGTCTCAAAAACGCGGGCGCGCGGAAATTCCGCATTCCCCTTTCCCTTGAGGAGTTGCTGGAAGAAGGGAAACTCGATCTTCTCCCGATAGTACAGGCCGGTCTTCGAGCCGAAGTCCACGTTGCCCACCTTCTGGCCGTCGCCGCGGGCAAAGCCGCCATGCGTCCATGGCCCCATCACCAGCATGTTTGTCTGGGGAGGCGAGTTCTTCTCCATGAATGCGAACTGGCGCAGCGGACCCTGGAGGTCTTCCTGATCGAACCAGCCGCCCACTATCATGACCGGCGGTTTGATTCCCTCGAGGTATTTCCAGATGGAGCGGGCCTGCCACGTTTCGTCGTAGTTGGGGTGGTTGATATTCAGAGTCCAGAATTCCTGGGAATGCTTGAAGTACTTCTCATCGGCGTTGGCCAGCGGCCCCATGTTGAGGAAAAATTCGTAGGCGTCGGGGGTGCCGTAATCGAAGGGAACAGCGGGCTGGGGCGGTTCAGGGTCGCCTTCGCGCTGGCGGAAGCCCATGTAGAACCCGAAACGGTGCGCGAGCATGAAGGCGCCGTTGTGATAGGAATCATCGCCGAGATAGTAGTCGGTCACCGGAGCCTGCGGGGAAACGGCGGCCAATGCAGGATGCGCGTCGATCATGGCGGCGGAGACGAAGAACCCCGGCTGCGAAATGCCCCACATCCCCACCTTGCCCGAGTTGCCGCGGACGTTCTTCACCAGCCAATCGATGGTGTCGTAGGCGTCGCTTGATTCGTCGATGTCTCGATTGGATTTCTTGTGAGGGTGGAACGGACGCACGGTCGTATAAACACCCTCGCTCATATACCTGCCGCGAACATCCTGATAGGCGAAGATGAACTTTTCGCGGGCAAAGAACTCCGAAGGGCCGAGCGACGATGGATATTGATCGACGCCATAAGGACGCACGCTATAGGGTGTGCGCGCCAGCATGATGGGATACGTGGCACGGGAGGAGAACACGTCTTTGGGTACGTAAACCGCCGTGAACAGCCGCACGCCGTCACGCATGGGGATGCGGTATTCGAACTTGGAATAGGTCTCCCGGAGGAAGGGCATGTCCACGCGGGGAGTCAGCGGAGCAGGGACGGTCTGAGAGAAGCACAATACAGGAAGCACCAGCAGTGCGTCGAGGGCAAGGCGCATACCTCAGGTTACCCCGCACCCGGCACGACCCGCTCTCTAGTGATGCCACGGGCTGGCCGTGCTTCCGATCATCCGGCGGCGGATCATGTCGAGCGCAGTCTGCGCCGCCAGCACACGAATGCGGCGGCGGTCTCCGGCAAACTGAAAGCGCCGGACCAGGGAGCCGTCCTTGTCGGCGACGCCGATATAGATGGCGCCCACAGGCTCCGTCTCGTCCCCTTGTCCGGGCCCGGCGACTCCCGTAATGGAGACCGCGAGTGAGGCGGAGGAACGGGCGAGCGCGGCGCACGCCATCGCGCGGGCAACCGGTTCGCTGACGGCCCTATGCTCGCGCAGCACCTCGGGATCGATACCGAGAAGGGCCGTCTTGGCTTCGTAGCTGTAAGTGAGAAAGCCTCCGGCGAAGTAGTCCGAACTGCCCGCCACGGAAGTGATCTTTTCCGCCAGCATCCCGCCGGTGCAGCTTTCCGCAACGGCGACTTTCATGCCGCGGTCGCGCAGCATTTCGCCGATGGTGGCTTCGAGCGGGTTCCCATTGCGCGAGTAGAGCCGGTCCCCGAGCAATTCCTCAATGGGAGTCCCCACCTCCAGCAGAAGCGCTTCGGCTTCCTCCTCCGTCCGGCAGCGGGCGCGCAAGTGAATCTGGATATCGCCCGCCGCGGCGAGGATAGTCGTCGCCGGATTGGTGTACTGCTTATACACGGGCGCGATCAACTGGTCGAGATCGGATTCGGGCATGCCTGCCACGCGATAGAAGCGCGTCCGGATTACCTGCGGCGGCAGCAGTTGATCGAGCCGCGGCAGACATTGTGATTCGAATATCGGTTTGAGTTCGCGCGGCGGGCCCGGAAGCATGATGATGTGGCGCCCCTCGTGCTCCACCCACAAGCCGGGCGCTGTTCCTCCGCCATTGGGAAGCACCACGGCTCCTTCCACCACATAGGCCTGGCGTTTGTTGACCTCCGCCATGGTGCGATTCATGCGTTGGAACCGCTGCACGATGGAACCACAGATCTCTTCGCTGAAAACGAGCGGGCGGGAGCAGTACTGGGCGACAGCTTCCCGGGTGAGGTCGTCCTCGGTAGGGCCCAGCCCGCCGGTAAGGATCAACAACCGTGCCTGGGAAAGCGCATACCTGATAGCGCTCACCAACCGCTGCCGGTCGTCCCCGACAATGAGTTTGACAACGACTTCCACGCCTCTTGCATTCAAGAGATCGGTGAGAAAGAGAGAATCGGTGTCCACTCTCTGTGGAGTCAGCATCTCGCTGCCGACGGCGATGATGGCGGCATCCATGGAATGTGCGGCTAAGCCGGCAGAAAACCCTGGATACCCACGTCGACGCGGAACAACGCGTTGTTCGTCGCGACGATCATGGCCTTGGAAGGAGTGAATGCGAAACCGACAATATTCGGTCCGGAGAGGAACAACTCAGCTCGCGCGTCGGGATCGATTTTCACAACGCCTTTCCGGCCGCCCATCGAGGCGGCGACGTACAGATGACCCTCGGCGTCGAAGGCAAGACCCTGAGGCCTTCCCAGCCCGCGATAGAATACTTCCGATTCGCCGGCAGGATTGATGCGGTAGACGGAATCAAAACTCGATGTGGTGGGGCCCGTAACGTAGAGATTATTGTCCGGACCAAAAGCGAGGTGGTACGCCGCAATGGAGGGCTCCATCGTGCAGAACACGTAGATCTGGCGCTGGCGGCTGATCTTGAAGATTGTCCCGCTGCGGTCGCCCACATACAGATTCCGGTCGTGGTCAAACGCCATGCCGGTAGCGACGCCCATCCCTTCCACGTAAACCGCCATGCTTCCGCTTGGCGTCACCTGATAAACAATTCCGTCATAGCGGCTGCTGACGTAGAGCACCCCCTCGTCATCCAGGACGAGGCCAGTAGCGTTCATGATGTCCGTGACCAGGGGCTTCGCTTCGTAATTCACGTCGATTCGATAAACGGACACCGGCGTCTTCTGGCCGCGCGATCCGCTAAAGGTGGTGTAGACATTGCCGAAGCTGTCCACAGCGGGATTCGCGACGGGATGTACACTGTCGGCGATCTGGATGCCAATGCCGCAATGCCAGGACGCACTCGAGGTGAACCCGCATTCCACCACCATGTCGCCGGTCGAAACGCCATCCGGCACGCGCGCAATCACGAAAGAGTTGGACCCGATCACAATGGGCGCCTGGACATCTCCTAGACGGACGCGGGGACGGTTGATTTTGGCCAGGTTGCGGCCCCGAATCTGAAACTCGCCGCCGGGGATGGCGGCGACGGGACTGACCTGATTAATTTCCGGACGATCGGAATCCTTGAAGATTGCCATGGTTAATAAAGATTGAAGCATCCTGCCAGGAATAAGACAAGCGCGGCGTAGACGCCCGCCATGAGGTCATCAGCCACGATACCCAATCCGCCCCCCAACGATTCGAGTCTGCGGACGGGCGGCGGCTTGCGAATATCGAATAAACGGAACAGGAGAAAGGCCCCCAGGACACTCTTCCAATTGAGCGTGGTTGCGCCTGCGAGCGAGAGCCACTGACCGAGCACTTCATCCACAACGACGATTTGCGGGTCTTTCAGGTTCCGCTCGCGCGCGACAATTCCGGAGGCCGCAATCGCCGGGGCGGTAAGCAGGGCGGCGGGGAGGATCAGAGTCCAGGGAGCAAAGCCGGTAAGGGAGAGAACCGCCCAGGCCGGCAGCAACGCGCCCAGAGCGCCGGCCGTGCCGGGGGCCTTCGGCGCGAAACCGCAGCCGAACCACGTTGCCAGCATAGTGGCTGGACCGTTAGTCCTCATCCTGCTCCGGTTTGGGATTGCTCGAGATTGGGGTGGAAATCACGTAGCCTTCCGAAGCCCATTCGCCAAGATCGATCAACTTGCATCGCTCACTGCAGAAAGGCATGTAGGGGGCGCCAAACGGAACTTCCTTCTTGCAGATGGGACACTTCATACGCGCCGCAAGGATGCCTCCGGGCTGCTCGAGCGGAGGATGGGGAACAGAGAAGCGGGTGCAGCAGCCGGTTCTTCCGGGGCGGCATCGACCAATCCGCCCACCAGATCATAATCGTGGGCTTCGGTAACGCGCATGCGTCGAATCTGACCCGGTTTGAGCGCCGTCCCGTTGTCGTCATTGATATAGCAAACACCGTCGATCTCCGGCGCCTGCCCGGCCGTCCGGGCCACCCAGAGGAGTTCCGTCTCCGGAGAAGGCCCTTCCAGAAGAACGGGAATTTCCGCCCCAAGCATTTCACGGTTATGCCCGCGGGAGATTTTGCGTTGCAACGCCATCAGGCTTCGCTTGCGGTTGTACATGTCCCGCTTGCCCACCTTGCCCTCCAGATGGAAACTCCTGCTGGTTTCCTCATCCGAGTAGGTGAAGACGCCGACGCGATCCAGTTTCGCGGCCTCGACAAATTGAATGAGTTCGCGGAATTCCGCTTCCGTTTCTCCGGGAAATCCCACAATAAAACTGCTGCGGATGGCCACGCCGGGAATGGTGGCGCGGATGCGCTCGAGCAACTTCAGGAAGATGTCTCCGTTGGCCCCGCGCTTCATTCGCTTCAGGGCACCGGCGCTTGCATGCTGCAAGGGCATGTCGATGTACTTGACCAGGGCAGGGTGCGCGGCGATGGTATCGAGCAGTTTCTGGGTAACCTTGTTCGGATAGGCGTAGAGGAACCGGACCCACTTCGGATGAGGAGTCTCGATAGCCGCAAGCCGATCGAGCAGCGCCGCCAATCCGTCCTTGAGACCGAAGTCCTCCCCGTAGCAGGTAGTGTCCTGCCCGATCAGATTGATCTCCCGTACACCTTGCTTTAACAGGCGCGTTGCTTCCGCGATCACCGATTCGAAACGGCGGCTGCGAAACTTGCCGCGGAACTGCGGGATCACGCAGAACGTGCAGGGATGGTCGCAGCCCTCCGCAATCTTGATGTAGGCATAGTGCCGGGGCGTGGACAGCAGGCGCGGCGTCTGGTGGTCATACAGGTACGCCTGGAGAGGGTTTGCGGCGGGTTCACCGCTCTCGCACAGACCGGCAATCGAGTCGATTTCGTTGGTGCCGATGACGTGATCGACATCCGGGATGTTCTTGCGGATTTCATCGCGATACCGCTCCACCAGGCACCCAGCGACAATCAGCTTTTTCGCGCTGCCGGTTTTCTTGTATTCCGCCATCTCGAGAATGGTATCGACGGACTCCTGCTTGGCCGGATCAATGAAACTACAGGTGTTCACCACAATGATTTCCGCCTCGCCGGGATTCGGGGTAAGTTCATGGCCATGAAAGGCCAACTGACCCATCATCACCTCCGAGTCGACAAGATTCTTGGGGCAACCGAGACTAACGAAACCTACTTTCAATGGAGAAACTCTTGCTTCAGAATAGCATCCCGGCAAGGGGCGTTGGAGGCGGGTAACAAGAAAAACGGCCACCCCGAAAGGGTGGCCGCTTTGCGGAGAAAATCTTACAGTGCTGTTACTTACGCCGCGTGTACAGCCCCAGGCCGATCAAGCCTGCAGCCAGCAGTGTGAAGGTGGCGGGCTCAGGAATCGGGTTGTCGGTAGCCGTAGCGGACGTGATGTCCACCCGCAGGCCGCTGGGGTTGTTACCCGGTCCGGTGTACACAAGGTTGTACACGACAAAATCGAGGTTTACGGTTCCACCGCTGTAATTTCCACTGATCGTTACGGGACTAAGGCTGCCATTCGCCTGGCCGGCGTTGCCCGAACTTGCTACCGGCGTACCGTTCAACAGAATCCCGGAAGTGAGCGACCCCGTGGAATTCCGGTTGTTGTCGCTCAACCACCCCAGGTTGATCGTATAGGAACCCGAGGATAGGCCCAAAAGTGACAGGTTGAACGTCAAGCGATAGATGTAGGCCTCGGTATCGCTCTGAGCCATACTCTGGTTCTGGTTCGCGTCAGGCGCGATCCACTTTGAACTGGAGCTGTTCGCAAACCATGATCCCGTGCTCAACGGGAACTGGCTGCTCAGCACGACGAAAGTCGAAGGCCCGAGTCCCGATCCAGTCGGCACTCCAACCAGCGTGTAGTGTGCATCGGCCGTACCATCAGCAAGCAATACGTTGCTGTTGTTGACGCCCGTGCTATAAACGCATGCGCCCGCGTTGGCCGCGCATCCGGAGCCGGACGCTCCGCTGAAATCATATGTCGCCCCGTAGCTCACTGTCGAGAAAAGGGCTACAAGTGCACTCCCTAGAGCCAGTCTAAACATTGTTCCTCCGCACCACTGTTAAATATGGCCAGACTCATGGTAACAAGGTCCTCCCCCAAACTCAAGAAAAATCTGCCAAAGTACCACACATTTTTCGAGGGATGTTCTGGACCTAGGGTACTGACTAATCCGGCCTCGGGAAAACCCCCTATTATGTCCCCCCCACGTTAGGGGCGCTGTACCATTACTACTACCGGATCCGAACTCTGGGCCTTCGCAAGCGACCGTACCTGCACCACATTCAGCCCCGATCTGACCAGGTTTTCCGGTATCTGCGCGGAGATCTGGTTCGGAGATGCCTGTAGCAGTGGTAGCGCCACGTCATTGAATACCACGCAAGACCCGCCGAGAATCGTCGGAGGAGGCAGGGTATCGGCTACCGCTGGACTGGCCAGATTCTGCCCGGTCACGGTGATAAAGGACCCCGGCTTGAAATTGGAGGCTCCGGTTTCCGAGTTCACAATCCCCCTGGCGCCCCCTGCAATGCTGGGGCGAGTATTGCTTCCCGCCGGCGTTGTGGGAATCACCGAGAGTCCGGAAATGGTGATAGCATAAGCGGTTCCCTTGGCATCCACCACCATTTGCCGCGGAGGGACGTTCGAGCGCTGCGTCCCGAACACTCCGGTCACCGGATTCTCGGGAACTATCCCGATCAGGGAGTCGGTGTTGGCTCGAACATCCAGTGCTTCCAGGGTGGTGCGCACCTCATCCCGCGTGACCGAAGTGATGTTTTGCCGCACCGGGGTAGTCAGACGCAGGAAAACCGATTCGTTCACCGCCGCCGTCGCGGCGATATTGCGCTCCCCTCCACTCACCACAGTCTGGGTAGGCGGCTGGCCTGGTCCGGGAGCTGGCCCTACTTGGATGGTCCCCGGCCGCTCGGCGCCGCCGATGACGGTGAGCGAAGAGTTGAGAATCAGACCATTGGCCATGTAGTAAGCAGAGTCCGTCGATGCCGAAAGCGGGCCATAATAGCTCTGAATCGGATTGGTGAACAACTGCCGCTGCGAAGTGTAGGTATCGATCAGCGCGTTATACAGGTAAGCCGTTCCATTTCCCGCCAAAGTAAGGATATAGTCGTAACCGGGACTGGCCAGCATCACCTGAGGAGCTGGAATCGTGGCAGGAACGATCGTATTGGCGGTGCCTGTGGGGCGGAGCGTTGCCGTATCCGCCACCACCTTCCACTGGGTGCCATTGCTCATGATGAACTGCAGCCCCGAAAGACCGTACGCAAGCGTCGCCGGCGCTGTGATCGCCGCATTGCCGGCCCTGGGAATCGGCGGAAACTCCACCTGCCCGATCTCCCGCCCTAAGTCCAGGTCCACGATGGAGATGGATTCCCCACCCGCGTTTCCTACATACATCGTGGCGCCGTCCGTGGCCATCGCCATTTGATGAGGGAGTTGGCCCACCGGAATTGGATTCAGGAAGCGCTGATTCTTCGTGTCAAATACCTCAACCCGGTTGTAGCCGGAGTTGGCAATGTAGAGGCGGTTTCGGTACTCATCCAAAGCTAGGTCCCGAATTCCCTCAGTGGCGCTGTTCGGCGTGGTGGGGATGGGAAATATCTGGCCGCGCTGATCGGAATTCCGATAGTTCATGTAGATCCGGATGGTGTTCGGAATATTGATCGCTTCAAGCGAAGCCAGGCTGACGTTGATCGGTGTCCCGGTGTTGGTGGCAGCGCCCGTATATAAATTGGTCCCATATTGCCTTGTGACGCCGGAGCGGCCGGGTTCCATGACAAACGTGACCGTCGAGGGGGCCACGCCGCTCGAGATCTGCGCAACCAGCGCCGCGCCCAGATTCGGCACGCTGAAGGTCAGTTTTCCCTTCCCCAAATTGTTGATACGGACGGCTGCCCGCGCGATCCCCTTGTTGCATTCGTCCACCGCCAGGAAAACCTGGGCGGTTTCCGGTTGAAGGATCGGATAGTCGTATAGGGTGGAGAGCGGCAGGTAGATCATGCCCGACTCGGACAAGCCGAAAGCATTGGCGCCGTCCGAAGTGATCACCATCTTCGCGACGATGCTCTCCGGAATCTTGATTCCGAGCTTTCCACTAAGGTTTCGAGGGTCGGAAATGAGAAGCGTCGAAGCCTGGGGCCGTGTCGCCGGTTGGGTGAAAGGAGCAGCGTTGAAGGCGGAATACAAGGTGGCGCCGTCCGCGGTGAAAGCGCTGCCGCCCACGTTCTGCAAAGTGTTGAAGCTTCCAGTGAAAAGAAACGGCATGTTCGCCGGAGACTGCTGAGCCACGGCGTCAAGCGACTGCGTGTCGTAAAGCGTGAACCCTGCCATGAAGCGGGACCCGTCGGGAGACATGGAAAGCGCGGTGGATTGCCCGGTGACGGTGCGCGTCTTGAGGATGGTGCCGGAGAGCGATTCGTAGAGAAAAACAACCGTCTGTGTATTGTTATTGACCGTGCTGAGGCCTACGATAAACCGGCCGTCCGGCGTTCGGATGAGTTTCCCGCGGAAACTGGTAATGATGCGCGTGAGCACGGCGGGAATTCCCGTCGGGGTGGGAGGAGGGGGAGGAAACTGGACTGGTTGGACCTGATTCTGCTGGGTCTGGGTGGGGTCGAACATGAGCAGCGTGTTGTTCAGGCTGTTCGATCCCGTGCCTTCGGTCGTGATCAGGACCCGGCCGTCCACACCCACTTCAACACCTTCAGGCTTGGCGGGCAAGGTCACGGTTTGGGCGGTCAGGTTGGTGTTCAGATCAATGACCGTAAGGGTTGAGGTTCCGTTGTTGCTGACATAAAGGTAAGCAGCGTCCATCGAGATGGCGGCCGCCAGAGGTTGAAGACCCGTCGGGAAGGACCCGACGACATTCTTCTCGTTGTAATCGTAGATGTCGACGCGGTTCGCGCTGGTATTTACAAGATAGAGGCGCCCGCGAGTCTCATCCAGAACGATGTCGGACGGAGTTCCACCCAACGGGATGACTGCTCCGAAGGTCGCCCCCACTGACTGCGCACGCGCCGGGGAATGAAGCAATACGGACAAGACGGCTGCCGCCAACACACGCTGCATCATAGATCCGAATAAACCAAATTTTGGAATTGCCAACCTGCACACCAATCCGCTAGTCTAAACCCTTCCGGTTCCCGGAAGTTGCATTCCGCCGCAACAAATCCAAGGAAGGTGGGTTATACAGAGTCTTGTCAAAGATCAGAGTGCGCAACGCCGGCAGGGGGACGCTGCTCGCCGAAGCCGCCACCGTAGCGGACACGAGTGCCAAGCGGAGAACCGGGCTGCTGAAACACGAGTCTCTTCTGCCTGGTGATGGTTTATGGATTGTGCCGTGTGAGGCCGTGCACACCTTTGGGATGAAGTTCGAAATTGATGTCATGTACCTGAGCAAGTCTCGCAAAGTACTAAAGATACGGGAGCGCATGCCGAAGAGGCGGGTCTCCGCCTGTCTGCGGGCTCATTCCGTGCTGGAGCTGCCGGCTGGCATGGCGGAAGCGACATCTACTCAGGTGGGCGACCTGTTGGAATTCGAGAAGCTTCCGTCATGATTTGCAGAGTTTGGGCGTCGGCCGCGGCCATTCTGCTGCTCGGCTCCTGTGCAGGCCGGATGCGGCAGACCAACACGGCGGCGGCGCGTCCGCCGGCGGTGCAACCTGCAATGCAGCGGCAGATTGAGAATGCCATCGACGCCGGGGATGGCGATGTGATTGCGCGGCAATTGCGCGAGCGGATGGCCGCCGGCCCTGACGATCTGAATGTCCGTCTCGCCCTCGCGGATCATTACCGCAAGCAAGGGTATCCGGAACTTGCCCTGGAACACTACCGTTTGGCGGCGGAGCGGTTCCCAGGCGATGCGCAGGTCGCCCTACTGACTGCTCAGACGCTCCAGGACCAGGGAATGACCGCCGAGGCGGCGGCAGGTTTGGAGCGGTTTCTCGCCAGATATCAGTCAAAGGACGCCGGCCTGCCGGCGTGGCTCGGAATCCTGAGGGACAGCCAGGGAGAATATGCGAAAGCAGAGGTTGCCCACCGCGCGGCAATCGTACTGGATCCATCGAGTGCAAAACTCCACAACAATCTGGGCTACAATCTCCTGTTGCAAGGTAAGCGAACCGATGCCTTGACGGAACTGAGACGGGCGGTGGGCATGGATTCAGGGTCCAAGACAGCCCGCGGCAATCTGGCGCTGGCGCTGATGCGCGGGGGAAGTAGCGAAGAGCAGAAAGAGGCTATCCTCCAATGGCAATCCATCAGCAGCCCCGCCGCGGCCCACAACAACGCGGGCGCCGTGCTGCTCGAGGAGGGGCGGTACGCGGAGGCGCGGAAGGAACTCGAAACCGCGCTCGGCCATCAGCCGGACTATACTCCCGCTTTGAAGAATTTCGAGTTGTTGGCGGGCCAGGATGGAAAACCGGCGGTCCTGCCTGTCCGCGCCGCCTCGCCGGCGAGTTGGAGAAGGACCATGAAACGCCTGTGGTACGCGCTGGCGGGAATTGAAGACACGCCATCTTCCGGTTCGGTAACGATCGCGACTAAGCAGTGAGTCATTAGCAAAAAGGAGTTGCAGAACACGTTTATGAAGAAAATTCTGATTCGCCTCTGGAAAGAGGATCAAGGGCAGGACCTGGTGGAGTACGCGCTGATCGTCGCCGCCGTAGGGTTGGCCTTGATCACCACCGTGAACCAGTTATCCGTTGCCGTGGTGAGCTTGTATTCGAGCATCACGCAGGGATTAACCAGCATCGGCGCAACCGGCCAGTAAAGAATCCATTGCCCTCGATTTCCCGTCCCGGCGGCTCCGAAAGGAGTGCGGGCGAAGCAGCACGTCCCGTTGCCGCGCGTTCGATTGCTGTTTCGCGGCTACCCCGCTGGCTGATGCCTGACGTTTCTCTGCTCGTCGCGACGATGGTTCTCTTCTATGGCTTGTTCTTTGGAGACGGCGCCGGGAAACTGTTCCGCGATTCGGATACGGGATGGCATATTCGGACGGGCGAATCCCTTTTGAAGGGAAACCCATTGCCACGCACAGACCCATATTCCTTCACGATGGCGGGAAAGCCCTGGTTCGCCTGGGAATGGGGATCGGATATCCTGTTGGGGGCCGCACACCGGTGGGATGGGCTGCGTGGAGTTGCGGTGCTGATTTCCGCCGCGGCTGCGCTCAGCGTGTGGGTCTGGTTCCACCTCCATTGGAAGGTAGGGGGCAATTTTTTCCTTGCCTGTGCGATGGCCGCCCCCATGCTGACCACGATAAGCATGCACTGGCTGGCGCGGCCGCATGTATTCAGTTGGCTCTTGAGCCTGGCGGCAGTGCTCAGTCTGGAACACACGCCCCCGCGAATCGGATGGCGAACCGGGCTCGCATGGTTCGCCGCGGGCGCGCTTTGGGCAAACCTCCATGCCAGCTTCTTTCTTCTGCCCTGCTTGTGTTTCCTCTATGCGCTGGGATGCGGGGCGCGCGAATGGATCTGGGGAGAGGAACCGGAACAGGCTTCCCGATTCCTCTGGTTGGCGGGCGCCTCTGCCGCGGGCACCTTGGCCAATCCCTACGGCTGGCGCCTGCACCAGCACGTGTTCGAGTACCTGACGAACACCGGCCTGCTCGCCCGCATCGGCGAATTTCAAAGCTTCAATTTCCATCTCGAGGGCGCCTGGCAGATCCTGCTGACGGTCATGGCCCCGCTGGCGGCTTTGCCGCTCATGCTCGCTCGCCGGCGTGTGGATCATTTCCTGCTGGCCTGTGGTGTGGCCGCCATGGCGCTCCGGTCGGCGAGAGCTTTGCCGTTGGCCGCCCTGCTGGTGCTGCCGCTGGCGAACGGAACGATTACGGAAGCGTTGGAACACCTCGATGTGCGGCTCCGTTTGCGCCAATGGCTGGATGCCTTCCTGTCCTACAGCGGACGCGTGCGCCTTCTCGACCGGCGATGCGGGGGATATGCGTTTGCTCCCCTCGCCTTCCTGCTCGCCGTTGGTTTGCTGCGCACACCGGCGTTCTCACGGCTCGCCGATTTTCCGCCGCAAGAATTTCCGGTTGCAGCGGCCGCTGCCGTGGAGGCATTGCCGGAAGGCGCACGCCTGTTGGCACCGGACAAATACGGCGGCTATCTCATCTACCGCTTCGGCGGCAAGCGCAAGGTCTTCTTCGACGGCCGCAGTGACTTCTATGGCGTTGCGTTCATGAAGGACTACATCCGCCTCATCGAAGCCCGCCCGGGCTGGCCCGCTCTCGTCGAGCGGTTCGGTTTCACGCACGCGTTACTGCCCAACAACTATTCTCTGCTCGCCGCGCTCGAACAAGCCGGCTGGCATGGCATTTATAAAGATGATACGGCGACACTATTGAGGAAATGACGGTATGGGTAATCTGGACCGGCAGAAGATTCTGATGATTTTCGGCGGCGCTCTGCTGTGCGCCTTCCTGATGAGTTGGTTTGTCTACGCCAAAACACAGGGCCCGCGGACGGAAAAGATGTTCAAAATTGTCGCCGCGTCGCGCGACATGGCGGCCGGCACGCGTCTCAAGCAAGGCGACTTGAAGATGGTGAGCATTCCGGAAAAGGATTTGCCGAAGGACGCCGTGGTTGACACGAAAGCGGTGCTGGACCGCGTGCTTCTGTTTCCCGTGAACCGTAACGAACCACTGATGACGAACAAGATCAGCACGCAGGGCGGCATGGAAGGGCTTTCAGCAACCATTGAACCGGGCAAGCGCGCGGTGTCCGTGCCGTTCAACGACTCGAGTGGCGCCGGGGGGCTGATCCAGCCGCGTTCGCACGTCGATGTGCTGTTTACGCGCACCGGTTCGATGAACGAAGCCGTCACCACGGTGCTGCTCGAAAACGTCGTGGTGATGGGCATAGGCCGAAATACCGAAGTGGCGGCGGTGCAGGGCGCGCCCGCGCAGACGACGGCGCCGGCATCCTCCTCTACCACCCGCGCGGCCACCTTGCTGGTGACTCCCGAGCAGGCGGCAAAGCTCGAGTTCGCCCGTCAGTTGGGAAAGATCAGCCTCGCTTTGCGCAACCCGTTGGACGCTTCCGTCGACGAGGACAACGCGCCCGTGGTGACGGCGAGCGACCTGAACGTGGGGTACGGACCCGGACGGTTGCGCCCTCACGGCAAACTTGGCATCCCCAACGTGAAGGACGACGCGGTCTGGAAGAAACTCACCGCCGGAGAGCCTGTCGTCATGACTCCCGATGGCGGCTTCGCCCCCGCCCCCAAGCCTAAGGAAGAAAAAAAGGAGCCGCCTAAGCCCAAATACGTAGTGGATGTGTTCAAGGGAGACAAACACTTGCAAGAGGTCTTCCAGTAGGGCCGCGGGCGGACACAAATGAAGAACCGAATTGCGACATACATCTGCATGGGGTGGGCGGCCTCGATGGCCCTGGCGCAAACCGCGCCGGTGCGCGAAATGAACATCACCGTGGGACGCGGCGAACTCCTCCAGTTTGAACATGACCTTTCGCGCGTCGTCATCGCCGAACCCAAGATTGCCGATGCGGTAGTGGTCTCCCCCCGGGAGGTCATGGTGAATGCCAAAGGCGCGGGGAAGACGACACTCATTGTCTGGGAAAGCGGCGCCATCCCGGCTCGCTACAACGTGAACGTGATGGCGGACAACAGCGACTTCGAGGGCATGCTCAAGAACGTGCGCGCCCGCCTGCCCGAGGGAGCGTCCATTTCGGGGAACAACGAAAAGCTCGTCCTCGTGGGAATTGTCAAGGACGAGGAGGAGCGGAAACGCGCCGAAGCGCTGGCCTCGCCCTATGCAAAAGCCGTGGTGAATACACTCAAGACACCGGTGGTGGAGCCCCGCCAGATTCTGCTCCAGGTGAAGTTCGCCAGCGTCGATCGCGCCGCGCTCAGCGAGTTCGGCTTGAACTACCTCAGCCGCAACGACAAGATGCTGGGCACTCTCACCACGCAGCAGTTCCAGACCCCGCGCATCAGCCAGTTGCAGTTCGAGAATCAGAACTTTTCCAATACCACCATCAACTTCGCTGACCTGCTGAATCTTTTCCTGTTCCGGCCTGATTTGAACATCGGCGCCACCGTGCGCGCCTTGCAGGCGCGGAACCTGCTGCAGGTGCTCGCGGAACCCAACCTGATCGCCGTGGAAGGGCGCGAGGCGAGTTTCCTCGCGGGAGGCGAATTTCCCTTCCCTACCCTGACAGCCACCACCACCGGCGGCGCAGTCGCGCCCGTGATCACCGTGCAATTCAAGAAATTCGGCATTCAACTCGGCTTCACTCCCACCCTCACCAGCAACGGCGGCATCCATATGAAGGTTTCTCCCGAGGTCAGTTCGCTGGATTTTTCCAATGCGGTCACCTTGCAGGGCTTCCTCATCCCGGCCATCAACGTACGGCGCGCGGAAACCGAAGTGGTGCTGAAAGACGGAGAGACCTTCGCCATCGCGGGACTGCTCGACAACCGCGTCACGCAAGTGCTGAACCGTGTTCCCGGCATTGGAGATGTCCCTATCATCGGGAATCTGTTCCGCAGCCGGTCCATCAAGAAAACCCAGGATGAACTGCTGGTGGTGATTACCCCGCGATTCGTCAAACCTTTGGAGCCTGGCGAAAAGGCGAAGCTGCCGGCGCAACTCGAGGACTTCCTGCCCACCCCCGACGAACAGAAAAAACTGGACGAAGCCAAAAAGAAGAAAAAGGGCGAAAAGAAGAAGCCGGAAATAGTGGGCGCGACCGGCCACGAAAAGCCTTAGGAGCGAATTGCTGTTGAGAAAATGCACTCCATCCTGGCGATCGCGGAACCAGCGGGGCGGAGTGTCCGTGCAGATCCTGGCGCTCCTGGTTCCCGTCTTTTTCGGCCTGATGGGTTTCGCGGTGGATCTCGGCCGGCTCTATGTGGTGCGCGGCGAGTTGCACGCCGCGGCGCAGGCGATAGCGCTGGCGGCGGCCGGAAAGCTGATTGGGACGGACGCCTCCACCGCGGATGCCGCCGATGCGATGAACCGGATTGTCGAGACGGCTTCAGGCTACGGTGACAAGTACGATTTCGGCGGATTGACAATCGGACAATCGAACGGAGCTCTGAACAGCACCATCTCCGACCCCTCCTTTTGGTCAACCGCAGCCGAGGCAACCGGGGAAGGCGACGCCTCGAACGGAACCGGAGAGGTCAGCGGGTCGCAGGCGAAGTACGTCCGCGTCGATCTCAATGGCGAGGCTCCCCTCATCTTCTGGCGGTTCCTGTCCCTGGGGCAGGAAGGCAAACTGGCGGTAGCGGCGCGAGCCGCGGCGGGTGTGAGCGCGCCCTTGTGCACCATCTGCGGCAGCGAGCCCATCGCCATTACTCCGCTCGACGCCGCGGACCCGGTGAATTTCGGCTTCACTACCAATCAACGCTATACGTTCGGATACCCGTGCACCGGAATTCCGCCGCCGCAACCGCTGGCCGGAGCGGCGCCTCGCATTCCTTACGTGATTCTCAACCGCTCCAATGACGCCCTGGCGGCGTTCTCCGATGATTCGCAGCAGTTGTTCCGCGCCGGAGCCCAGGGATTGCTGCCCTCCACCACACAGGCGAGCGCCTGCTTCACCGTCAATGTCACGGAACAGGTCTGGGCCACGGCAACCCAATTACCCTGCAATGCGAATCGCGTCCAGACGGCGGTAACCGCCTTTCTTTGCGGAGCGGCAACGCGCATGGACAACTCCGCGGCGCAAGGCTGCGCCAATATCGCCGATATCGACACCCTGAACGGGCTCTATACGTCCGATACGGATCTCACCGATCTCGACGACTATACGGGATATACGGGCAACGCCCGGCGCATTCTGACGGTAGTGATTGTCGACGTCCTCGACGCCACCGGATCGGGCGCGATGACCGTGCTCGGATTCCGCCAGTTCCTGCTCGAGCCGGTAACGAACACGCAGGGGATCAGCCCCGCGGACCCCAACGGGCGCTTCGCGGCGCTCTACTTGGGCTCGCCGGCGCCTGTGAAACAGGGCCGCTTCGGAGACTGCGGCGTCACTTCGGGTCCCGGAAAGGTGGTGTTGCACCGATGAAACCCCAACGCGGCAGCATCCTGCTCGAGACGGCCATGTATGTGCCCGTGCTGCTCCTTCTGCTGCTCGGCATGGTCTCGCTGGCGAAGCTGACCTACACCTATTACGCGCTCGAAAAGACGCTCTATACGGTGGCGCGCTACGTAGGCACGCAACAGGGCGTCAACTTCTGTGACGACACAGACACGATTGTGCAGGCGGCGAAGACGCTGGCGCTCACTGGTTCCACTGATGGAGACTCGCCCTCCCTCATTCAGGGCCTGTCCGCGGACCAGATTCAGGTGCGCATCGAGCGGCTCGAAGCATCGACTGGCGAAATCGCCCAGTGTGATTGCTCGGCGCAGGGCTGCGACACTGCCGCCGGGGGGCAAGGACCGGACTACGTTGTGGTCTCCATTCCCGAAGGCTATCCCTTCACGCCGGTGATCCCGCAACTCCCCATTGACCCCATTCTGCTCAAGCCGCGCGTACGCGTGCCGTTCCAGGGGACCTGAGCCATGCGGCGCAACAGCACAAGCGGCCAGGCCACAATCGAATTCGTCATCGCGTTCGGGTCCATCCTGCTGCCCGTATCGATGATGATCGTCTTCACCGCCCAGTTGCTGTGGATCTGGCACAGCGTGGTGGACTTCACCCGCGAAGGCGCGCGCTACGCCGTCACGCATTGCTGGCAGGGCGACGGCGGCAACGTGGTGACCTGGATGCAGCGGAACTTCCCGCTGACTGCGGATCGGGACCAGTTCACGAACGGATCCGCGCAGATTGAAGTCACCTACTACGCCAGAGATCCGGATACGGGAAACCTGGCGGAATTCAGTTGCGATTCGAGTGAATGCTCGGCCGCTTGCGTGCCGGACACGGTGCGCGTACGCGTAATCAATTACGAATACCGGTCGTTTATGAGCTATCTGGGCCTGCCGCCCGTGCCCATGCCCGACTTCCAGACCCAGATGCCGATGGAGAGCGCGGGCTGCAATGCCGACAGCGAGGAGTGCCTGCCATGACCGCGAAGGAGAGGGAATGCCGATCAGCCTGCTAGTTGCGTCCAACGACGACC
>JADLBD010000272.1 GCA_020847975.1 Bryobacterales bacterium | reverse complement strand
CGCGTGCAAGGGAAAGTAAGCAGATAGGTTCAAACAGGAGAATCGCGTTACATGGCCAAAGAGAAATTCGACCGTAGTAAGCCGCACGTAAACATCGGCACGATCGGGCACATCGATCACGGCAAGACGACGTTGACGGCCGCGATCACGAAGGTGCTGGCGAAGCACAACCCGAAGGTGAAGTTCCGGAGCTTCGATTCCATCGACAACGCGCCGGAAGAGAAAGCCCGCGGAATCACGATCGCGGTGTCGCACGTGGAGTACGAGACAGCCAACCGCCACTACGCGCACGTCGACTGTCCGGGCCACGCCGACTACATCAAGAACATGATCACGGGCGCGGCGCAGATGGACGGGGCGATTCTGGTGGTGGCGGCCACCGACGGGCCGATGCCGCAGACGCGGGAGCACATTCTGCTGGCGCGGCAGGTGGGGGTGCCCTACATCGTGGTGGCGTTGAACAAGGTGGACATGGTGGACGATCCGGAACTGCTGGACCTGGTGGAACTGGAAGTGCGGGAACTGCTGTCGAAGTACGATTTTCCGGGCGATGACGTGCCGGTGGTGCGGGTTTCGGCGCTGGGAGCGTTGAACGGGGAAGGGCAGTGGGAAAAGTCGGTGGACGAGTTGATGGATGCCGTCGACAAGTACGTACCGCTGCCGGAGCGCGCCGTGGACAAGCCGTTTCTGATGCCGATCGAGGATATTTTCTCGATCCAGGGGCGCGGGACGGTGGTGACGGGCCGAGTCGAGCGCGGCATTGTGAAGGTGAACGAGGAAGTGGAGATCGTGGGCTTCCAGGCGACGCGGAAGACGGTGGTGACGGGCGTGGAGATGTTCAAGAAGCTGCTCGACGAAGGGCGCGCCGGGGACAACGTGGGGTTGCTGCTGCGGGGTGTGGACAAGGATTCGGTCGAGCGTGGGCAGGTGCTGGCCAAGCCGGGATCGATCACGCCGCATAAGAAGTTCAAGGGTGAAGTATACGTGCTGAGCAAGGAGGAAGGCGGGCGGCACACGCCGTTCTTCAAGGGATACCGGCCGCAGTTTTACTTCCGGACGACGGACGTGACGGGAGTGGCGCAGTTGCCGGAGGGCACGGAGATGGTGATGCCGGGGGACAATGTGCAGTTGTCGGTGGAGTTGATCACGCCGGTGGCCATGGACAAGGGGTTGCGCTTCGCCATTCGCGAGGGCGGCCGCACCGTGGGCGCCGGAACGGTGAGCGAGATCCTCGACTAGGCGCGGGACAGGTAAAGCAGGGAAACAATGCTGAGAGAACGCATCCGCATTCGACTGAAGGCGTACGATCACCGGGTCCTCGATCAATCGACCAGTGAGATCGTGGCGACGGCCAAGCGCACGGGCGCGCAGATTGCCGGTCCGATTCCGCTGCCGACGACGATCAACAAGTACACGGTGAACCGGTCGCCGCACGTGGATAAGAAATCGCGGGAGCAGTTCGAGATCCGCACGCACAAGCGGCTGCTGGATATCCTCGAACCGACCCAGGACACGGTGGACGCGCTCATGAAGCTCGATCTGCCGGCAGGCGTGGATGTGGAAATCAAGGCATTTGGCAAGGACAAAAAGTAGGGCTGGCGGCGCCGGACGTTAAACGAACGGTGCGGCGTTGCCGTAAGCCCGTGGGGGTATTATGAGCCCAGGAATTCTAGGGAAAAAAATCGGGATGACACAGGTTTTCCGGCCAGGCGGGGAAGTGGTGCCCGTGACTTTGGTCAAGGCCGGACCGTGCGTGGTGGTGCAGCGCAAAACACCGGCGGCGGACGGCTACGACGCCATCCAAATCGGTTTTCTCGAATTTGTCAAGCCCGCGCGGATCAACAAACCCGAGACCGGCCACCTGAAGAAAGCGGGAGCCGAAGGGGTGAAGTTTCTGCGGGAGTTGAAGCTTCAGCCCGGAGACGGCGACCCGAAGCCTGGCGACAAGATTCTCGTCGATTCGTTTAAGGCGAAGGAGAAGGTGGATGTGACGGGCGTCAGCAAGGGACGCGGCTTTGCGAGTCTTGTGAAGCGGCACCACTTTCGCGGAGGGGCGGCGACGCACGGTTCGATGTTCCACCGGGCGCCGGGTTCGATCGGGGCGTCGAGCTTTCCCTCGCGTGTGTTCCCTGGAATGAGAATGGCCGGGCACATGGGCGTGCAGGACGTGACGGTGCGAAATCTCGAGATCGTGGACATCGACACGGAAGACAACATTTTGATGGTGAAGGGCGCGGTTCCGGGGCCGAATGGCGGCTACGTGGTGGTGCGCCGCGCCAGAAAGAGGGGGCTCTGACATGCCGGTAGTGGATGTAGTGGACCTCACGAATCAAAAGGTGGGCGAGATCGAGCTCGCCGAGAGCGTGTTCGGAGCCGAAGTGAACGAGGCGCTGCTATACGAATCGGTCCGCCATTACATGGCGGGGATTCGCGGCGGAACGCACAAGACGAAGCGGCGCTGGGAAGTCTCGGGGTCGGGCAAGAAGTTGTGGCGGCAGAAGGGTACGGGAAGGGCTCGCATGGGTTCGATCCGGTCGCCCCTGTGGCGGCACGGCGGCACTTCACACGGTCCGGTACCGCGCGATTACAGCTACCGGCTGCCGCGGAAGATGCTGCTCGGCGCGCTGCGATCCGCGCTGTCGGCGAAGTTGCGCGACGGAGAGTTGAAGGTGGTTCGCGAGTTCGCTCTGCCCGATCACAAGACGAAGTCGGTTGCGGGCGCGCTCAAGAACCTCGAAGCCGCGAAGAACGTTCTGGTGGTGGAAGCGGCGGACAACAGGAATCTCGCGCTCGGCGCGCGCAACATTCCCGGCGTCACCACCGTGGACAGCCACGCGGTGACAACGTACGATCTGCTGCGGCATAAGAGCGTGCTGCTCAGCGAGGCGGCCGCGCGGAAGCTTTCGGAGGGCCTCTCCCAATGACCCATTACAACGTCATCCGGCGGCCGATTGTGACGGAAAAAGGCGTGACGAAGAAAGAGGCGGAGCAGACGCTCTGCTTCGAGGTGCACCCGGACGCCAACAAGATCATGATCAAGGCGGCCGTGGAAAAGATTTTCAAGGTGAAGGTGGCCGATGTGCGGACGGCGTCATTTGAAGGAAAGCTGCGCCGCCGGGGCCGCTTCTCGGGATACCGCCCGGATTGGAAGAAGGCGTACGTACGCCTGAAGGCCGGCCAGAAGATGCCGGAGTACGCGGAGATCTGACATGCCGATCAAGACATATCGTCCGACAACGCCCACCCGGCGGTTTCAAACAGTCCTTTCGCGGGAAGGCCTCTCGAAGAAGGAGCCCGAGAAGTCACTGACCGAGGGTAAGAACCGGACGGGAGGACGGAACAACTACGGACGGCTGGCGATGCGCTTCCGCGGCGGCGGAGCTAAGAAGAGCTACCGCATGGTCGATTTCAAGCGCGACAAGGACGGAGTGCCGGCGAAGGTGGCGGCCATCGAATACGATCCGAACCGTTCGGCCCGTCTGGCGCTGCTGCACTACGCCGACGGCGAGAAGCGCTATATTCTGGCCCCGGTGGGGCTCGAAGTGGGCCGCGCCGTGGTGAGCGGCCCGGAAGCCGACATCCTGGTGGGAAATTCGCTGCCGTTCAAGAACATCCCCGCCGGCACGACCGTGCATAACGTGGAACTCCGGCCAGGCAAGGGCGGCCAGATGGCCCGCTCGGCCGGGGCGGCGGTGCAACTGGTTTCAAAGGAAGGCGACTACGCGCTGCTGAAACTGCCTTCGGGCGAGGTGCGCCGGGTGTTGGTGAACTGCCGCGCCACCATCGGGCAGGTGGGCAACGTGGATCATGAGAACGTTTCACTCGGCAAGGCCGGCCGGACGCGCTACCTCGGCCGCAAGCCGCATAACCGCGGCGTGACGATGAACCCCGTGGATCACCCGCACGGCGGCGGCGAAGGCCGCACCTCGGGCGGGCGGCACCCGGTGACGCCGTGGGGCCAGCCAACGCGCGGCTTCAAGACGCGCAACAACAAGCGTACAGACAACCAGATTGTCACGCGGAAGCAGAAGAGGAGATAGGTAGGGTATGGGACGTTCCCTCAAGAAAGGCCCCTTCACCGACGCGCATGTGCAGGTGAAGATCGGCAAGATGAACGCGGCCAACGAGAAGAAGGTGGTGCGCACCTGGAGCCGGCGTTCGACTATCCTGCCTGATTTCATCGGCCACACGATCGCCGTCCACAACGGAAAGAAGTTCATCCCGGTGTATGTCACCGAGAACATGGTGGGGCACAAGCTGGGCGAATTTTCCCCGACGCGCACCTTCAAGGGGCACGCCAACAAGGCGGAAAAGACCGGTAAGGCGTAACAGGAGCGAAGCGACATGGCAGAACAGGCTGAGAAAGCGAAACCATACAAATCCGAGGCCCGCTACATTCGCATTTCGCCGCAGAAGGCCCGCCTGGTGGTGGATCTGATTCGCGGGCGCAAGGCAGGCGAGGCGATCCACATTCTGCGCGGCACCAACAAGCGCATCGCGCCCGTGGTCGAGAAGGTGCTCCATTCGGCGATTGCCAATGCGGAGAATCGCGCCACGGACGTGGACGTCGACAAACTGTACGTCACCGAGGCATACGTGAATGAAGGGCCGCGCCAGAAGCGGATTCGCCCGGCGCCGATGGGCCGCGCCTACCGCTATCAGCGCAGAACGTCGCACATCGTCGTCAAAGTGGGAGAAAAGGCGAGCTAAATGGGTCAAAAAGTACATCCTTACGGATTTCGCGTCGGCGTAACGAAGACGTGGCGTTCGCGGTGGTTCGCCAAGGCGGAATACCCGAAGCTGCTCGAGGAGGATCTGGACCTGAAGGACGCGCTGCGCGGCCGGCTGAAGGCGGCGGGCGTCTCGAGCATCGAAGTGGACCGTCCCGGCAACAAGCTGCGCATCACGATCCGCACCTCGCGCCCTGGAATCATCATCGGGCGGAAGGGCGCCGAGATCGAGAAGTTGAAGCAGGACCTGGCGCGCAAGACCAAGCGCGAGGTGTTCATCGACATCCAGGAAGTACACAAGCCGGACGCGGACGCGCAGTTGATCGCCGAGTCGATCGCGTTGCAACTCGAGAAGCGGGTGGCATTCCGGCGGGCGATGCGAAAGGCCGTGGAGGCTGCGCTGCGCTACGGCTGCAAGGGGATCAAGGTTCGCGTATCGGGCAGGCTGAACGGAGCGGAAATCGCGCGCAGCGAATGGTATCTGCAGGGTCAGTTGCCGCTGCACACCCTGCGCGCGGACATTGATTACGGATTTGCCGAGGCGCGGACGACTTACGGCGTCATCGGCGTGAAGAGCTGGGTTTACAAGGGTGAGATTCTGGAAGGCCAGGGCCGGCGCCTGGGAGTGACCCGCAACGAGCCCGAGATGCGCGACCGCCGCGGGCCGCGCGGAGACCGCGACCGGCGCGGATCGAGGCCGCAGCAGGACCGGCAGGCCCAGAGGGAGCGCGCGGCCCAGGAAGCCGCCGCCGCGGCGCCGGTGGGCGGACTCGAACAACAGCCGCCGGCCGAGTTGCCGCAAGCGGGCAGAGGCGCCGCTGCGCCGCTGGTGCCGCCGATGGCGAATCCCGCTCCGCCCGCCTGGAAGCAGGAAACGAAGCCCGAGGGCGAGGGAGAGAATTAAGAGCCGCGCAGGCGGGAGACTTGAGGAGATAGTAACGCCATGTTGATGCCAAAGAAGGTAAAGTTTCGCAAGCAGCAGCGAGGCCGGATGAAGGGAAAGGCCTGGCGCGGTTCCAGCCTGAGCTTCGGCGACTACGGCCTGAAGGTGATGCGCTGCGGGTGGATCACGGACCGGCAGATCGAGGCGGCGCGCGTGGCCATGACCCGTTTCATCAAGCGCGGCGGCAAGGTGTGGATCCGTTTGTTTCCGGACAAGCCCATTACGAAGAAGCCCGCCGAAACCCGCATGGGTAAGGGAAAGGGCGCGCCGGAGCAGTGGGTGTGCGTAGTGAGGCCGGGGAAGGTCCTCTTCGAGATGGAAGGTGTTACGGCCGATGTGGCGGCCGAGGCGATGCGGCTGGCGTCAAGGAAGCTTCCGCTTCCCTGTAAGCTGGTTACGCGCGGACAGAACGGATAGGCGGGAGTAATCGAATGAAGGTTGAAAAGATCCGGCAGACAGACACGAGCGAACTCGAAGGCCAGTTGCGCGACATGCAGGAACAGGTATTTCGCCTGCGCTTCCAAATCAACATGGGCCAGGGAGATGGCGTGAAGAAGTACCGGGAATTGAAGAAGGATCGCGCCCGCATCCTCACGATTCTGCGCGAGCGCGCGCTCGAGAAGAAGGGATAGCGAGATGGCCGAAGAGAATAAACCGAACAAGCAGGAAAAGATCGGTCACGTGGTTTCGGCGGGAATGCGAAAGACCATCGTGGTGGCCGTGGTGCGCAAGGTGCCGCATCCGCTCTACAAGCGGATTGTGACGAAGAAGAAGAAGTTCTACGCCCACGACGAGCAGGGGACGGCGCAGGTGGGTGATGTGGTGCGAATCGTCGAGTGCCGTCCGTTGAGCCGGCTGAAGCGCTGGAACCTGGCGGAAGTGATCCGCAAGGCCGTGCAGGTCGGGGAGATTGTCGAGTAAGGAGCTACCGTCATGATTGGAATGCGAACCATCCTCGAGGTGGCCGACAACAGCGGAGCCCGCAAATTGAGCTGCATTTTGCCGCGCGGTGGCGACCTCGGCCTGCGCGCCGGTTTGGGGGACGTGATCACGGCGGCGGTGAAGGAAGCCTCGCCGGAATCGGCCATCAAGAAGGGCAAGGTGGTGCGCTGCGTGATCGTGAGGATGCGCAAGGAGACGCGCCGCAAGGATGGCACCTATATCCGTTTTGATTCGAACGCGGCGGTGCTGATCAACGATTTGGGTGAGCCGGTGGGGACGCGTGTCTTCGGCCCCGTCGCCCGCGAATTGAGAGAGAAGCGGTTCATGAAGATCGTCTCTCTCGCCCCGGAGGTGATATAAGCAATGCCGCGAGCCAAAAAGCCGGAGCCGCCACGGCGGATCCGCATCAGAAAAAACGACGTCGTCAAAGTGATTGGCGGGCGCGACAAAGGAAAGACCGGGCGCGTCATCAGCGTCGACCGCGGGACGGGGCGGCTGATTGTGGAAGGCGTCAACCTCATCAAGCGCCACACCAAGGCGAACCCCGCGCAGCAGATCAAGGGCGGCATCGCCGAGCGGGAGGGTTCCATTCACGCCTCGAATGTGATGATTCTCACTTCGGGCGGAGTGCCCACACGCGTCGGGTTCAAGGTCGAGACCGCCGGTGGCAAGGCGCGGCGTGTGCGCATCGCGCGCAAGACCGGCGAGACGCTGGACAAGAAAGGGTAGGTAGCGGGATATGTCAGCAAGCAAGCCCAGATTGAAGGAGCGTTACCAGAAGAACGTCATACCGGCGCTGGTGAAGGAGTTCGGCTACACAAACCCGATGGCGGTGCCGAAGCTCGAGAAGGTGTCCCTGAACGTGGGGTTGGGCGAGGCGACGCAGAATCCGAAGCTCATGGATGGCGCGGTGAACGAGTTGAACCAGATTGCCGGCCAGAGGGCCGTGATCTCGAAGGCCAAGAAATCCATCGCCGCGTTCAAGCTCAGGGAGAACATGGCCATCGGCTGCATGGTGACCCTGCGCGGCGACCGGATGTACGAATTTCTCGACCGCCTCTTCAATGTCGCCCTGCCACGCGTGCGCGACTTTCGCGGCGTGTCGAACAAATCCTTCGACGGCCGCGGCAATTATACGTTGGGTTTGAAAGATCAGTTGATTTTTCCCGAGATCGACTACAACAAGGTAGAGAAGATCAAGGGGATGAACATTTGCATTACGACCACGGCCCGGACAGACCAGGAAGGGCTGGCGCTGTTGAAGCATCTGGGGATGCCGTTCCGGCAGCAATAGGGAAGCGAGAAGGAAGGAATAGCGGATGGCCACTACTGCCAAGATCGCCAAGGACAAGAAGATCAAGGAGTCGATCGACAACGCCAAGGCCAATAACAGGAAAGCGAAATTTGCCTGCCGCCATCGCAACCGGTGTTTCCGGTGCGGACGGCCGCGGGGGTATCTGGGCAAATTCAACCTCTGCCGCATCTGTTTCCGGAAGCTGGCGCTCGCCGGGGAGATTCCGGGCGTCATCAAATCGAGCTGGTAGAAGAGGAGGCAACGAAGTGAGCACATCTGACCCGATCGCCGATATGCTGACGCGGATTCGCAACGCAATGAGCGCGCGTCATGCGAAAGTGGACGTGCCGGCCTCCAAGCTGAAGGCCGACATTGCGCGCATCTTGAAGGAAGAGGGCTACATCCTCAACTTCAAGATGGCGGAAGAAGGCACGAAGAAGACGATCAAGATTTATCTCAAATACACGCCGGCGAACGCGCCGGTGATCAACAGGATCGAGCGGGTTTCGCGCCCCGGATGCCGGGTGTACGTAGGCGCGCGCGAGATTCCCAAGGTGCTCGGGGGACTGGGCATCAACATACTGACGACGCCGCAGGGTGTGATGACAGGGAAGTCGGCGCGCAAGAACGGCGTCGGCGGCGAATTGCTCTGTCAGATCTACTAAGGCAAGGGTAAGGAGTAAGTCTATGTCGAGAGTTGGAAAGAAACCCATTCCGGTGCCCGCGAGCGTCAAGGTAAACATAGGCGAGCAATTGGAACTACAGGGGCCGAAAGGAACGCTGACCGTGCCGATTCCCGAAGGGATCAGCATCGAGCAGGCCAAGGGGACCCTGGAAGTGAAGCGCGCGAGCGACAGGCACGCGGCGCTGCACGGATTGACGCGGGCGCTTGCTGCCAACGCCGTGACGGGTGTCTCCGCGGGATTCGTCCGGGAACTGGAGATTGTCGGGATCGGCTACCGCGCGGACTCCAAAGGCGGGGTGGTGACATTCAACCTGGGCTACTCGCACCCCATCGAGTTCGTGCTTCCGGCCGGCGTGGACTGCAAGGTGGATAAGCAGACGGCCATCACCCTCAGCGGATGTGACAAAGAACTGCTCGGCCAGATTGCGGCGAACATGCGTTCCCTGCGCCCGCCCGACCCATACAAGAACAAGGGCGTCCGCTACAAGGGCGAAGCGCTGCGCAAGAAGGTAGGCAAGAGCGGGGCCGGCGCCAAGTAACTTAAGGATACAGCGATGAAGAAGCTAGTCAATCGAGATGAAGTCCGGCGGCGGATTCACAAGCGGATCCGCAAACGGTTGTCGGGAGAGGCGGAGCGGCCGCGGTTGGCCGTGTTCCGCAGCACGAACCACATTTATGCGCAGGTGATTGACGACCGGCAGGGGCGGACAATCGTGGCCGCTTCGAGCACGCAGAAGAGCGCCGCGGTGGGCAGCGGCGGAAACGTGGCGGGAGCCAAGGCGATCGGGAAACTGGTGGCCGAACTGGCGCTGGCCAAGGGAATCAAGAAGGTGGTATTCGACCGCGGCGGCTTCTTGTATCATGGGCGCATCAAGGCGCTGGCGGACGCGGCGCGTGAAGCCGGTCTCGAGTTTTAAGACGGGTAAGGAGAACTGATGGTACCCACTCCAGTGAAGAGAATTGATCCAGCGCAGTTTTCGCTGAAGGAAACGGTTGTTTCCATCAATCGCGTGACGAAGGTAGTGAAGGGCGGCAAGAACCTCAGCTTCTCGGCGCTGGTGGTGGTCGGCGACCCCGTGGCGAAGGTGGTTGGTTTCGGCACAGGCAAAGCCAAGGAAGTTCCGGCGGCGATCAAGAAGGGCATGGAAGCGGCGAAAAAGAACCTGCGCAAGGTGCATCTGCTCGAGACGACCATTCCCCACCAGGTGACGGGGCGTTTCGGGAGCGGACTCGTGCTCTTGAAGCCCGCGCCGCAGGGAACTGGCGTGATCGCGGGCGGACCGGTGCGCGCGGTGATCGAGGCCGCCGGCATCCCGAACGTGCTCACCAAGTCGATCGGATCGCGCAATCCGCACAATGCGGTGAAGGCGACAATCAACGCCCTCGAGCAACTGCGGGAGAAAAGCGAAGTGGCGGACATGCGCGGACTCGCGCTCGAAAAGATTTAGGAACTGGCGAGGGAGTAGACGTATGGCCGAAGGCAAGACGATCAAGATCAAACTCGTGGGCAGCCCCATCTGCACGCCCGAAAAGCACAAGGTGATTGTACGCTCCCTCGGGTTGCGGAAGTTCAACCAGGTGGTGGAGCGGCCGGATAACGACGGGTTCCGCGGAATGGTGAAGAAGGTGCCGCACCTGCTCCGAATAGTGGAATAGGCGGGAAGAGGAATTTGCGATGAATCTCAGTCAGCTCAGACCCCCGGAGGGACAGAAGAAGGAACAGCGGCGCGTAGGGCGCGGCATGGGCTCGGGACGGCAGAAGACATCGGGG
>JADLBD010000271.1 GCA_020847975.1 Bryobacterales bacterium | reverse complement strand
CTGTCAGTTCGTCGAGCTGGAAATGGGGCCGCAGGAACGCAACCGCGCGATAGGCTCCCGGCTTGCCAGGGATTTCCTGGACGTCGATTCTTGCCTCACGGAGCGGGTGCGAAGCCTTGATGGTGGGTGACGCCGTGTCATCCGGAACCACGTAATTATTGATCCACTGGTTGAGCCAGATTTCGCAATCGGTGCGCGACATGAAGCTGCCGATCTTATCCCGCATCATCGCCTTGAGGTAGTGCGCAAAGCGGCTGCAGGCGAGGATGTAGGGCAACTGCGTGGACAGGCGGGCGTTGGCGTTGGCCGCGGGCTTGTCGTACAGTTTGGGCTTCTGGCAGCTCTGGACGCTGAAGAAAGCGGCGTAGTCAGTGTTCTTGCAGTGCACCAGCGGGATGAATCCCTGGTCGGCGAGTTCCTTCTCCCGGCGATCGGTGATGGGAACCTCGGTGGGGCACTTCATGGCGACGTCGCCTTCATCGGTGTAGAAGTTGTGGACGGGGAGACCTTCGACCAGGCCGCCGCCTTCGACACCGCGGATCGCGGCGCACCAGCCATGGCGGGCAAAGGCGTTGGTCAACCGGGCGCCGAGCGCCCAGGCGGCATTGCCCCATAGATACCTGCTGTGGTCGGTGCCATCCACTCCCTCTTCGTAGTTGAAGGCTTCAATCTGCTTGTTGGCCCGGCCATAGGGTAGACGCATGAGGATGCGCGGAACGGTGAGGCCGACGTAGCGGCTGTCTTCGCTGGCGCGGAAGGATTTCCACTTGGCGTACTCGGTGGTGTCGAACACTTTGCCGAGGTCGCGAGGCGCATCGAGGCTGGTGTAGCTCTCGAGGTTGAACATTTCCGGCGAAGCGGCCGAAAGGAACGGCGCATGGGCGGCGGAGGCAACCTGAGCCACACGCTCGAGCAGTTCCACATCCTCGGGATGGCGGCTGAATTCGTAGTCGCCGACGAGGGCTGCGAAGGGAGCGCCGCCGAAGACGCCGAACTCTTCCTCGTACACTTTCTTGAACAGGGTGCTTTGATCGAACTCCGGCGCGCGCTGGAGGTCGCGGAGCAGTTCGCGCTTGTTGCAGTTGAAGATCTTGATCTTCAACATGTCGCTGGTCTCGCTCTGGTCCATCATGTACTTCACGCCGCGCCAGGTGGATTCGAGCTTCTGGAACGCGGGGTGGTGCATGACTTCATTCAACTGGATGGAGAGCAGGTGATCGATCTGGGCGATGCGGGCGTTGATCATGGCCTCGGCGTCTTTCGACACCGCCATGGAACCTTCCAGCACCTGCTCGGCGAAGATTTTAATGAGCTCCTTGCCGCGCTCTTTGGCGGCAGGATCCTTGCCTAAACGGCCCTCGTCTACGATCTTGTCCAGCAGGCTGGTCTCGAGGACGGTTTCCTGTGCCTGGGCGGCTGCGCGTTGTGCGTCACTCATTGCTGCCTCCTTCGGGCTTCACTTCCGACTTCAGTCTTGCCAGTTTCTCCGGATCGCCGACGGAGTCGAGCAGCATCTCTTCGAGCTTGTCATTGCCCATGAGGCTGCCGCGAAGGTCGGCCAGTTTGGTGCGCAAGTCGAGGAGTTCCTTGAGGGGCTTCACCTGCTTGGCCACCTGCTCCGGTTCGAAGTCGTCGAGACTCTTGAAACTCAGATTGACGCGAAGCTGTCCGGCATCCGGATCTTCGCTGAGCTTGTTTTCCACCTGGTAGGCCAGGTGCGGATTCATGGCCTCGAGGACCTTGTCGAAGTTGTCGGGATTGATCTCGACGAACTTGCGGTCCCGAAGGCGGGGCAGGGGTTGTTCGGGCATGCCGGTGAAATCACCAAGAACGCCGAGGACGAACGGCAACTCCTTGATCTCAATTGCGTCGCCCACTTCCACGTCGTAAGTAATGTGAACTCTCGGGGGCCGTACCCGATCCAGTTTATGCTGAGCGCTTTCTCTTGCCATTTCAAACCCTCTTTAAATTTCCGGTTCTCAACCAGGAAGGCGTCACCCGACCGTTACGCCGGTCTGGAGAACCACAAACTTCGATCTCCATGGGCTGCACGCGGGCGAGGGCAAAACCCTCCCCCCAGCAACCCGCTGTACATACCTATCACAGCACATCCCAAAGTTCAACAGGCAATGCTTGCGTAGGTCCTGGGTGCAAGCACGCGAACAGGCGATTTCGTCTTTTTTTCTAGTTTTGGCCTGTTCGAGATCGATGATCGGGACTCCGGGCAACGTGCTCCCACAGTGGAAAGCGAAATCGCGGCGGAAAACCCATCACGGGAATGAAATTTTTTTGAGGGCGGCGGTTCCCCCGCCATGCCCGGCATAAAAAAAGGCCCGCCAAGCCGGCGGGCCCTGATTCACACACACGCATCGAAAGGAGGTGATCGTCTATTCGTTTGCCTGGGGAGTTGACGGAGCCGCGTGAACCTTTACGACGCCGAATTCGGCGCTGGAACCGTGGCAGGCCGCACAACTCTCGCCAAGTGTTGTCGTGTTCGCCAGCGCATGGGAGGCAGCGTCTTTGCTGCGATGGCAGGACAGGCAGGCCGCCGCAACCGGCCCGCTTGGGTTGAGGTAACCGCGTGGATTGGAGACTACCGCGTTGGTTTCCGGCAGCGGCAACTGCTGCGAGCCGTTCACGTGGCACATGTCGCAGGAAGCGAGACGACCGGGGAAGGTGACTTCGCTGAAGTCATTCAGCGATCCGCCAAACCCGTAGATGATGTAGTCTTCGATCTTGTAAGCGGCCTTCGTTCTTTCTCCGCCGTGGATGTTGTGAACCATCTGGCGGAAGTCGATGCTTTGCGGCGCTCCGGCCGCGGCGGGACGGCGCGCGGAGTCATTCTCCACCGGATTGTGGCAGGTGACGCACTGCTCGATGGTGTCGATGCGGTTTTCGCCGTGCAGCCTGAGGCTGACGTGGCAACGCTGACACTTTTCGATGGCCACGACCTGTCTGCGCGGGAGCGGCGGTGTGCCGTCGACGGTGAAGTACGTCACTGCATTTTTCTTCGGACCGTACTGGACGGACTGTTCCTGCTTGGTGCCTTTATAGATGACCTCGACCCGGCGGCCTTCCAAGCCTATGGAGAAGGTTCCACGGGCATTGTCGGGGATTGCCGTGGCAAAGGTGTAAGTGTACGTACCGTTGGCTCCAGCCGCCTTGAGCATGTCCTCGGAGACGTAACCGTTCGTAGTTGCCCCCGCGAACTTGGTGGTGTAGTCGGTCGTCGGTCCACCTAACACCGCATTCAGGCGGGCGAAATCGGAGGGAGCGAGGGGATTGCCATTCTTGTTAGCGAGGGTAAAGGTGACAGTCGGCTTCTTGCCGGCGGAGCCGTTATCCACCTTGGTGATGGCCCACTGGAACCCGGTCAACTCGCGAGAGTTGTAGGGAATGGTGTGCGCGCCCAAAATGGAAGCGTCGAATTCCAACTCGCCCTGCGGGATGTGGCATCCTGAGCACTGGTTGTCGCTGACCTGCGGCAGATTGACGTGGTTCTCGCCGGTGGTGAAATTCACGTTGTCATGGCATGCGCCGCAGGCCGCCTGACTCGGTTTCGTGAGGTAGTTCTTGGCCTGCGCAGCGCCAGTGGTCTGTTCGTGGCACACCGTGCAATTTCTCTGGTCGGTGGGGAATCCCACATCGGAATAGTCATTCACGGCGTTGCCGAATCCGATGATCTGATATTTCCCGCCTGCTTTGACGCTGGGCAGGTCTTTGCCCATGTGGATCTTGTGAACCATCACCGGGAAGTTAATCGTGTTACCGGTATCCGGATCCGTTGACTGCGGAGTGTGGCAGAGCACGCACATCTGGACGCTGGTTCTTCCGGTGGTTCCGTGGAAGGCGAAGCTGTCCACATGGCAGCGCTGGCAGCTTTCGGTACGAATTACGTCCCGGGTTTCCGGCTTTGCCGAGCCGTCCGGCACGAACGGGAAAACCGAATCAGAAAGCGCGGTGCCCAAATCGAACTCCGTCAGGTTGCGGCTGGCATAGACGCCAATGGCGTGGGTCGAGCTTTTCTCGTAGTTTGCCGGCGCCTTGGTGGCGAACTTGTAGGTATATTCGCCGTCCGTCACTTTGGTCCAGGTTCCGCCGGAATCCGTACTTGCCTGTACCGCGCTATCCCCGGTGATGGTGCTGGTCTGCCGCCGCGTGGTGTAGGCCGTGTACTGACTCTGACCACTCGGTATGTATGCGGCAATGGCGCTCGCTCCGATCACGCCGGGGGTTTGAATGCCGTCCTTGTCCAGCGGAACGCCCGCCGGGTCAGCGAACTTCACCCGCGCCGTGATGGTGCCGTCGGTGGCGATCGACGCCGCTGTCACGGTCACCTTCAATCCCGGCCGCACGTAGTTCACCGTTTTTTCGTCAAGATAATAGGCTTTATCATTTTGGGTAAACGGTGACTTGGGCGCGCTCACCAAAACAGCCGCGCCTATCAACACCGTGAGTGCCAGACTGATCCGAAGTATGACTCTTCGGTTTCTGATATTCCCCATAATATTAGAACGCTCCTCCTTCGGTTTCAGGATGAGACAACCTCTCTATGCGCTAGCACGAAAGATTCCAAAAGCGATAAATCTTTCTAACAGATTGAAAAGAAACAATTTGACACAAGAAACAGATGAGGCATATGCCCCACCGCAGCGTGCACAATGTCTTTCTGGGTGAACTGCCCCACTCTCCGCCTAGCCGCCCGCCTTCACTGGAGTCCTTGCAGCAATCAACTGCTTGAGCTTCTCGTCTGCTAGTTTCTTTACCTTCCGCGCATTTTCCTCTTTAATCTGTTCGTAACCGCGGATCAGTTCGGGCAGGGTTAAAATCTCCACAGCGAGTGCGTCATTCTCCCCGGTGGAATGACTCAGCACCTGTTGGGTGAGTTCCCGGTACCAGGAGATGAGTTGGCGCTCCATGCGGCGGTGGGGAAGGTAACCGAACACATCGAGGGGAGTGCCGCGAAGAAACTTGAGTGTCGCCAGGATGCGCAGGGGCGTGCGGAACCAGGGCCCGAACTGGATCTTCTTTTTCACGCCGAATGCACGTAACAACGGCGGATGCAGGTTGTAGGAGAGCGCTTCGGGCTTGGCCCACATGCCGAGCACTGCGCGTTCCGCCTCGGGTTTGGTGAGGAGGCGCGCGACTTCGTACTCGTCCTTGTAGGCCATCAGCTTGTAGAGATAGCGGGCGACGACATCAGTGAGCGCCGGAGCCTGGTGCGCCACCTGACCCACGAATTCCTGGTATTGCTTTGCGTAGGCCGCGTTCTGGTAGCGGGTCAATTCCCCCACCCGGTCAAACGGTTTGGGTTCCTGCGTCTGAGGAGGGGAAAGGAGGGCCTCGACGGAGGCGGCGTCGAGGTAGTACTTGCGGCCCCAGAGGAGTGCCTGGAGGTTGCGCTCGACCTCGACGCCATTGAGGCGAATGGCCGCTTTAAGCGATTCTTCGCTCACGGGAACCAGGCCCGCCTGATATGCGGCTCCGACCAGTATCGTGTTCGCCGCAAGGTGGCTTCCGAACAGGTCCTCCGCGAGGCGCGTCGCATCCAGGTAAACATTATGCCCATGCCGCGTCTGGCTCTTGACGACGTCTACCAGATGCTCGAGACCGGAGAGCACCTTCCGGTTTCGCACTTCTTCGCCGGTCGGCACATGGGTGGTGTTGAGCACCGCCACCGTCCGTCCGGCATCCGCGGTCTTGAGGTTGTCCGCATTGGCCGCGCCTAACAGATCAAAGCCGAGAATCAAGTCCGAGTTGCCGGTGTTCGTCCGCGCGGCCATCTCGATGGGTGTTTCGCTGAGGACGAGATGCGACACTACGGCGCCGCCCTTTTGGGCAAGACCCGTTTGGTCGAGCGTCAGCACGTGGAGGCCGTCCATCGACGCGGCCGCGGCAAGCAGCGCATTGATGGTGACCACGCCCGTGCCGCCGATCCCCGGCATGAGGATGCGGTAGCCATCCCCCGCCTTCACCTTCTGCCGGGGAGGGGGAACGTCCGTGCCGGGGAGCGCCGGCAGCGTCCGTTTTTTGAGGCCCGTTCCTTCGGCGATGGTCACGGTGAGGAAGGAGGGGCAATCTCCGAGGGCGCAACTGTAGTCCTTGTTGCAGGAAGACTGATGAATGCGGATCTTCTGCCCCAGTTCGGTCTCGACGGGATGGAGGCTCATGCAATTGGACTGCTTCACGCAGTCGCCGCATCCTTCGCACACTTCTTCGTGAATGACGAGGCGCTTCACGGGCTCTTCGGCCTTGCCGCGCGACCGGCTGCGGCGTTTCTCCGCCGCGCACTCCTGGTCATAAATAATGACGGTAACGCCGGATATCTTCTCCAACTCGGCGAGCACCGCTTCAATCTCCATGCGGTCGCGCACCTCGCAATTTTTCGCCATTACGGGGCCATCGAGATATTTGGCGGCGTCTTCGGCGAGGACAACAATTTTCTTCACGCCCTCGGCTTCGAGTTTGCGCGAGAGATCAGGTATGGGGAGCGCGCCCGTCGCCTCCTGCCCGCCGGTCATTGCCACGTGCCCGTTGTAAAGGATCTTGAACGTGATGTTCACGCCGGCGGCCACGCAGCTCTCGATGGCGATGGAGCCGGAATGAAAATAAGTTCCGTCGCCCATGTTCTGGAACATGTGTTTGCGTTCGACAAACGGAGTCATGCCGATGAAGGGGACGCCTTCGGCTCCCATGTGGGTGCAGAAGAGGTAGCCGCGGCTTGCATCCTTGAGCATGGCCGACATGCCGTGACAGCCGATGCCGCCGCCGGCCACCTGGCCTTCGAGCAGCAGGGTGGAGCGGTTGTGCGGGCACCCGGAACAAAAGCTCGGCGGGCGCATCGGCACGAGTTCCTTCGGCCGCAATGAGGCTGCCTCGAGGCGCGCCAGCCTGCGCCGCATGGGCTCGCTGAGTTCCGTGTGTTCAAAGCATCCGGCGATGGCCCGCGCAAGCAGATCAGCGTCCATCTCGTACGCAGCCGGCAGCAGGGGCGCGCCGGATTCGTCTTCCTTGCCGAAGATTACCGGATGCGCGGCGATGTTGTACAGTACATCGCGCAGTTGCATTTCAAGGAAACTGCGCTTCTCTTCGATGACGAAGATCTTCCTGAGGCCGGTGGCGAAGTCGCGGGCAAAGTGCGGCTCGACGGGGAAGGTCATACCGAACTTCGCGACACGGATACCCATGGCTTCGAGATCGCTGGAGGAGATCCCCAGATCGCGCAGGGCCTGCATCAGGTCGTAGTAGTATTTGCCGGCGGTGGCGATGCCGAGCCACGCATTGCCGCGCGCGCCGAACCATCGATTGAGACCGTTGGCGCGCGCGAACTCTTTGGCCGCTTCCAGACGCCGGTGATTGACCTCCGGCTCCATGCCGTTGGTGAAGGGGATGAGCAGCCGGGCGTCGGTCTTTTTCATGTAGCCGTCCGGCACCCGGATATCCTGCGCCGAGCCGGCTTCCACGGTGCCGCCGCCATCGCACACCGCGGTGAGGAGTTTCATGCCGCACCATGCCCCGGTGTAGCGCGAGAGCGCAATGCCGAGGAGGCCAAGATCGAGCACCTCCTGCGTATTGCCGGGGAACAGAACAGGGATCCCCACGTTCATCAGGCTGAAGTCGCTTTGATGGGGGATGGAGGAACTCTTACAAGCATGGTCGTCGCCGGCCAGCACGAGCGCGCCGCAAAATCCCGGCGATCCGGCCAGGTTGGCGTGGCGCAGCACATCGCCCGAGCGGTCGACGCCGGGGCCTTTGCCGTACCAGATGCCGACTACGCCGTCGTATTTCGACGAGCCGAGCACCTGGTAGATCTGGCTGCCGAAGATCGCCGTGGCCGCCATATCTTCGTTGACCCCGGGCCAGAAGTGAATGTCGAGTTCGGCGAGCATGCCGCGCACGCGCTGCAACTGGAGGTCGTAGCCGCCGAGAGGAGAGCCTTCGTAGCCGGAAATGAAGGCGCCGGTCTTCAAGCCGGCCTTGCGGTCGAGACGCATCTGGTCCATGGGCAGGCGGACAAGCGCCTGGATGCCCGTCAAATAGACGGAGCCGGATTCCACGGTGTAGCGGTCGTTGAGTTTCATGGATGCGCCAATTCCATTATCTCGTCATGCCATGGCGAGGATCTGATCGAGGGCCTTCGAGACTTTGTTGAGATAGTCCGGGTCTTCGGGCCGGTGCCCCATTTCCGGGCTGAGGAAGCCGCGGTAGCCCGCCTTCTTGAGCGCCGCCATCACGGCGGGCCAATCCACGTCGCCTTCGAGCAGGTCGACGAAGCGGCCCTGCTCGGCGCGCTCGCTGAGTTTATAGTCCTTCACGTGGACGCGCCTGATGCGGGGGCCAAGCGTTTGAATCCAATCCTGGGGATAGCCGAACTGCATGACATTGCCGATATCGAAATGGGATTGGAACCAAGGGCTTGAGAACTGGTCGATGAATTTTTTCATCTCGAGCGGGCTGACGAGGAACTTGTTCCAGACATTTTCCGGTGTGAGCAGCACGCGCGCCTGCTCGGCGTGCGGAATCACTTTGCGGAACTCCGCCGTCACGCGGTCCCAGGTGTCCTGATAGCTGTACATGAATTTCCGCCCATCGCCCAAACGGCCGGGGACGATGAGCAGCGCGCCGCAATTGACAGTCTTGGCGAGATCGATCGCCTGATGAAGCACGGCGACCCCCTTGGCGCGCACCTCCGGGTCTTCGTGATTCAACGGCGCCGCGGTGAGCGCTTGCGACACCCACAGGCTGACAATAGCGATCCCGGTTTTGCGGGCCTCTTCGGCGAGACGCGCGGCGTGATCGAGGGGAGTATCGTGACGCAACTCGCCGCCGAGGCGGATCTCCAGGCCCGCGAAGCCGGCATCGCGAGCCCGGCGGAACTGCTCGGTGAGAGGCATCTCTCGCGGGAAGATGGCGCCGCAAATGCCTTTCAGGAAAGGAGAGTCCGCGGCGCTCAGAGCCGCCGCGGGAATGAGCCCGAGAAATTCCCTGCGCTGCATGACGGTGGGGATTGTATCATGCGCGGGGATCCCAATCCGCGCTAGAATCCCAGTGATATGTCAACCCCAGACGATCTCCTGCGTGAAATTGAGCGTCTCAAAGCGGAGAACGAAGCACTGAAAAAGCCCGCCGCCAAGGGCGCCATCAGTTACAAGGTCAGCGACAAGGGCGCGGTATCAGTCTACGGATTGGGACGCTTCCCCGTCACCTTGTATAAAGAGCAGTGGGAAAAGCTCCTCGACCGGTCGGAGGAACTGCGCCAGTTCATCGCGGCCAACGACGCGCAGTTGAAGAAAAAGGAAGCTTGAGGCCAGATCGAGACGTTCATCCAGGCATCCCTGCCTCGAAGCCGTTTTAAAGGCCGGAGCCGTCGGTCTGAACCCTTACAGCGCCAGCACCTGCTCGATCAGTTCCGCCCGCACGATGCGTTCCGTGCGTCCCTGCGGGCTGATCCGGGTGATGGCGGCGCCGTCGGAGCAAAGCACGCTGCCGTCGGCGGCGAGATCGTAGGCGAGCACTTTTTTCGCCACGATTTCCGTTTGCCCGCCGCTGGCCCGGCGCACCAGTTCCCACGATCCGGGAACAAGGCCCTGCGCCTCGTCCTCGCCAGTTTGTGCCATGTGTGCCTGGGCCAGGTTGCCGTAGATGAACATCTGACGGGGGTCCATCCGCCGGTGCATGGCTCCTTTGCCCGATACAAGCGGTTTGCCTGTGTACATCATGGAGAAGATGTTGCAGTATTGGAACACCGCGCGCGCCATGCGGAAGGGAAACAACGCGGCATCCTTCATTGAGCCGAGCAGGCTGGCATCCGGCACGCCGGACTCGTACGGCTTACGGATGTAGTAGAGGGTTCCCCCGGCAGTCTGGCGCGGTTGGAGGAGGTCACGGCCTTCCTCTCCCGCCACCTCTTCGAGATCGCCGGAATCGAGATCGAGGGATTGAATGGTGCAGGCTCCGAGCCCCGCAAAGCGCCCGGCGGCATCGCGCCCCACTCCGGCGCTTTGGAATACGATCCGCCGGTTCGCTCCCGGCGCCCATCGCGGCGCTTGATCGAAGGAGTCGCCTTCGGTCACTTCCGAGAAGTCCGTGCCGTGGACGGGAAGCACGGCGATATTGGAGCGCATGCTGTCCGCGTGAAAGACCGTGGCGGCGAGCGTATCGCCGTCAGGATGGATGGCCGCATGGCGGATGCGGAAATCAGCGGTGTGGAAAAGGCGCGTCTCGACGCCGGCGGCATCGAGGAGGAAGATGCCGCTGACGGCGTCCGTCTCCATGGAGTACAGCAGCGCGCCGCCGGGCCCCGCGGCAAGGCCCGTCCGCAGCACGGGCACGTCATTGCGGCCGTTCGGCTCCGCAGCCCAAACACCGCGCATGAACATGGCTCCCCGGCCCTGGGTTTTCCAGGCATGGCGCCGCTCAATGGACGCGGACCGCTCGCGCACGGTGCGTTCGAACTCGCTTTCGACGACTTGGGTAACGCCGCCGCGGCAGATGTGGAGCTTTTGCTTCGAGAGGAATGCGAGCGATGGTTCGGGCATTCGTGGAATGGATCGGCGGAAGGAGGCGGGTTCGGCGTAGGGAGAAAGCCTGAGGGGATCGGCGTTTGATCCCAGGACGAGTCCTGACGAAGAGGGAGGGCCCTTGATTGGCGAGGACAGGACCGTCGCTTTCTGTTGCGGGGCTATAATCGAAGAGCAGTAAACCAAACCATGAAAGTGTTCATCTCGTACGGCGAAGCGGCTGACCAAATCACTGCCCTACGCCTTCAGGCGCTTGCCGCTGCAAATGGCTTGACTGTTTATGTACCCCCTGCATTCACCCGCAGGGGGACGGAGTCGTCGCTGGACTCGGAACGCGAGCAGAAGTTGCGGGATGCGGAAATCATCCTTGGCCTTGTAGGAGCCGGCTTTACGGAATCGTGCCGGCTAGAACTTAACGCCTGAATGGTCCTACGCAAGAACATGATCGTGATGGCATATCCGGAATTCGCACCATTGCTAGGGCAGCAATTTGGACCTAATCTCGTTGTGATCGACCCGGCTAATCCGGACAGGTCAGAACTCGAAATCGTTCAGCATCTCAAGACAGCCGGCGCTCAGCAAGAGGCGAGAAAGGCTCTGCTTGCATTGGAGACTCTTGTCTTGGGGTTGCTTCTGCTCGCTCCAGCCGATCAAGGTTAGCTTCTCGCCTTGACGCGCGGGATGCCTCAGTATCCCCGCACCCACGCTCACCCCAAACCCGGCACGTAATACCGCACCACCGTCTCCGCCACGCAGGCAGGCTTCGCCACGCCTTCGATCTCGATAGTCACCTGCCAGCGGCTTTGCCAGCCGCCTTGCACCTCGGCCACCTCGAGCAGGCGATGGCGTGCGCGCAGGCGGGCTCCGCACTTGACCGGGTGGGGAAAGCGCACCTTGTTGCAACCATAATTAATGGTCATGGCGAATTTCTGGCGGATGCGGATGGTCGCATAGGTGAACTGCGGGATCAACGACAGGGTCAGGAAGCCGTGGGCGATGGTGGTTGAGAAGGGGGATTCGCGGCGGCAGCGCTCGACATCGACGTGGATCCACTGGTGATCGCCGGTGGCGTCGGCGAACGCGTTGATGCGCTCCTGGGTGACTTCGAGCCAATCGCTGACGGCTACCTCCTCACCGGCCAGGCTCTGCAATTCAGCAATATCTAAAATTTCACGTTCTGGCATTCACACCTCAACAGGAATATAATTGCAGCCAAGTCTCTCATGCTGGCGTCAAGAACTCTGCCGATCTTCCTGGCGGCGTCTGTGTGCGCAGCCGCCGCGCAGCCTGTCTCCTTCGAAAAAGAGATCAAACCTATTTTAGAGACACGCTGCGTGAAGTGTCACGGGGCTGCGATGCAGTTAGGCAAACTCGATCTACGCAGCCGGCAGGCGGCGCTCAAGGGCGGCGAAAAAGGCCCCGCGTTCTCGCCGGGCAACGCCGCGCAGAGTATGCTCTTCAAGAGGATCTCCGGTGTGGAGAAGCCGGCCATGCCGATGGACGGGAAACTCACGGCAGCCGAGGTGGAATCCATCCGGGCGTGGATTGATCAGGGCGCTGTGTGGGAAGGGGAACTCGGGAAGACGGCCGCGGCGAATCCGCTGAAGGCGATCGAGAATTCGCAACTGCCGCCGAACGCCCTGGATTGGTGGAGTTTTCGCGCGCCGGTCCGTCCGCCCGTGCCCCGAGTGGCGGATCCGCGCTGGGCGAACAACGCCATTGACGCCTTCATCAAGACGGCGCTCGATGCGCGCAATCTGACGCCTGCCCCGCGCGCCGATGCCCGCACTCTGGTCCGGCGCGCGTATCTCGACCTGATCGGGCTGCCCCCCACTCCCGCCGAAGTTCGCGAATTCCTCGACGACAAGCGTCCTGACGCGTGGGCAAAGCTCATCGACAAGCTGCTGGCCTCGCCGCATTATGGCGAGCGCTGGGGACGGCACTGGCTCGACGTGGCGCGCTATGCCGATTCGAACGGCTATGAGCACGACTTCGATCGGCCCAATGCCTGGCGCTACCGCGATTACGTGATCCGCTCGTTCAACCAGGACACACCGTACAACCGGTTCCTGGAGGAGCAGATCGCCGGGGATGAAGTCGGCAACGTCACTTATGACACGTTGATAGCGACGGGATTTCTTCGCAACTACGCCAAGGTCGGCTTCCGCGAAAAGGACAATCCGCAGTTCCGCTACGACTACCTGGACGACATGATCGCCACGCTCGGCCGGGGAGTGATGGGGCTGACCGTCCACTGCGCCCGCTGCCACAACCACAAGTTTGATCCCATCCTCCAGCGCGATTACTACCGGCTTCAGGCCTCGCTGTTCAGCTACGTCGAGGTGGATCACCCGCTGGTTCCCAAGGCGCAGGCGGAAGAATACTACCGGCGCAACGCCGCAATCGATGAGCGGCTGGCCCCGCTGAGGCGCCGGATTGCCGCCATTGAGGATCCGTACAAGCTGGTCCTCGTCCAGCAGAAGTACAAGACGTTCCCGGCCAATGTGCAGGAAGCCATCGCGACGCCGGAGGAGCAGCGCACGCCGGGCCAGGCGCTGCTGGCCAACCAGGTGATCCGCACCACCAAGGTTTCGAGCGCGGAAGTGGAGCCGCACCTCAAGCCGGAAGAGCGCGTCCTTCGCGACAGCCTGCTTGCCGAGATGAGAAGCATCGAAAAGGAGCGCCCTGCGCCTATCCCGATGGCAATGGGGATTGCGGACGGGGACTACCGCTTCGTTCCCGACGGCCCAGGCGACGAGCCGGCGCCCGGCAAGGGGATCAAGCGCGAGGTGACGGAAGGATCCTACCTGCCGGACCCGAGCAAGCCTTACGTGCCGCCGCCATCTTATTTCCTCTACGGCGGGGATATGTACAGCCATGGTTCGCAAATGAAGCCGGGCTTTGTGACGGTGCTGGTGAAAGGAGAACCGCCCACCGAGTTGCCACCTCCCGGACGTCACACCAGCGGTCGCCGCCGGGCGCTGGCGGAGTGGCTGACTTCCGCGGATCACCCGCTGGTGGCGCGGGTGATGGTGAACCGCATCTGGCATCACCACTTCGGGCGCGGCATCGTGCCGACGCTCGACAACTTCGGCCACACCGGAGACAAGCCCTCGCATCCGGAACTGCTCGACTGGCTCGCCGTGGAATTCCGCGAGCAGGGCTGGAGCATCAAGGACATGCACCGGCTCATCATGAACAGCCAGACGTATCAAATGGCTTCCTCCTTCGGCAACGGGCAGGATGAGGCCAGGGATGCGGACAATACGTGGCTGTGGCGCTTCCGCGAGCAGCGGCTGGAGGCGGAGATTGTGCGCGATTCGATCCTCGCCGTGGCCGGGACGCTCAACGCGCGGATGGAAGGGCCCGCGGTGTTCCCCACACTCCCCAAGGAGTCGCTCGACTCGATGAAATACGGCATCTGGCGCAGGCAGAAGGACGGCCCGGAAACGTGGCGCCGCAGCGTGTACGTCTATCGCAAGCGCGGCCTTCCCTTCCCCTTCTTCGAGGTCTTCGACCTGCCGGACCAGACCATCACCTGCGGGCGGAGGAACGTGTCCACCGTGGCGACCCAGGCGCTGGCCCTGCTGAATAACGACTTTGTACTCGAGCAGTCGAAGCTCTTTGCAGACCGCGTTCGAGGCCTGTCGGGAAAGGACTCGAGCGAACAGTTGCGGCTCGCCTACGAGATTGCTCTGAGCCGTCCGCCCACGGACAGGGAGCGGTCCCTCGGCCTCGAATTTCTGCAACACAACAATGTCGAGGACCTGACCCATGTCCTTGTCAACCTCAGCGAATTTCTCTACATGAGGTAGTCCATGCCGAAGCAGTTCGTCTCACGCCGGCAATTCCTGTTTGAAGCGGGTGGGGGCTTAAGCGGCCTCGCGCTCGCTTGCCTTCTGGATCAGCAGGGACTGCTTGCTTCGCCCGGAGCCTGCGGGGCTGCCGGGAATCTGCAAACTCCGTTCGCGCCGCGCAAGCCGCACTTCGCGCCCCGCGCCAAGGCCGTCATCTCTCTGTTCATGAGCGGCGGCGTGAGCCACGTGGATACCTTCGATCCGAAGCCATCGCTGCGCAAGTTCGCCGGGCAGCCGCTTGCGGGCAAGGGTGAGATCGTCGTACGGCAGGGGCACCCCGGGCCATTGATGCCCTCCCCGTTCGAGTTCAGAAAATACGGCAACTGCGGGATGGAGGTCTCATCGATCTTCCCTCACGTCACGCGCCACGTCGACGAACTGGCGTTCATCCGTTCGGTAGTGGGCCGGTCCAACGATCACGTGATGGCGCACTACGAACTCGCCACCGGCACCGTGCGCATGGGAGCGCCGTGCGTGGGCGCATGGGTAACTTACGGACTCGGGTCGGAGAATCAGAATCTGCCGGCCTTCGTCGTCATCTATGATGCGCGGGGCGGCCCGTTCGGAGGTCCCGCGAATTGGACCGCCGGCTACATGCCCGCGGTGTATCAAGGCACGATCTTCCGCTCGGCGGGCGACCCGATCGTCGATCTGAAACCGCCTGCTTCCATTTCCGATGCGCAACAGCGCGCCCGGCTCGACCTGCTCGCCAGGCTGAATGCGCTCGATGAGGAGAAGAATCCGGCCAATTCCGAACTTGCGGCTCGCATCACGTCGTATGAACTGGCCTACCGCATGCAGTCCTGTGCGCCGGAGGCTGTGGACATCGAGGGCGAATCCGAGGCGACGAAGAAGATCTACGGGCTCGATCAATCCACGACGGAGCCCTTCGGCCGGCAGTGCCTCATGGCGCGCCGCCTGGTGGAACGAGGCGTCCGCTTCGTGCAGTTGTATCACGGCGGACTCGGCATCCAGAATCTGGACACTTGGGACGCGCACGAGAACATCGCGGACAATCACACGCGCCACGCCGCCGAGGTGGATCTGCCGATGTCCGGCCTGATCACCGACCTCAAAAAGCGCGGGCTGCTCGATTCCACGCTGGTGATCTGGCAAAGCGAATTCGGCCGCATGCCGATTTCGCAGCGCGGTGTGGGGCGCGACCACAATCCCGGCGCGATGACCATCTTCATGACGGGCGCCCGCATCAAGGGCGGCCAGGCAATCGGCTCGAGTGACGAGTTCGGCTACAAGGCCGAGGAGCAGCCGGTGGGCATTCACGATCTCCATGCCACCATCCTTCATTTGCTCGGCATGGATCACACGAAGCTGACCTACCGGTACCAGGGCCGGCAGATGCGCCTCACCGATGTATACGGCGTACCGATTCCGCAGATCATCGCCTAGATAGATAGGGGCTGAGGCAATTTGTCCGTGGGAAGTACTAAGGTGATAGCTGGCTAGCATAGCTGTCAAATAGCTGTCAAGCATAGCTTGACTTCCAATCCATTCTCAGTTATAAATGGTTCGGTTTAGCGCTTTCACGGGGATGAAGCAAAGGGGAGCCTTGTATTATCGGGGCTGGTGTGTTGTTATCCCCCCATTTCTGGTCACCGGTAAGCGCATTCATCACAGGGGTCAGTGTCTATGCGAACTAAGGGATGCCGCAATAATAAATAGATATGTTTGGGCGTCACTAAATCATTTGGTGGCACCATCTCCGAATTGACCCACGGACGCCCACAATGTCGTCCTAGCCTGTGTTCATCGTGGTTCCAGCCATTTGTGGCAGAGTGGACGAGGCTTTCACTATTCTGCTATAGTT
>JADLBD010000270.1 GCA_020847975.1 Bryobacterales bacterium | reverse complement strand
AGGCGCCAAGCAGAACCTGTCGCGGGTGTTCGACATTCTGGAAGAAGTCGGGCGGCAGGTGAACTCGCTGAAGCGGCAGGCGGCGAAGGCGAAGCGGTATGAGGAACTGAAGGCGGAGATGCTGGGGCACCTGCGGCAGGCATTGGCCGGGCGGTACAAGGTGCGGGAGCGCGAGGCGGCGAAGACGGCGCTCGATTTGGGCGAGGCGAACCGGCAGTTCCAGGCGCTGACGGCGTCGGTTGCGGAGAAAGAGAAGCAGCAGACGGGGTTGCAGGAGCAGTGCTTCGAACTGGAGCACGAGTTGACCCAGCGGCGGCAGGAGTTGTCGGAGTTCCGCGTGGAAGCGGAGCGGGCCCGTGGCCGGCTGGAGAGCCAGGCGGGGCAGGTTGCAGGGATCGAGAAGCGGCTGGCGCAGGGCGAGACGGAGACATCGGAGATCGAGAAGCGGCTGGAGATCTTCGAGGGTGAGTTTCAATCGCATGCCGATTCGCTGGCGGAGTTGAACCAGAAGTCGGAAGATGCGCGGCAGCGGCTGGCGAAGAAGAACGAGGAGCGGGACCAGCGGGCGGCGGAGTTGCGGCAGCGCGAGCATGGCCTGGAAAACGGCCGGCAGCACGTGTTGCGGCTGCTCGGGGAGACTTCCACGCTCAAGAACCAGTTGGCGCAGGTGGGCGAATACCTGTCGGGGTTGGAGAGGGAAAACGCGCGGGCGCAGCGGGAAGAGCAGGGCGCGCTGAGCGATCTGGAACGGATCGGCGAGGTGAAGGAGGAACTGGCCAGAAAGATCGCGGCGCGGCAGTTGGAATTGACCTCGATAATGGAGCGGCGGCGGGGCGTCGAGGAGGAGTTGCAAACACGGAAGGCGAGCGCGGGGGAAGCACGGCGGGCGCTGGAGACGCAGCGGGCCGAACTTTCGCGGATCAAGGCGCGGAAGGATTCGACGCAGGAAATCCTTTCGCACCGCTCGTATACGACGGATTCCGTGAAGCGGTTGTTTACGGCGATTGAACGCGGCAAGGCGCGGGAGTTGCAGCCGCTGGGCGTGCTGGCCGATTTCATGGAAGTGGATTCGGGCTGGGAAAAGGCGACGGAAGAGTTCCTGCACGAGGAATTGGAGTATGTGGTGGTGCGGGACTGGCAGGAGGCGCACCGGGGCGTGGACCTGATGCGCAGTGACCTGGATGGGCGGGCTACGTTCCTGGTGCATCCGGAGCCGGATATGAATATTCCGTCGAGCGCGCCGCAGGAGCCGGCGCTCGGGCCGGAGACAGGAATCGTGGCGCGGCTGAGCGATCAGTTGAAGATGACGAACGGGCTGACGAAGGCGCCGACGGAACTGATCCCGCGGCTGGCGCGGTGTTTTCTGGTGCAGGAGAGGGAATCGGCGCAGCGGCTGGCGCTGCACTATCCGGATTTGTACTTCCTTTTACCGGATGGGATTTCCTACCACGGACATGCAGTGAGCGGCGGCAAGAAGACGGGCGCGGGTCCGCTGGCGTTGAAGCGGGAGCTGCGCGAGTTGACGGCGGCGCACAAAGAGAAGGAAGCGCAGGTGGCGAAGACCACGAAGCAGCTTAGCGGGCTTGAGGAGGAGATCGGGCTGCTGGTGGAGGACATGGAGCGGCTGCGCGGGGCGCAGCAGATGCAGGAGAAGGACGCTCTGGCGCTGGAGCATGAAATGCGCAAGCTGTCCGAGGAGCTGAACCGCACCAATCAACGGTTGAGCGTAGTGCGGATGGAGTTGCAGCGGCTCGCCGGCGACGGAGAGAAGGCGCGGACGCGGCAGGCGGGCATGCAGGAGAAGCTCGAGATTGCCGAGGCGAATCGCACGCGGGAAGAGCAGGCGCTCGAGGCGGCGCGGCAGCAGCTTGCCGAGTTACAGCAACTGAACGCGCAACTGGCCGAGGAGCATGCCGCGTTGCGGGCGGAGATGGCGGGACTCGAGGAGCGGCGGCGCGCCGAGCAATCGGCGAGGGCGAGGCTGGACAACCAGATTCGGGAGTTGCACAACCGGCGGCAGGACCTTTCAAACGAGATGCAGCGGCTGGGAGTGGACCGGGCGCGGCTGCTTTCGGACAATCTGGAGATCGACGCGCGGCTGACGGAGTTGACGGGCGAGATCACGAAGCTCGAGGAAACGGTGCGGGTTCTCGAGGAGCGGGAGATGCAGGCGCGCGGCTCGCTGGCGCAGGCGGAGGAGCAATTGCGCGGCTTACGCACAACGCTTGCCGAAGCGCAGGAGAGCCGGGGGCACATTGAAGTGCAACTGGTGAAGCTGCAATCGGAGTTACAGTACCTGGAAGAGACCTGCCGGAAGGAACTGAACTGCGCGCTGGAGGAGCTTTCCTCAGGCGATGAGACGATTCCGGAGGAGACGGAGTTGTCGGCCTGCGAGGCGAAGTACCAGGAAGTGAAGACGAAGATCGACAATCTGGGTCCGGTGAATCCGCAGGCGCTCGAGGAGTTTCAGGAAGCGCAGCAGCGCTACGATTTTCTCAACACGCAGCGGCAGGACCTGCTCGATTCGATTCGGGATACGGAGAAGGCGATTGCGGAGATCGACGTGGAATCGCGGAAGCGGTTCAGCGAGGCGTTCGAGGCGATCAACGCGAACTTCAAGCAGATGTTCACGGTGTTGTTCAACGGCGGCGTGGGCGAGATGCGGATGACGGACCCGGGCAACAGCATGGAATCGGGGATCGACATCATGGCGTCGCCTCCGGGGAAGAAGCTGCAAAACGTGCTGTTGCTTTCGGGCGGCGAGCGGTCGCTGACGGCGATGGCGCTGCTGCTGGCTATTTTCCGTTACCAGCCGAGCCCGTTCTGCGTGCTCGATGAGGTGGACGCGGCGCTGGACGAAGCGAACACGGCGCGGCTGGTGAAGCTGCTGAAGGAGATGTCGCACCAGACACAGTTCATCACCATCACGCACGCCAAGAGGACGATGGAGGCGTGCGAGACGATGTACGGGGTGACGATGCAGGAGCCCGGGATATCGAAGATCGTGTCGGTGAAGTTCGGGGCGGCGGCAGTGCCGCCGCCGGTGGCTCCGCGGTATACGATGGCGGCCGGGGCGGATTAGGGGTCAGAAGCGATCCGCATAGCGGCTGCTTGGTTATGTGCCCGGTGCGTTTTGGATCTGCTCATCTGACCCTTTCCTGTTCGAGTATTCTCGAACGCGCCGTTTATCCCACCCCGGCCGAATCGGCTCCATCTTCACGCAGCCGGGAGCTTCTGGGCTGATCGTGACACCGGCAACACCAGGGAGATCCGTTGGTAGGGGACCTTCGGAATGACAGAACCACGAGGTCCCCGTTCAAGCTTCACGAATCCATACCGCTCCATGGTTTTCAGCGTGCGCGAGAGGTTCGATTTCTGCCTGCCGGTTAGTTCCGCCAGTTGCGCCAGCGATCCAGGCGCCCGATCGGCGATCATTTGCAGAACTGCCCGGTTGCGATCAGATAGCACCCGTGCGAAGCTCTCCGCCGACGTGAACCACACCTTTGGCTCGTCAGCGGCCGGCCTGTGCTTTCCTTGCGCAATGGCCAGGGTCCGGGCCTTCATCTCGTCGTAACTGGCGATTCCCACTCGCAGGGTTTTCATCAGGACACTCCCTTCTCCTTCAGATACCGATCCACCTCAGCCCAAAAGTCTGCGACCAGGGTTGCGGCATCTCTAAATCGGTACGGTCGCGTCTCGCCCATTCGATGCCGGTGGTCCGCAGGACCGCTCTGCCGTCCTCCAGGCCCGCGCGATTTTCAAATCGAGTGGGCGTTGTCGAATCCGATCAACCGTTCCCCAGTCGGGCCGTGCAGCGTAAGAGAGTAGTTCAAGCCGTGAGGGCGATCCGCTGTACGCTCGACACGTTGCACGGAGAATCTGGCGGTGTAGGCGCCTCGAGCATCCAGGACAAGGATCTGCCCATTCAAGTCCAAGAGCGCTTCAGTGCCTGGATCATGCCCGAAGGAGCCCATCCGGCTCAAGGTTATCACAGATAGATAACCATGCGATGGCCCGCGGGATTACGCACGACTGGAGCCGGCAGAAGCGCCGGCACGGCAGCCTGTAGAGGCCACCTCATGCAGGGCGTTGCGGCGCCGGTTTTTCGGCTTTCAACTCGGCTTGGAACTTTGACCGGAATGCTGGGATGACGCGGCGCCGAGGGACGGTGATCGGGTCAGAAGTGGTCAAAACCGATACCGAACAGAAACTCGACTTGGTTCCTGGACGGCAAGAACCTCAGTGAAGTCCCCTTGTATATCGAATCTCAGGCGTCAACTTCAGAGGACCGATGGCGGTAAACCGCACACCGGCTCCAAGCACCACACCGCCGTGCGTGAGCGACTCTTCAATCCGATACCGCTTCAACTTGTATGGTGTCTGCTGGCCGCCAGCGGAGTATTCCGTGCTGCCATCGAATGACTCGATACGCCGAAACGTACCGCCAGCGGCCGCGAAAGGGTGGTAACGGGCGCGATCCCACGCACGCTTGAGCAGCAATGGGAACTCCCACGTTCCTGCTGCGACACGCGTAATTGTGCCATAGTTTGGCGATAGGAAGGAGTATGTCGCTCTATCCAGCCGCTTATAGAGGGCGTCCGCTTCGAAGCGAAAGTCAAGAGGGAGGGCAATTTCAAAAGTTGGGCCGATCGTATATGGCCTGATATTCAACCTTATCAGTGAAGTGCCAAGACGGCTGATGTACGTCGCGGATGTCTTTGAGCTCGAGATAGGAGTCCCTCCCTTTATGCCAAAACAAAAGAGCTGAGCGCGCGCATCTGTGGAGGAACACAGGAGCACCCGTGCCGCGCAGCAATTGTGCAGGGCTATAATCCCCATGTGGCGTAAGAGATCGCAGGCTGGAGGGGCCGCGCCACGCGGGGTCAGGCGAGAGCTTTCTTGCAGTACTCGAAGCATTTGGCGACTTCGGTTTGGGGATCGGAGGCGCCTTTGTACTCGTATTCGATATTGGCCGGGATCTTCCACTTCTTCGCCTTCAGGAGTTGAAGGACGCCTTTGATGTCGGTGTCCCCTTCGCCGAAGGGCAGATTGGCGCCCTGGTGTTTCTTGCGGTCCTTGATGTGCAAGGTCACGGTGCGGTCGTGGTGTTTGTTGAGGAAGTCGATGGGGTCGTAGCCGGCGGCGGTGAAGTGGCCGATGTCGAGGTTGACGCCGATCCACTTGGATTCGGACATGGCTTTTTCGAAGCTCTCGGGACGGGCGAACTCGTTAGGGTCCTTGAGATTGTCGTGGCCGTGCATGCCGACGATCAACTTGTGCTTTTCGGCGATCGGGGCGACGCGCCTGGCGACGGAGACGGTGGCGGAGGCTGTGATGCACTTGACGCCGAGGGCTTTCGCCATTTCGAAGCCGCGCTCGATTTCCTGGTCAGTGAAATCGTCGCGGAAGCTGTAGTTGTAGGCGTAGAGAGTGATGCCGGCGGCTTTGAATTTGGCGGCGACCTGCTTGAAGTGGTCCATGGAGACGGAGGCGCGCCACTTTCGCTGTTCCTCGCGCCCTTCGGGACCCCGCTGTTGCCGCGGTTCGACGTGGCCCTGCCAGAGTTCGCATTCGCTGAGTCCGATCTGCGACATTGCTTTGATGGCGTCGTCGAGGGAGGGGAGCGTGCGGAAGCTGTAGGACTGAGCGCCGATCCACACTCCGTTGATTCTGGAATCAGGCTTTCCGGCGAGAGCCGCGGCCGCAGGCAGGGAGGCCAGGGCGAGTTTTCCGAAGTGGCGTCTGTTGTACATGGTCACCCCTGATTTTACTTCAGCGGGGTAGAGGACTGGAGTTCGCGGCCGATTTCGAGAAGGCGGTTATATTTGGCGAGGCGTTCGGAGCGGGTGATGGAGCCGATCTTGATCTGTCCGGCTCCGGAGGCGGTGGCGAGATCGGCGAGGAAATCATCTTCGGTTTCGCCGGAGCGGGCGGAGATGACGGCGCGGAAGCCGGCCTCGCGGGCTCGGTCAATGACGGCGAAGGTTTCGGTGAGGGTGCCGATCTGGTTCATTTTGACGAGCACCGCGTTGGCGCAGGATTGTGCAATGCCGCGATTGAGGCGGTGAATGTCAGTGGTGAAGAAATCATCGCCGACGAGTTGAGTGGACTCGCCGAGCCTCGCGGTGAGAAGTTTCCAGCCTTCCCAATCGTCTTCGGCGAGGCCGTCTTCGATGGAGGTAACGGGGTAGCGGGCGCGCCAGCCGGCGAGCAGTTCCACCATCTCTTCGCTCGAAAGCGATCGGGACTCGGTTTCGAGGACGTAGGCATTGCCGCGAAGGAAGTGAGAGGCGGCGACATCGAGGGCGATGGAGATTTCGCCGGCGGGTTCAAAGCCGGCGCGTTCGATGGCCTGGGCGAGGAAGGCGAGGGCGCGCTCATTCGATTCGAGCCTCGGGCCCCAGCCGCCTTCGTCGGCGACGCCGGTGAGGAGGCATCCGGCTTCTTCGAGCAGGAGGCGGGTGTGGCGGTGCACGGCCACGATGGCCTCGAGTTGGCGAGGGTAGCCTTCAATGCCGTGAGGGATGACGAGGAAATCCTGAAACTCGATATTGCGGCCGGCGTGGAGGCCGCCGGAGAGGATGTTCGTCATGGGGACGGGAAGGGAGGGGCGGCGCTCGCCAGCGAGGTAGCGCCATAAAGGGACGCCGTAGGACAGAGCGGCGGCGCGGGCGGCGGCGCAAGAGACGGCGAGGATGGCGTTGGCGCCGAGGCGGGATTTGCCGGAGGTTCCGTCGAGCGCGATCATGCGGGCGTCGAGGGAAGCCTGCTCATCGGCGCGGCAGCCGAGGAGGGCGGGGGCGATGTGGACGCGCACGTTTTCGACGGCGCGGAGGACGCCTTTGCCTGCATAGCGCGAGGGGTCCTGATCGCGCAGTTCGAGGGCTTCGTGAGTGCCGGTGGACGCGCCGGAAGGGGCATGGGCTTTGGCGAGGATGCCGTTGGTGAGGCGGCAGGAGGCGGCGACCGTGGGGTTGCCGCGGGAATCGAGGATTTCCCAGGCGTCGATGGCGGAGATGTACATGCGAGACTCTTTTCATTGTGCCTTCTTTTCCGCGCAATAATAGGGACTGGACCATGTTTCGTACGATTCGGGAACAGATTGACACCATCTTTCGGGAAGATCCGGCAGCAAAGAGCGTGCTGGAGATCTGGTTCTGTTACCCGGGCTTTCATGCGATCCTGCTGCACCGGCTGGCCCACTGGCTATGCCGGAGGAAGGTGCCGTTTCTGCCGCGGCTGATCTCACAGGTGGGGCGCTTTTGCACGGGAATCGAGATCCATCCCGGGGCCACGATCGGCAGGCGGTTCTTCATTGACCATGGGATGGGTGTGGTGATCGGCGAGACCGCGGAGATCGGCGACGATGTGCTGTTGTATCAGGGCGTGACGTTAGGCGGGACGGGGAAGGAGAAGGGAAAGCGGCATCCGACGCTTGGGAACAACGTGGTGGTGGGGACCGGGGCGAAGGTATTGGGCAACATCCACATTGGCGACCACGTGAAGATCGGGGCGGGATCGGTGGTGGTGAAATCGGTTCCGGATCATTCGACCGTGGTGGGGGTGCCGGGACGGATCGTGCGTTCGCGCAACGAGGCGGTGGAAGTGCTGGAGCACGGGAAACTGCCGGATCCGGAGATGCAGGCGATTGATGAGTTGAGAGCGCGAGTGGAGGAGATCGAGTCGCAGTTGCGAGATCTAAAGGCCAGGAAAGAAGAGAAAATCTCCTACTGAGTATGCGCGGCCGCATCGAGTTGGACGGTCCCGAAGCCCGTGCGTACCTGGCGGCGCGCGAGGGCTGCGCAGCGCAGGACTTGCGGATAACGGCGTTGGGCGGGGGCGTGAGCAATCATGTGCTGCTGGTGGAGGGTCCCGCGCGGCGTTACATCGTGAAGCAGTCGCTTGCGAAGTTGCGCGTGCAGGAGGACTGGTTTTCGCGGCGGGACCGGATTTGGCGGGAATCGGAGGCGATACAGTTTCTGGCGGATGTCCTGCCCGAGGGCGCTGTGCCGCGCGTGCTGTACGAAGATCGGGAAAACTATCTGTTCGCGATGACGGCGGCGCGCGGTGAGCGGACGTGGAAAGAAGTCCTGATAGCGGGCGAGGCGACAGAGGAGCAGGCGGAGTTCATCGGACGGATGCACAAGGCGCTGTTGCAGGCGAGCGCGGGAAGCGCACGCCTGCGGGAGGCGTTCGCCGGCCTGGAGGTATTCGATCAACTGCGGCTCGATCCGTATTACCGGTTTACGGCAACAAGGCATCCGGAGATGGCCAGGCTGTTCGAGGCGGCGATTGCGCGGTGCAATACGGAGCGGACGGGGCTGGTGCACGGAGACTGGAGCCCGAAGAACCTGATGGTGGATGGGAACCATGTTACAGCTATCGACTTTGAGGTGATTCATTATGGGGATCCGGCGTTCGATTGCGCTTTCCTGTTGAATCATCTGCTGTTGAAGAGCTTTTTCCGGCCGCAATTCGCCGCCCTGTACCGGCGCTGCGCGGAGAAATACTGGCGGACGCTGGAGGCGGGCAAGCGTGTAGAGGCGGGGACAGTGGCGCACCTGCCGCTGCTGATGATGGCGCGTATGGACGGGAAATCGCCGGTGGAGTATATCCGGGACGAGTCGCTGCGGGAGCGGATACGCTGTTTCGCGAGGCGCCTGGCGGAGTGTGAGCCGGCGGGGGTGGAGGATGTTCTCGGGTTGGCATACGCCGAACTTGCGGCTGACATACAATGAGGGCTGGTGGTAGCAACCATGAGACGCCAGGTGGCATTTATTCACACGTCCCCGGCCGCCATTCCGATGTTGGCCGATTATTACCTGGATCACGCGCCGGAGTTGGAGATCACGAATCTCCTGGATGACGGGATTCTGCGATTCTTTGCGAGACAAAAAGAAGGCGAAGCCGAGGAGCGGTTTGTCGACCTGCTGTGCGCGGCTCGCGATACGTACAATTCCGAACTGGCGATGGTGACGTGCTCGGCGGTTTCGCGGAACATGATGAAGCGCCTTGAAGATGCGACCGGGCTGCCGCTGGTGAAGATTGATGAGGCACTGGCGTTGGAAGCGGTGACATCGGCGCGGCGGTTGGGAGTGCTGGTGACGTTCCCGCCGACGCAGGCGGTGATTCGCAAGCTGCTCGAAGATGTGGCCGCGGACGCGGGTGTGGAAGTGGATCTGACGTTCAAGCTGGTGCCGGAAGCGTATGAGGCATTGCTCGGCGGCAAGAATATTCATCATGATGAGCTGTTGCTCGAAGCATTGGAGGAACTGGGCCAGGAGCCGGTGGATGCGATTGTGCTGGCGCAGGTATCGATGGCGCGGCTGTTGAGGAAACTGCCTCCGCTTCCGGTTCCGGTTCTATCGAGTCTGCGGGCAAGTTTGAACACGATTCGTGAACGGCTGGGCGCCATTGCCACGGCTACCCATTGAACTTGAGGCAATTGTTAGGAGCGAATCTGGAATGAGAACGAATCCTGTGAAGGTTTCCGATTGGCGCGGTGTGTTTCCCGTGCCCCCCCTTGCCAGGCGCAATGACGCCACTCGGGGGATAGATTGGGGAGAGAATGACCGGCTGGTGCGACACATGGAAGCCGGCGGAATGACGCGTTTTCTGTATGGAGGAAACGCCTTTCTGTATCACGTCACCCTGGGAGAGTACGAGGAGATGCTCGGATGGCTGAACGGCTTTGCCGGTCATTTGTGGGCGATTCCGAGCGCGGGCCCGTCTTACGGGCGGTTGATGGATCAGGCGCCGCTGCTGCGGCGGTACAAGTTCCCGGCGGTGATGCATCTGCCGTGCGGGGATCCGCGGGATGCGGCGGGGCTGGCGCGCGGATTGCGCGAGTTCGCCGATGCATCGGGGACGCCTCTGATTCTTTATCTGAAGGACGAGCACAACTTCGGCGCGAATCTGGAAGCGGGGCTGGATGCCGTGGCGGAGATGGTGAGTGACGGGATTTGCGTTGGGATCAAGTATGCGGTGGTGCGGAAGGATCCGGGAGTGGATCACTATTTGGAGGCGCTGCTGCGGCGCGTGGACCGGAACGTAGTGTTGAGCGGGATTGGGGAACGTCCGGCGATCACGCACCTGCGGGATTTCGGATTACCCGGATTCACGACGGGTAGCGGATGCCTTGCTCCGGCGTTAAGCAACCGGATTCTGGAGGCGTGCCACAAGGAAGATTACGGCCCGGCCGAGGAAGTGCGGCGGGCGTTTCTGGCGCATGAGGATCTGCGCGATGCGTGGGGTCCGGCACGTGTGCTGCACGCGGCGACGGAACTGGCCGGGATCGCGCGGACGGGGAGTGTGCCGCCGTTCGTGAGCGAATTGAGCGGGCGGCAGAAAGAGGAACTCGCGCCGGTGGCGCAGGCTCTGGCGACGGCGAACACGGCAGTGGCGGTGTAGGCAGGCGTTCGCGAAGAGTAAGGAAGCGGCGCGCGCGTGGCGCGCCGCCTGTCTTCAGGCGGTGACCAGGCGCTGGGCGACGGCAATGTCCGCGCTGGCGGGGATGGAGCCCTTGAGGAAGTCCGCGAGTTGGAAAGCGCGCGGGGGCGCGGGATTGAGGATGTCGAGGGTGAGCATCGCGCGCGGTTGAGCGGCAAGAGCGCCGCTGAGGGCGCGCGAGGCTTCGGCGAACACCATTTGAGCCACGGCGCGGAACGTGGCGAGATCGGCAAACACGCTGTTGCCGATGAGTTTGCCGAAGGCGGTAGTGATGTCGGCGGCGAAGTCGGCGAGGCGCTTCACGGCCTGTGTGGGTGAAGTTCCGGCGACGGAGAGAAACTTCTGAATGTCTTTGAGGGCGTCGTTCGCCTTCTCGACGATTTGCGCTTCAAAGAGGAGAAGGCTCTCAAACAGCGTGTCGCCGAACGGGGTGATGGCGCCGGAGAGGATTTTTCCAGCTTCCGAGTTCTGATAGAACTGCACGGTGCTGTGCAGGCCGGCTTCTTCCAGGCGCAACCGGAGTTCCGGGAGCATGGCCAGCAGATTGCCGGCGGTGATGGAATGAGACGCGGCGGCGCGGCGGAGGGTGATGTCGACGTGGTCCCAGAAGACATTGCCGCCGCCGGTTTCGCTGAAGTCCGTGCCGTTGAAGTTGACGGCGGGGGGAAGGGAAGCCCAGGCAAGGAGCGGGGCGCTGGAGGCGAGGTTGGCGAGTTTGCTGATGTCGCTCAAATAGAACGTGGTGAGGTGCGACTGGAGCGAGCGCTGGATGGCGACGGACATCTGCTGGGCGGCGGCTTTGACATTGGCGATGGGGAGCAGCCAGGCGGTGAGCGCGTCGCCGGGAATGGTGACTTCGAAGGAAGCGCAGAGGTCGCCGTAGGTTTCCGGGCCATTGTGGAGCTTCTCTTCGGAAGTGCTTTCCAGCATGTTGTACCAGGTGCTGAGGCTGGTCCCTGTGGAGAAATGGTCCGCCATGTACTGGATGAGGAAGGGGCGGGTGACGGCTTCGAGTTCCTCGCGCTTCATTTTGGGTTTGGCGTAGAGCAACTGGTAGGTCCAGGTGTTGCCGTCGCCGGGGTGAATGCGCAGGTCCGGTGAAGAGAAGCCGAGCCTCGAGATGGCGGCGGCGATGGTGACGGTGAGGCTGCTCGAGAACTTGTTGCGCACACTGACGGTGGTGGAACCGGTGGCGTCGTAGAGCAGAATGCGTCCGCCGTCGTCTTCGGGGTGGACGTTCGCAAGCGCGGTGGTGACGCTTTGGGTCTGGAAATTGAAGTGAGGGAGAGTGATTTCGAGCGAGCTCTTGCGGGTCAGCTCATGCGTCAGGACGGCGGCGTTGAGTTGCACGGCGGGAAGCGCGGTGGTGAAGAGATTGTCGAGTCCGGTATTGCCGCTGGTGAGGACATCCTTGAGCAGCGCCTGGGCCTTGGCGTCGGACGTATCGAAGACCGCGTCGACGATGGCGGTGCTGGCGCTGGTCCGCTGCCAGGTAGCGGCTACTTCGAGGCCGTAGCGGGAGTTGAGGGCGGCTTTCGCCTTGTCATAAATCTCCTGACGCTTGCTGGTAACAAGGCGGATGGCGGCGCGGATTTCGTCGAGGTGGGCGAAGGCGAGCTGCTTGTCGAAGAACGCGGAGAGCCTGCCCACGAGGAAGGAATCGAGCTTGTCGAAGTCCGTCTGGCTGGCGATGTTGATGAATTTGTTGAGATCGAGTTTTTCGTTGATGAAGCTCTGGAGTTTGGCGATGATTCCGCCGTCGAGGACGGATTGGATGGTGGCGGAGATGTTGCGGACCTCGGGCAGGCGGTCGAGGAGGTTGAGCAGACCGCGATCGGCGGCGGCGGTGAGGAGCTTTCCGGCTGGAGTATCGGCGAATCCGGCGGCGCTGAGGAGGTCAAGGAAAGCCTTTGTCTGCGTGTCCTGGTTGGCGCTCGAGAGGAGAGTGAGGGCGTCCTGGAGCGACTTCAGAGCGGGGGTGTCGAGCTGGCCGAGGAGGCTGGTGAGTTCACTTGCGACCTTGGCGGGGAGGCTCTGGTAGAGGTGGATGGCGTCGAGGAGTTTGGCGCGGGCTTCATTGAAGGCCGTTTTCGGATCGACACCGGTGAGGTCCTGTAGAAGCTGGAGGGCCTTGTCATTGATGAGGCCGGCGACGAGTTGGCCCACTTTCAGGTTGGGATCGGTCCACTTGTCGATTTGCGCGAGGGCATTGACGATCTGTGCGCCATGAACGCCGAAGACGGCTTTCACGAAGTCATCGACTTTGCCGGGCGTGAGGGTTTCCACTCCGGTGACGCCGACGTTGAGGTTGAGGCCGAACTGCATGCCGCTGCTCGAGAGCTTGAAGAGGCGGAGGCGGAGTTTTTCATCGGCCGGCGAGGAGGATTCGCGGCCGATGACGACCAGGTAGCGGCCGCTTACCTCGAAGCCGAAGGTAGCGGTAGCGGCGGCGTCAATTTTGAGACCGATATCGCCGGAAAGGCCGAACGCCTTGACCTCGCGAACGAAGTTGAAGTCATAGCCGAGTTTGGCTCCGATTTTGACGGCGAAGGAACCGCTGGCTTCACCGGCGACCCATGTGGCGGGTTCGATCCTGTCCGCGGTGAGGACATGGCGTGGGAGCTTCCAGCTACGGACGGCCCCGGAGAGAACGTCGTCCGCGCCGGTGGCGTCAGAGAAGCGGTGGAGGACGGCGCTGACGCCGGAGGATGCGCCGGATGCGCCGAAGGTGACGCTGCCGATGGCGCCGATGGGATGGGAGCCGCTGACCGCGCCGCTGGCGGCATAGCCGGTGCGGAGGAGCGCGTAGCGGGAACCGGCGGCGGCGCCGATGGAGAGATCGAGGCCCGGAGTTTCCCCGAGGCCGAGAGATTTGACGGCGGCATTCGGGTCGTCGAAGATGGCCGCACCGGCGGTGACTCCGGCCGAAAATTGGAAGCCGACGGTGAGGCCGCTGCCGCCCTGGAAGGCGACGGGGTTGCCGCCGGCGGCGTTAAGGGAGATGTGGGCGAGATCGATGACGCCATCGGGGCGGGTGGGGAAGGGTTTGTTGGTTACGATGGCGAGTGCCACGTCCATGTCGGTAGCGCCCCCAAGTTCGAGCGCCAGAGCACTCTTGTCCCCGAGAATTCCGGGGTCGAGGGGGAAGGATTTCTGAAAACCGGGCGCCGGAGCCGCACTCATATTCAAACTCCTTGTTTCCGTGTGTTGGCTCCCCATGAACGGATGATGTGAAAGGCCAGTGGATGGCTGCTGAATTGTTTTCGCAAGCCTCAGTAGTGGAAATTATACACGAATTGTTGGATGAAACAAGGAAAATATTTGGGTGAAAAAGAAGACTGCCGCCCGGAGCGAAAGGTGGGCGGCAGTCTGTGGAAAGATCAGAAGTAGATCTTCAGGCCAAGCTGGACCTGGCGCGGCGCATTTTCCTGGCTGGTGACCACGCCGAAGGTGGGCGTATTGATGGTGGTGCCGGGGTTTCCGAACAGCGGCGTATTGGTGAAATTGAAAGCTTCGCCGCGCAACTCGATGTGCGCGCGTTCCTTGAAATGAAACTCCTTGAAGACGGAGAAATCGAGGACGCGGGCTCCGGGATTGCGGAGGGAAGAGATGCTGCGGGCCATGTTGCCGAAGGTGAAGTCCTTCGGCTGGCTGAAGACGGAGGTATCGAACCAGCGGTCGATGGTGCGGTTGGAGATGCGGGGGTCGTTTCCGTTGACATCGGGGGTCTGGCCGCCGCCGAAGGAATAGCTGGTGTTTTGCGGGGTGGAGAAGCGCAGCGGCTGTCCCTGGGAGATGGTGAGGATGCCGTTCACCTGCCACTGGCCGGCGATGGCGTTGAGCACGGGGCCCATGCCGGAGCCGAATTTCTTGCCTTTGCCGAGCGGCAGTTCGTAGGTGACGTTGGTGACGAAGCGGTGAGGCTGGTCGTAGGAGGAGATGCTGTAGTCACAGCGGCGGCAGTTCCAGTCGCGGAGGATCTGGGCGCCGTTGTTGTTCCAGAATCCGTCGGGGCCGTCGCTCATGGTCTTGGACCAGGTATAGGAGGCGAGGAGGCTGAAGCCATCGGCGAAGCGGCGTTCGAAGCGGGTCTGGAGGGCGTGGTAGTTGGAGTTGCCCCAGGCCGGGTTGGTGGCGGTTCCGCCGGTGAATTCGGGGAAGGGGCGGAGGAGCTGGCCGAGCTGCACGGTGGGCTGGGCGAGCGTGCCGACGCTGACGAAGCCGTAGAAGGGGTTGGGAACGAGGGAGAGCAGGTCATTGCCGCGGGTGAGTTGCTGGGCGCTGAGCTGATTGATCTGGTAGCTGGTGAAGGGGAGGTGGGTACCCTTGTTGCCGGCGTAGGCAATTTCGAAGACCATGTTCCGTCCGAGGCTGCGTTGGATGTTGAGGTTCCACTGCTGGTTGTAAACGGGCTGGAGCGTGTCCGGCCAGCCGCCGCCGAGTCCCTGCCCGAGTTGCGTGAGCAGGCCCTGGGAGCGGCCCGGGGCGAGGTTGAATCCGTTCGGGAAGGGACTCTTCAGCAGGTCATTGGGAGTGATGCCGTCGAGGGAAGTGAGCCAGGGAGTGGAGGAGTTGAAGGCTCCTCCGGTGTAGTTGGAGTTGGCGGCATAGGAGGGGAGACCGAAGAAGATGCCGTATCCGGCGCGGATGACGGTCTTGGAGTTGAGTTCGTAAACCAGGCCGAGGCGTGGATTGATCTGACGCGGATCGGTGTTGCGGATGGTGCGGCGTCCGAGAGTGGTGGGGGCGAAGATGATTCCGCCGTTGACGTCGAAGCCGACTTTGTCGGAGATGGGGTTGCGGACCAGGGGATCAATCGCCGAGAGCTGGTCATACCGTTCGGTGGCTCCGCTCTCGAAGTCCCAGCGGAGACCGGCGTTGAGGGTGAGTTTTCTGGCCACCTTGAAGTCATCCTGAAGGTAGAAGGCAAAGTAGCGATTGGCGTTGGCGGGGCGAATCTGGTGGGAGATGGAGCCCGAGGAGCCGGTTCCGAGCAGAAAGGAGGCGTAGCCGTTGCCGCCGATGGCGGTAGGCGTGCGCGGGTCGGGCCCCTGGGTCATCTGACGGTCGAAGTTAAAGCCGCCGGAAGGCGTGCCGAGTTGTCCGTAGTTGACGAAGTTGAAGCGGCCGTCGAAGCCGAACTTCATACTGTGGCGGCCGCGGACGTGGGAGAGGTTGGCGATGAGGCTATGGGTCTGATCGGCCATGAGGTAAACGTCGCCGCCGTTGGGGCCGAGTTGGGTGTAGTCCTGAATCGTGATGGTGGGGAAGACGGGCTGGTTCGAGATGCCGTCGATGGCGGCGGGCAGGCCGATGGAGGAAACCTGGAAGCCCTTCGACCAGGGATAGCGGTTCCCGCGGACGCGGCCGTAGCCGTAGCGCAGGTTGAGGACGCTGGCGTTGCTGATGGTGCGGGTGTAATCGACGGCTCCGTTCTGGAGGCGCTGGAGCATGGGATCGCAGCAGCCGGGATCGACGATGTTGCCCCAGAAGTTGGGCTTCGAATACATGCTGTCCATGAGCGTGTAGCGCAGGAACATGCGCTGCTTTTCGTCGAAGACGTGGTCGATTTTCCACTCGTAGCGATCCTGCGGCTGAAGGATGGCGGCCTGGGTGACGAAGTTGTTCTGGCGGGTGAAGGGAAGTCCGGGGCTGTTGGGGGCGGGATAGTATTTCTGCGAGGCGAGCGCGACCGGATCGATGCGGTTCTGGGGGATGATGTTGCCGGCGAAGGGATCGCGAAGGAAGCGGCCGGGGCGGGCGGGATCGGGACGTGTGCTGAAGGGATCGTAGATCACTTTCATCTGGCCGGCGCTGTTGAAGGACTGGGTGAAGTTGCCGGCGCGCTCGAGTTCGGTGGGCAGCGTGTGCTGAGCGAGGCTGGCGGCGAGGATGCGCTGGCCTTCGTAGTTGAAGAAGAAGAACGTCCGGTTCTTGCCGTTGTAGAGTTTGGGAATGAGAACAGGACCGCCTCCGGAGGCTCCGAATTGATTGCGTTTGAAGCTGGCGAGGGGGCGGCCGGCGCGATTGGCGAAGAAATTGTTCGCGTCGAAGAAGGAGTTGCGGTGAAATTCATAGACGCTGCCATGGAAGTCGTTGGTGCCGGACTTGGTGACGAGGGTGACCAGGCCGCCTCCGCTGCGTCCGTATTCGGCCGAATAGGCGTTGGTCTGAATTTTGAATTCCTGGATGCCTTCGACGGATGGGATGGCGCTGATGGCGGGGATGGTGGAGATGTTATGAGACACTGTGGCGGTGACGCCATCGAGCATGATGTCGGATGTCGATTCCTGGCCTCCGTTGACGATGAAGCGGTTGGCGGTGAAAGTGTCGGCGATGCCGGTGACCTGCCGCACCATGAAGACGCCCGGAACCAGCGCGGCGAGGTTGAAGATGTTGCGGCCGTTGAGCGGGAGGTCGAGGATGCGTTTGTTTTCGACGACGGCTCCGAGCGTGGAACTGGTGGATTCGACCAGTTGGGCTTCGCCGGTGACCTGGACGCGTTCGCTGATCTGGCCGACTTCGAGGGCAATGTTGAGCGAGGCTTTCTGCTGTGTGGAGAGCGGGAAGGAATCGAGGGCGTAGGTGCGGAAGCCGGCCTGTTCGGCGGTGATCGAGTAAGTGCCGGGCGGGAGTTCATTGACGACATAGAAGCCCGACTCGTTGGAAGTGGAGCGGAAGATGGTGTTGGTGGCTGTGTTGGTCACCTTGATGGAAACGCCGGCGACAACCGCTCCGGAGGAATCAGAGACGATTCCGGAGATGGAGGCGGTGAAGGTTTGAGCGAAAGAGAGAGAAGCTGCCAGGAGCAGCGAAAGGGACAGGACAAACATGGGTCAGTAGACCTCCCAGGTGAAATGGGGGCATTATTTCGTGATTATCGATACGTTGTCAAGTGGGGTGAATGCATGAGAGCCGTTTATTGCTTATCGCTGATGTTTTGCGTTCAAGGGAATGTGTTCGCGCAGGCTCCCGCGGAGCGCGCCTGCGTGCGCGGCGAGACGCTGAAGTTGGCCGCGGTTGCGCCGCGGACTTGGGTGGCCGGCGCCGTGTTGCCGGAACTTGCCGCTTACACGCACGGGAAAGTGCCGGCTCCCGGCGCATTCGATGCAGCGAGCCTGGTGGTGCGCAAAGGCGATGTGCGATTGGTGGAGGGCAAAGATTACCTGGTAGACAAGGATTGGGGCACGCTTGGGTTGGGGCCGGATTCGCGCGTGGCGGCTGAGGACACCGTGATGGTGGACTACTGCTATTCGCTGCGCAGAGTGGATTCGCGAATCCGGTTGGCTGACGGGCGCGAGGAGATCCGGATGGGGAAGAGCCGCCTGACGCGTCCGGAGCCGCCGGAGTTGCGCGAGGGCGAGCGGCGGTTGAGTAATCTCTACGTGCCGTACTTCAGTGACGGAAAAAATGTAGAGGAGTTCCCCGTGGAAGAAGGGCCGGAGAAAGCGGTGACGGGAACGACGAGAGGGTTGATTCCGAAGACGCTCGAAAAGCTGCGGGCAGGCCAGACGGTAAGGATTGTGGCGTGGGGAGACAGCGTCACGGAGGGTGGCGATGCGAGTTCTCCCGCGCACCGGTATCAGGCAGTGTTCGGCGAGATGCTGCGGCGGCAGTTTCCGAAGGCCTCGGTGGAAATGATTACAGTTGCGGTGGGGGGATCGAACTCGCGGCAGTGGCTGTATCCGGAGAAATACAAGTTTCCGATTGCCGAAGCGGCGGCGCGGCTTCAATGGGGGCGGGTGGAGGCGGCGAAGCCGGATCTGGTCACGGTGGAGTTCGTCAACGATGCCGGGTTGAAGGCGGAGGAGGTGGAGCAGGTGTATGGGGAGATCCTGCACAGGGTGCAGGGACTGGGGGCGGAGTTGATTCTGATTACGCCGCATTTCACGCGGATGCCGATGATGGGGTTTCATACGCTGCGGGACAAGGACGCGCGGCCGTACGTGCTCGCGCTGCGCGAGTTTGCCTCGCGGCATCACATCGCGTTAGCGGACGCCTCGGCGCGGTGGGAGCATTTGTGGAAGGAAGGGATTCCTTACATCACGCTCCTGAACAACGGGATTAATCATCCGGATGACCGTGGGCATCTGTTGTTCGCCGAGGAACTGATCAAGTGCTTTGAGTAGCGCGCCGGATGCGGACGGCTTCCGTGGCTTCGAGTTTGTCGTCGCATGGGGACATTCACCGCCCGCGCGCGAATGGAATGGATGGCCTGGTTCACGAGAGATTGCGGGCATGATACCACCGCGATTCGAGCTCTTCTTTCCAGCCTCCGAACAGGGGTGCGCGGAGGGCGCGGTGGAGCGTCTCCTCCGTTTCGCCGCCGCGGGCGAGGCGCACGACTTGGGCGACGGTAACGGAGTCCGGGGCAGAGGCGACGGTTTCGATGGAATCACCCGCGGCGAGTTCGCCCTCTTGGACAACAGAGAAGTAGATGCCGGACCGGCCGCTGTGCCAGAAGCGTTTCACGATGTCGGGGCGGTCAAAGCGAATGCCGAGTTTGTAGCACGGCATTCGCGGTTGTGTGACCTGGAGGGTGGCGGAGCCGATACGGTACCGGTCGCCGATGCGGACGGTCTCCTCATCCATCCCGAGCGTGGTCAGGTTCTCGCCGAACATGCCGTAGGGCAGTTCGGTTCCCGGCAGTTCCTCCGACCAGAAACCGTAGTGTTCGGATGGGTACAGGTAGACGGCTTTGTGCGGGCCGCCGTGAACGGTGAGGTCAGCTTGCTGATCGCCATCCATATTGTGGACGCGAACAGTGACCCTGCCTTGCACGGGAGATTTGAAGATGGCGGTCTGCACGCTGAGGTTTCCGGCCGGTACGAGGCGCGGCTTACCCGTGTTGACGGAGAGCACCTTCATTGGCGGACTCCGGCTAGTCCGAGGCGTGAGAGAAATGCCGTAATGCGCGCAGCTACGTCTTCATGCGCTTCTTCGAGGACGAAGTGTCCCCCGTCGAGGAAGTGCAGTTCGGCATTCGCATTCTTCCCCCAAACGATCAGCGTGGGGGGCTGATGCCTCGAGAAGTAATCATGCCAGCGCGGGTATTGGGTGACGTTGTCCTGGTATTGAAACAGGAGTTCGAGTTGAATGGCGTCGTTGCCAGGGCGGTCGAGGAACGCCTGGTCGCTGTTGTAGGCGTCAGGGCTGATGAGTTGCGGGTTGCGAGCGCCATGGGTGTACCGGAACTGTGTGGTCTCTTTGGCGAGAAACCTGCGAACGGCTGCTTCGTTGGCTGAACGGTCCTGCCAATAGTTGGCGAGCGGGGCGAGAGATTCGGAGATGCCCTCCTCGTAGGCGTTTGTGTTCTGGATGATCAGGGCCTGGATTCTTTCGGGGTGACGCGCCGCGAGGCGGAAGCCGACAGGGCCTCCGTAATCCTGCATGTAGAGCGTGTAGCGCTCGACGCCGAGAGTTTGGAGGAACTCTTCCATGGCGGCGGCAAGGTTTTCGAAGGTGTAGGCATACTCGCCGGGCGCGGGGGCGGCGCTGTTTCCGAAGCCGGGGTAGTCCGGGGCAACGACGTGGAAGCGGGACGCAAGGTGAGGGATGAGGTCGCGGTACATATGAGAGGAGGAAGGGAAGCCATGAAGGAGCACGACTGTGGGGGCGTGCCTGGGCCCCGCCTCGCGATAGAAGATGTCGATGCCGTGGACAGGAAGCGAATGGTAGTGTGTGGTCATGCCTGAGTAGACTAACCGCATACTGTGTTGGATTCAGGTTAGTGTAAAATATTTTCATGGGCGCATTGCGGAAGCCTGCACGGTTTTTCCTCATAGGGAACAACCTAGCCATCGACTTTGCCAATACTGTGGTTGACCCGGGTGGGGACGCCAATGGAGCGATCGGTAGTTGGGAGGATCTGGCGGCGTTTCTTGGAGCGGGGCGCGGAACGCCGGAGGCCCGGGGTGTTTTGCCGCTGGCGATGAAACTGAGAGCCGATTTGCGCTCAATTCTGGAGCGCCTTGCCAGTGGGAAGGTGGCGGACGCTGTGCGGGTGGAGTGGATCAACCTCGTGCTGAAGATGGAGGCGGCGTTTCCGAGGTTGGCTCCCGAAAAGAAAGGATGGCGGTTGGAGCGTGTGCAAATCCACGAGGACGCGGCAGGCCTGCTGCTGCCGGTGGCGCAGGCAGCGGCGCAACTGGTTGTGGAAGGGGCGAGTGCCGGAGTGAGGAAATGCGGCAATCCGGCGTGCATTCTGTATTTTCAGGATAAGAGTGGACGGCGGCGATGGTGCTCCATGGCGGTGTGCGGGAACCGGGCGAAGGCGGCCGCACATTGGCGCCGGCGCATCACGCAGGCTTAGTGGAACGGAGAAGGGAATGGCGCATGGTCCTCATTCCCTCCTGGTGCAAAATGCAGTGCGTGGGACGTGGCTCTTCGTAGCTTGCGCCTGGCGTTTGACGGACGTTCGGCGATGCCAAGGAGGGCGGCAACAGACATTCATCGCGATGGTGCGCGGGAAAACGCGCAGAGAGATCATGGCACGGATCCTAAGCCTTTACCCTCCTTGACTTTGGTTCCCACCGCCTGTCAGACTGCTATACAGGTTGCGGTGGGCGTCCATCTTGGTGGAAACAGTGGGGGACTAACTTGTTTTTAACGATCATCCTGGCGCTGATAGTCGGGGGCGTGATGCAAGGGCAGATTTCCACCCCGGGGTATGGGGGGCCGGCGGTTTCGAGCCGCGGCGCGCGGGGCGCCGGCGCGCGAGGCGGGGAGCCGACCAACATTCGTGTGTATGGGACGGTCCGCGGCGTGGTTGACGATGGGTTTATCGGTGTCGGGTTGGACCAGGACGGCAAGATCACCGACCCCGGGACGCTCTTCGGCGTCGAGGCGAACGTAGGGGCGTACGGGACGCGGGATTGGAAGAAATCGCGGTTGGGGTTGGATTATCAGGGCAGTTACCGTCATTACAGTTCGAAGACCTATTATGACGGCAGCGACCATATGCTGAGCCTGGATTACGGAACCCAGATCACACGGCGTACGGGAGCCATCCTTAAGATTGTGGCGGGAACGAGCACTCTTCCGGTGGGAGGTGTGTTCAGCTATGGAACGCTCGATCCTTTCCTGCTTGGAGTGCCGATCAACGATGTGTTCAACAACCGATCGTATTTCCTGGAAGCGATGGGCGCCTATACGATTCAGATCGGTGCTCGCAATTCTCTGAACGTCGGTGGATCGGGGTTCGCTGTCCGGCGGCAATCGAAGGTGCTGGTGGGAGTGAACGGACAGAGGGCTTTCAGCGAATTCTCACGGCAGGTGACGCGCCGCACGGTGGTGGGGGTGACCTACCAATATTTCCACGTGGACTACCCGAGAGTTTTCGGAGAGGCCGACGTGAACTCTGTCAACGTGGCGCTTCGACGGATACTGAACCGCTATTGGACGGTCACCTTGAGTGGAGGAGGGATGAAGTCCGACTTTGCGGCTGTCCGGCAGGTGACGCTGGATCCGGTGATCCAGGAGTTGCTCGGCCAGACCACCGGGCGGGAGGCTTTCAATGCCATCAACTACTCGCCCGTCATACAGGTAATGATTGATCGCCGGTCGCGGCACAACAACGTTTCATTTTCGTATAACCGCGGAGCGAGTCCGGGAAACGGCGTACTTCTGTTGAGCCGGGGGGAGAATGCGAGCGCCAGTTACACGTACAACAGCAACGACCGGTGGTCGGCTTCCGGCACCGCAAGCTATTACAAGACCTCAGGGTTTGGGAGTTATAGCGGGACGTTTGCCAGCTTTGGCGGCGGGGCCGCGTTCAACTACCGCTTTTGGCGGGACCTCAGCTTCAGCGCGAACGTGGATGTGCGCCGTCTGAACGTCACCACTTCCTCGTTTCGGCGGGTGGGGAGCCGGGCAACGGCGGGCATCACATACAGTCCCGGGGCAATTCCCGTCTCTTTCCGTTAACTCGAAGAAGATGTCACGGATTCTGGTGGTGGATGATGAAGCTCCGTTGTTGAAGTTGATGGAGACTTATCTGAGGCGTCAAGGGCATGAGGTAGTGTGCCGCTCGACGGGGCGCGAGGGGTTGGCGGCCATTGATCAGGCCCGAAATCCCTTTGACGTAGCGGTGCTCGACCACTGGCTGCCGGACATGGGAGGGATGGAACTGCTCTCCGGCGTCGTGGGGCTCTGCCCGGACTTGCGCATCCTGGTTTCGAGCGGGAGCCTGATGGACGTCGACAACCTGGGGCTTCCTCCCACAGCGCGGGTTGCGTTTCTACAAAAGCCGTACCTGCCAAATATGCTTCTGGAAGCAGTGGCGGAGTTACTGCAGCGCTAGGCCGCTGCCGCCTCCGGCGACGGCGCGCTCCAGCTTTTCAGCGAAGTTCGCGCCGGATTCCGACCACAGATGCAGACGATCGACGGGGAGATTCTGTCCGATTTCCTGAACAAGGCGTGTGAGGCTGCGGAGATTGGTTTGGGAGGCTCGCAGGCTGGTGTCATCTCCGGGAACCGGAAGGAACACATCCTCCGGGCCAAACTCGATGCGGAGATGGTCACCGGTTTCGTTGACGAAGCCGGGACCGAAACACCACAGGGAGACGGGGACGGGGCCTAACGCCCAATCCGCGTCTTTGTGGATCAGGTCCCAGTAGGCTTCCACCTGGTAGGCGCTGTCCTCGTGCTGATAATCGCGGGCCATGCGCATCGCTTCGCCCGGATCAAAGGGGGGGCGATAGGCATTTTCGAAGAGAACGGGTTCGCTCAGTTCCACGGCGTAGATGCGGCAAGTGGTGAAGCGATCTCCCAACCTGGAGTAAGGGAACATGCGCAGCAGGCGCTCCCAATGAGTAAGCATCGAGAGCGGCTGAAACCCGCGGATCCAGCAGGAAAGGGTGAGCCGGTCGGACATCTCTCTATCGTCGCACGGCCGGCTCTGTCCTTCCGCGGATTTGGATTACGACCAGAGGCGGTCGTTGACGCGGTCCTTGTCCCACTGCGGAGTAGGCTCGAAGTAACCCGGTTCGGCAAGGTGCTGCTTGACCACTTCGTCGTTCAAGGTGATGCCGAGGCCCGGCTTGTCCGGCACCTTCGCGAACCCTTTGTCGAACAGGGGCTTGTCTCCGTGTACGAGGTCTTCCCACCAGGGAACGTCGACGGAGTGGTGCTCGAGGGCAAGGAAGTTCTCGGTGGCCGCGGCGCAGTGTACGTTGGCCATGAAGCTGATGGGAGTGCCGGCGAAGTGCATGGCCATGGCGACACCGTGTTCCATACAGGCATCGCCGATTTTCTTCGTTTCCAGGATGCCGCCGGAAGTGGCGAGGTCGGGATGGACGATGTCGACGGCGTGCATGCTGGCTAGTTTGATGAAGTCTTCCTTGAGGTAGATGTCTTCGCCGGTGAGGATGGGGATGTCGACGGAGTCCGTTATTTTGCGCATGAGTTCGGGGTATTGCCAGGGGATCATATCCTCGAGCCAGGCCATGTTGTGCTTTTCGAGCGCCTTGCCGAGGCGGATGCAGGAGTTCAATCCGATGTGGCCGAAGTGATCGGCGGCGAGCGGTACGTCCATGCCGATGATTTCACGGACCTGACCGACGAATTCGGACATGGTGGCGATGCCTTTCTCGGTGAGTTCCATTCCCGTGAACATGTGCTGGGTGCGGGCGAACTGCCGCTCGTCGGCGCCGACGGGGCGAGTGAGCATGCCCGGCTTGTCGGCGACGAGGTCCACGCCGAGATCCATCTTGAGCCAGGTGAATCCTTTTTCCTGCATGCGGGCTTTGAGCCGGTTGCCGAAAACCTGCGGATCGTGGGACTCAGTGGTGTCGGCGTAGCAGCGCACGCGGTCGCGGAATTTGCCGCCGAGGAATTGATGGACGGGGACGTTGTAGGCCTTGCCGGCGATGTCCCAGAGAGCCATTTCGACGCCGCAGACACCGCCGCCCTGGCGGGCGTGGCCGCCGAACTGCTTGATCTTGCGGAAGATTTTGTCCACGTTGCAGGGGTTCTCACCGAGCAGCCTGCTCTTGAGAATCAGCGCGTAGTTTTTGCTGGCGCCATCGCGGACTTCGCCGAGTCCGTAGATTCCCTGGTTCGTGTCGATGCGGATCAGGGGACAGGTCATTGGGGCGCGGGCCACGGTGGCGACGCGAAGGTCCGTAATCTTGAGGTCGGAAGGTTTGGAGTTCGTGTTCACACGCTGCATGGCGGCTTCCAGATCCTGATCGGCCCAAAAAGTGGATGCGGCCATAACTCCCGTAGTGGCGCCGAGAAAGCGGCGGCGGGAAAGAGAGCGATGCCGGCGTTGGAACAGCTTCTGAGTCCATTTCATGGTCGCATTATATCGGGATTGTCCCCTGTAGTTCTCTGTAGCGTCGGCCGGTATGATGGAGGGAGGCGAATTCCCGGAGGTTCAATGGCTGCTACCGTCTGGAAAGGTCATCTCACATTCGGCCTTGTTTCTCTTCCTGTCAAGCTGTTCACAGCGGCGCGGGCGGAGACGATCAGCTTTAACCAGTTGCACAAACACGATCATTCACGTGTGAAGTTGAAGATATTTTGCGCGGCGGAGGATAGAGAGATTTCCCGTAGCGAGATTGTGAAGGGCTACGAGTACGAGAAGGATCGCTACGTGGTGGTGGAGGACGAAGAAATCAAGAAGATGGCTCCGAAAACCGCGAAGGTGATGGAGATTCTCGAATTCGTCAGGGAACAGGAAGTCGATCCGATTTATTACGAGAGTTCCTATTACATGGCTCCGGAGGAAGCCGGCGAGAAGCCGTACGCGCTGCTGTTTGAATCTCTGAAGCGGAGCGGATATGTCGCGGTGGCGAAGATTGCCATGCACAACCGCGAGCATATCGTGATTTTGCGTCCCTCGGCGCAGGGCATTACCCTGCACACGATGTACTTCGAGGACGAGATCCGCAAGACGGAAGCGTTTCGCACGGATTCCTCCACGGTGAAAGAGAAGGAACTGGGGATGGCGATGATGCTGGTGGAAGGGCTGGCGGCGAAGTTCGAGCCATCGAAATATAAGGACAACTATCGGGAGAACCTGCGGGCGATGATCGAGGCGAAGATCGCGGGGCAGGAAGTGGTGGCTCCGGCGGAGGCACAGCAGGTGAAGGTGATCGACATCATGGACGCGTTGAAGGCGAGCCTGGCGGCGCTGAAGAAGCCGGCGGAGACGGCGGTGGAGGAGGAGAAGCCGAAGGTGCGGCGCGCCGGGAGCGCGTAACGCACGCTACCTGGAGAGCAGTTCCAGCACTTTGGTTAACGGCTCATCGACGCTGGAGGCCGCCTTGCACTGCGCGCTTCTGGCGCCCCATAGCTGCTCGGCCAGCGAGATGTTGCTCTCGGTAGCGTCCCCATAGGATTTCGGTCTGGCGCGGCTGGCGAGTTCCTTCCGTGCCTGGGCCGCCTGGTCCGGGGCCAGATCGGCGCCGCACTGATCGAGCGCGGCCAGGGCGAGTTCGAGCAGGTTTAAGCTGCGCTTGTAACGCTCGGAAACGGGGATGCGCCGCGCGGCCGGATCGAGAGCGAGGATCTGTCCGCAGAGGTCGGCGCGGCGCGCCCAGATGGCATTATCCGGGGCGAGCCGCGCAGCGTTGCGGTAGGCATTTTGCGCATTCGTATAGTCGGCTTGGGCGTAGAGAGCGTTGCCAAGTCCGGCAAAGGCCGCGGCGTCGGTGTTGTCGTGCTGAACGGCGGCGCGGTACACATCGGCGGCCTCTTTGGGCATTCCGAAATCGAGCAGCATGTTTCCGACCTTGTGGCGCAGATCCGGATCGTTGGGCATCTCCGTGACAAGGGCGAGCAACTCCGCCTGGGCCTGCTTCTTTTGTCCGGCTTTGGCCAGCGCGTTCACCAGTTCGATGCGCGTCTCCATGCGATGCTGCTGCGCATTGGCGGGCCAGGATCCGTAGATGGCGCGGTGATAGTACGCTACGGCATCCTGAATGTTCCCCAGTCCGGCGGCAACCCTGGCCCGGCCGAGGTTCGCGGGGCCGCTGCTCGGATTCGCGCGCACCAGTTCGCGCAAATAGATTTCCGCCTCGTTCCACCTGCCTTCCCTGACGAGAGCCTGCGCAAGCGCCAGGCGGTGTTCGTTGGTGTGGGAGATGGAAAGCGCTTCCCGGTACTGCTCGACCGCCTCGTTGTAGCGCTCCTGCTGCATGAACTCATTCCCGGCCTCGAAGGCCATCTGGGCCCGCTCGCTGCGCTGCGTGCGGTAGAAGTAGTTGATCATGACGATCACGAGCACTACGCCCACGACGACAGCGAGAATTCTGGTCAGCCTGGTGACGGGGGGCGGGGTCGTTGGCTCCTCGGGTTTTTTCGACGGCTTGCCGAATCCGTAGGCGTTCAGAACGTCGTTCATCGAAATGACGCCGACGATCTCCCGTAAATTTGCCCGGCTGACAACGGGAAGCGTGCTCATGCCGGAGGAGGCAATGCGGCGCAGGACGAGGTCGAGCGAGTGGTCGGGATGGACGTGGGGGAAATGCTCGGCCGTTTTTGGATCTTCGGGGTCCTCCGGAGCGAGCAGGTCGCCGAGTCGTGTTGCGGCACGGCCGTCCTTTGCCGCCTGTTCCAGCTGGGCGAGGGACAGCACGCCGCGCAAGCCGTTGGTATCCACTACGGGCCAGGCGGTCTGCTCTCCCTTCCTGGTATCGAGAGCTTCGCGTACCGTGTCCTTGGCCCAAAGCAGGTCCGAAGCAGGGCGCATTCCATCCGAGACCACAAGGGAAGGCTCTTTCTGTCTCGCTCCGGCGGGGAGATGGACGCCATCCTGGTGCTGCAAGGCTTCGTAGACCGGTTCTTCCTGCAATCGCGCCGAGATGAAATAGCTGATCATGTTGGCGATCATCAGCGGCACAATGATGGAGTAGTCGCGGGTGATCTCGAAGATCATGATGACGGAGGTGAGGGGAGCGCGGACGATTCCGGCGAACGCGGCGCCCATGCCGACCAGGGCGTAGGCTCCGATGCTGCCGGTGTAATCCGGGAGCAGTTGGTGCGCCGCTCCACCCACGGCTCCGCCCATCATCGCGCCGATGAAAAGGCTGGGGCCGAAGATGCCGCCGGCGTTGCCGGATGAGTAGCAGCTTGTGGTGGCGATGATTTTCAGAAACGCCAATATGGCCATCGCACTGACGGCAATCTGCCCGTTGAGCGCCGCGCTGACGTGCGCATAGCCGACTCCCAGGACGTCGGGGACGAACCAACTGAGGATGCCCACCGTCAAGCCGCCCGCCACCGGTTGGAACCAGCGCGTCGATTTCGGCATGGACAGGAAATGCTTCCGCTGCCAAAGCAGCAGTTTCACGAACAGGGTGGAGACCAGACCGCCGGCGACGCCGAGCAGGGCGTAGACAGTGAACTCGATGGGATGGACGAGTTGGTAGGCGGGAACGTGAAAGAGAGGTTCGTCTCCCAACAGGAGGTGCAGTACCATCCAGGAGGTGGCCGAACTCAGGACAATCGAGCCGAGCACGGGGGCGTGCAGATCGCCCAAAACTTCCTCGAGAGAGAAGAGCACAGCGGCAATAGGGGTGTTGAACGCGGCAGCCAGAGCGGCGGCGGAGCCGATGGGAACGAGTGCGCGGACATTGGCCGTACTCAAACCCAGGCGCCGGCCCAACACGGAGGCGATGCCTGCGCCCACCTGCACTGAGGGCCCTTCGCGGCCTAATGACATTCCGCTGGCCAGCGTGAATGAGGAGAGCGCGAACTTGCCGATGACCGTGCGTAAGCTGATGTAGCCGTCACGGATGAACAATGCCGTCTTCGTCTGGGGAATGCCGCTGCCGCGGGCGTCGGGAAAGTAGCGGTACAGAAGCATGCCTGCCACGAGTGACCCGAAAACAGGGATGAGGAGCCCGCGCCAGGCAGCAGCGTTTTGCGGGTACATGCGCGAGGCGAGATTTTCGGTGAGGAGAATGAAAGCGACCACCACCAGACCGACTGTGGCGCCAATGATCAATGTTAATACGAGGAAGACTTTATCTTCGTGCTGCCGGAGTTGATCGGCATCAGGCCAGGATGGCAGCCATTCGAGCAGTGAACCCTTTGGGCTGGATCGGGGAGTCAAATTCTGGGGCGCCCTTCATGCCGGAATCCGTCGCCGCTCCGGACCGCAACATTCGAAATCACTAGAGGGGGTGGTACGCCCGAGAGGATTCGAACCTCTGACCTCTTGCTCCGGAGGCAAGCGCTCTATCCAGCTGAGCTACGGGCGCGCTTTTATTTATTCTAGCCGCTTCGTTTCCGCCGCGTCCACCAGGCAATGTCCCGCTCCCGGAAGTTTGAAGCCATCGCCAGGACCGCGTACCGCAAACTCGCCATCCTGCACTTCGCGCGGACGCTGCACGATTTGAAAAGCCCCGGACTGCACCTCGAAGCAGTAATCTAAAGGACGACCGCGCTGGCCGGCACAGTGTACGGATCAACGACCGGTACCGGATCTGCTTCATCTGGCGGGACGGCGATGCTAAGGAACTGCCATGCCCATGAAGCCCCCGCACCCTGGAGAAACGATCAGGGAGGAGTACCTGATCCCCCTCGGAATGAGCGTGAGCGCCCTCGCCAGGGCGCTTGGGGTTAGCCCCACGCGCCTCAATGATATCGTTCGTGGCCGGAGGAGCATCACCGCGGATACCGCCCTGCGGCTTGCACGGTACTTCGGCACCACCCCGGATCTCTGGATTAACCTCCAGTCCTTCTACGATCTGCGCATGGCGCAGCGGGAGGTTGGAAAGGCGATTGAACGGCAGGTCAAGCCCCGAGAGGCTGCCTGACGATTTTTCGCCCGCCTCATCCGGCGGCTAAGACCAGCCCGCCCTTGCCGCGTTGCCCGTTGCGGTCCGGAGTACATCTCGTCCCTGCTGATCGTGCCCTGTGGGTCCAGGATGCAGCACTCGTCCACGAAATGCTTCAGCGTGGCCCTGAAAACCAGGGCATTGGCGGACAACACCGCGCGCCATGATCGACTGTTGCAAGGCCGGGCACCGGCGTTGAAGAGATATTGCTTCATGCCGGCGCTCCCACCAGGAAGTCATAGCGGTAAAGAGGATCAACTGTCCGGACATAGATCACCTGCCGAAGGCGGGAAAGGAGAAAGGAGCGGTTGCGCAACACTCGACAGCATGCGGAGCTAGAAAGTGAACGAACACACCAGTTCCATCTGATCGCGTGCGGAGCCGGCGGATCGAACAGTCCCGGCCGGATCTTCCGCCCAGCGTGTATACCGCAGTACCGGGCTGATCTTCATTGTCTTGTAGCGCGTCTCGATTCGCCACCGGTTGTGAAGCCGTAGGTTGAAGGATCAAAGCCATTCAGGTTGCCCGCGGCGCGGAACGAGGGTCCGGCCTCGAGCACGGGGCGAATCTTCGATTCGGGCAGAAACCGGTACTTCGCAAGCACGGTGACGCGTTCTGAACGACGGCCCCGCCTCGATGAATGGCCATATGGCCCCGCGTGGTGGTAAGCGGTATTTTGCCATGATCGGCCATTCCCAAGTGATCGGGGTGGACTCGCCCAGATATTGTGAAGACCCGTCGGAGAACACATTGCGTCTTTGAAGGTGAAGGATACGGTGCAGGGCATTTGCTTCGAGAGAGAATCCCTTGCCCAGGTCAATCTCGACGGACAGAGCCGCAAGAAAGGTCCGGGTATCGGAGAACCAATCGAAGGCGATCGGATCTTTGTAAGTCACCGAGGTTGTGTAAAACGCTCTGGAGATCGGGAAATCCCGCGTCAGAGGTATGCCCCCGACGAAGCCGAAGGACACGCGCCGTGAGGACGACGGCGCTTGACCTGCCACAGTGGGCGGAAACAGCAACAGGAATAATGGGCCGAATCGTCCGATATTCATGATGTAACCGAGTGAATGCAATGACGCCGTATACGGCTATGCACGTCGGGCACCGTGCGATTCCGCCGCGTCCGGCGAAAGATGGGATCGCTGCTGTTGAGAGAACCGCCGCGGGTTCGCTATTTCTTCCGCGCCGGGCGTCTGGCGGCGGGAGCGCCGCCCTGATGCAGAAGCTTCTCGATCTGCTCGCGCATCTGCTTCTCTTCGTCGAACTGGAAGAAATTGGCGTCGCCGGAATACTGGGCGGCGATGCGGAATTCCTTGTCGATGAAAGCGACCTGGGGCATGAGGAGACGTGCCGTCATGGGGACCTGCATGAAGCTCATGCAGACTTCCTGGGGTACGGCTCCCACGGGGAAGGTGAGGTTGAGATCGCGAGCGTAGGCGTTCACATCGCCGCCCGGATTGATGGCGGCGCCCACGACCGCAAAGCCCTTCGAGCCGTATTCGCGGTACATGATTTCCGTGGTGCGGGAGGCTTTCTGGCAATGCGAGCAATAGGTGAGCAGAAACTCCACCGCGATCACTTTGCCCTTGAACTGGCTCAGGCGGATCGGCGCCTTGCCGTTGGGCATGTTGATGACGATATCCGGAGCCGGGCGCGGGACCTCGGAGCCCTGGGCGATTCCGGCGAGGGCCGCCGGGGCCAGACTAAGACAAAAATCTCTGCGTTTCATCCAATCCATTCCCCTATTTCTTATTCATCGACACAGTCTTTTTGGCGCCGGCCGGTTCCTTGAGCAACTCCTCGATAATCTGCCTCATTCTGGCTTCGGAGTGGAGGTTCTCCCCGCCGTCGATCGAGGACTGGTAGCGGATGGTTCCTTTGCGGTCAATGAAGACCACCTGGGGCACCATCACCCGGGCCATCATGCTGTAACCCAGATAGTCGAGAACCTTTTCGCGCGGCAGGACGCCCACCGGGTAGTTGACGTTGTTGTTGCGAACGAATTCCGGAACCAGCAGCATCGCGTTCTCGTTGAAGGCGGCTCCCAGGGGTTGAAACCCGCGCGCGCCGTACTCGGAGTAGAGCTTGGACATGACGCGCGAGGTGTCCTGGCAGTGGGGGCAGGTGGTGAACAGAAATTCGACCACGCAGACCTTGCCCGCGCACCGGGAGAGATTCACCTTCGTCCCATCGGGCATTGCAATCTCGAGGGGCGGAGCATGCCGCGGAGTGTTGCCGGATTGCGCGGCCAGGGGCAGGCAGGCCAGAAGGGCGCAAATGGAAAGGAAGGCGCGTCGCATGGGTTCTCCTAGGGTTTCATTCTATCATCGGGGCCGCGAGGGTCACTGTAATCCTTGACGCGCCAGCAGCGCGCTCAGTTCCGGGTCACGGCCACGGAAGCCGCGGTAGAGGTCGGCTGGTTCCTCGCTGTTGCCTTTTTCGAGGATCCGCCGGCGGAATTGCAAGCCGGTCTCTCGATCAAAGACGCCTCTCTCGAGGAAAAGTGAGAACGCGTCGGCATCCAGCACTTCCGCCCACTTGTAGGAGTAGTAGCCGGCTCCGTAGCCGACGGGACTCCCGAAGAGGTGGGTGAAGGCGAGGATCATGGCGTGTTCGGGCGGCAGCGGGGCAGGGGAGAACTGCTCGAGGATGCGGCGGGAATACGCGACCACGCTTCCATCCTGGTTCGGATCATATTCGCGGTGGAGTTTGAGGTCGACGAAGCCGAAACTCAACTGGCGCATTTGCGCGTTCGCGGCGCGGTAGTTGCGCGCCTGGCGCATCTTGCGGTAGAGGTCTTCGGGAATCGCCTCGCCGGTCTTCCAATGGCGCGCAAAGAGATCGAGGGATTGACGCTCCCAGCACCAGTTCTCCATGATCTGCGAGGGCAGTTCGACAAAATCCCAGGCGACGTTGGTGCCGGAAAGACCGCGGGCCTCGACGCGGCTGAGGCAGTGATGCAGGAGGTGGCCGAATTCATGAAAGATGGTTTCCACTTCCCGGTGTGTCAGCAAAGCCGGCTTGCCCTCCACCGGAGGGGTCAGGTTGCCGTTGATGGCTCCGATGTGGACGCGGCCCGGGACGGCGGGGGAACCGGTAAGAAATGCGTCCATCCACGCTCCGCCGCGCTTGTTTTCGCGGGGGAACCAGTCGGCGTAGAATGCGCCGAGGACTTGCGAACCCTCGAGGATTTCGTAGTATTTGACGTCCTTGTCCCAGGCGGGTACGCCCGCGACTTCGCGCATTGCGACGCCATAGAGGCGCGTCACCGTTTCAAACATTCCGGCGACCACCTGTTCCACGGGAAAGTAGGGGCGGAGTTCCTCTTCGTCGAAATCGTACTTGGCCTTGCGTTCCTTTTCGGCGTAGTAGCCGATGTCCCAGGCCTGCAAGCCGGGAGCGCCGTCTCCTTCCAAATCCCTGCGGAAAGCGTGCAGTTGCGTGTTCTCCCGTTCGAAGAAGGGAACGCTCTTGCCGCGCAGATCCTCGAGGAATTCCATGGCGCGGGCGCCGGTCTTGGCCATGCGGTCGACGAGAACAAGGTCGGCAAAGTCGGCGAAGCCGAGCAGGCGCGCCTTCTCTCTGCGCAGTTCGAGGACGCGCGGGACGATGGAGGAGTTGTCGAGTTCGCCTCTCGAGGCGCGGGTCATGTAGGTGCGGTAGAAGCGCTCGCGGACCGCCGCGTTATCGAGGTAGGTCATGAGCGCGATGTAGCTCGGCGCCTGGAGGGTGAACCGCCAGCCTTCCTTGCCCTTCGCCTTGGCGGATGCCGCCGCCGCGTCCACGGCGCTCTCCGGCAATCCCGACAGTTGCTCTTTGCCGGTCCACACCTCGTCGTAGGCGTTGGTGGCGTCGAGCACGTGCTGGGAGAACTTCGTGGTGAGTTCGGCGAGTGCGACATCAATGGCGGCAAGGCGGGCTTTGCCGGCGGCATCGAGATCCGCGCCATGGCGGCGGAAGTAATCGAGGGTCTTCTCGAGGTTTCGTTTGCGGTCGCCGGTGAGGTTTGCGGCCTCGGCGGTCTGCGCATAGGACTTCAGGCAGTGCCAGAGCCCCTCATCGAGCGGGATGCGGGAATAGAACTCGCTGACCTTGGGCTCGACGGCGTTGTGGGCGGCGCGCAGTTCCGGGTAGGTGGTGACGCCCTCGAGGTGCCGCACCAAACCCATGGCATATTCCACCTTTTCGGTGGCGGCATCGAGCGCGGCGAGGGTGCTCTCATACGTTCGGGGACCCGGTTGCGCCGCTATGGCATCGATGGCGCCGCGCGCTTCGCGCAGCAGTTCGTCCAAAGCCGGCTCGACATGTTCCGCCCGGATCTGGTCGAACGGGATGGGAGTCTGTATGGATAAGAGAGGATTCATTTCAGAGGAAGAGGATTCACTCCATCACCTGGTCAAGCAGGCCCTGGAAATGTTTGGCCCGCTGTTCCACGCGGTCGCGAATGGCCTTCAGTTCCTGCTCAGTGGTGCGCAGGCGGTCGGCGAGATGCAAACAGGCCAGGATCGCCAGCCGCGCGGTGTCCGCATTCGAGGAGCGGGCGGCAATCCCGGCAATGAGTTCATCGATTTGATTCGCCAGTTCGAGCACTTCGCGGTCGTCACCCGAGGTGACCAGCGTGAAGGACTGGTTGGCGATGGTGACCCGGATTGGACGTTTTTCCCTGTTTCCGGTCTCCATAAGGGGTGTCAGCCGGCGCTCAGGAGATCCATCTGCCCGAGCAGTTTTTCAATGCGCGTGCGCACCTGTTTGCGCTCGGCTTTGAGCGAGTCGATCTCCTTGCGGAGCGCCGCCGCCTCTTCGCGGGAATCGGCCAGCGCCTGTTCGGCCGCGGCTTTATCCGAAAGCGTGGATTCGAGCCTCGCGTCGAGCGCGGCTTTTTCCGTGCGCAGGGACGCCACCAGTTCCACCGCTTTGACGATGCGCTCCTCGAGACTGGCGAGGAATTCGGATCCGTCTTCGCGAACTGATTCCATGGCTTAACTCACTTCGGGGATTGCGCCCTTCGCCTTCTCGACGAGCGAACGGAATCCGTCGGCATCGTTCAGAGCGAGGTCGGCCAGAATCTTCCGGTTGAGCTCGATTCCGGACTTCTTGAGGCCGTCCATGAACCGGCTGTAGGAAATGCCCGCTTCGCGGCATGCTGCGCCGATGCGCACAATCCACAGGGAGCGGAATTCGCGCTTCTTGCGCTTGCGGCCCACATAGCCGTAGCGCAGGGCTTTCTCCACCGCTTCCTGGGCGGAGCGGTGCAGCTTGCTTTTTGTCAGAAAATAACCGGAGGCGCGTTCCAGCGTTTTGGCGCGGGCGGCTCTCCGCTTCGTACCACGTTTGACTCTCGGCACGTTTCTCTCCTTACTTGTTTCTT
>JADLBD010000269.1 GCA_020847975.1 Bryobacterales bacterium | reverse complement strand
GAACGGGCGCTGGCGCGGTGCGATGTTGTAGAATTGTGATGGTTCAGGCTCTTCAGCGGTTAAACGGGACAGCGGTGGCAACGGAGGAAAAATACGGGCGTCTGCAGCACCTCATGCATGTGGGAAAGGAGAAGGGCTACGTCTTGTACGACGAGGTCAACGAGATCCTTCCCGATGATATAGGCGGCGGTCCGGAAATCGATGATTTACTGGCGGAGTTGGACACCGCCGGCGTCGAAATCCTCGAAGAGCCGAAGCTCGATTTCGAGAAAAAAATCGATGACGGAGATGATTTCGCCGATATCGACCTGGCCCAGGATTTCGGCGACAAAACCAATGACCCCGTCCGCATGTACCTCCGCGAAATGGGCACCGTCCCTCTGCTCACGCGCGATGGCGAGATCGAACTCGCCAAGCGCATCGAGCACGGCCAGCGCCTCGTCAGCCGGGCCTTGTCCCGCTCTCCGCTCATCATCCGCGAATTGATCAGCATGTCCGATGAATTGCAGCGCGGCGCCGTCTCCGTGCGCGACATCCTCATCCAGGCCGACATGCTGGTGAGCGATGAAACTGTCGATGCGCAAACCGCGGAATTGGTCGCCCTGATCCTCGAGATCGAGAAGCTGCAAAAACGCGCGCAGCAGCACAAGCAGAAGATGCTGTCCTTCTCCAAGGGCATGAAGCCCAAGCAGTACCGGACACTCCGCTGGCAGTTGTCGCGCCTCATGATCAAGATCTCGCGCATGCTGCGCTCCATCGCCTTCGCGAGCGTCGTCTACCGGCAGTTTGCCGGCAAACTCCGGCGCGCCGTCGATGAGTTCAAGCCCCTTGAGCGTGACGTGGCCCGCATGCAGCGCAAGATCGAGGAAAGCAGCGAACGTGCCGCCAAGGAAACGCAGCGCGAATTGAAGACGGTGCTCCAGCGCATTGCTCAGATCGAGGACGAGTACGGCGCATCGGCTACCGAACTGCGGCGCACGCTGCAGATCGTCGAGCGCGGGGAAGCGGAAGCGGAAACCGCCAAAAAGCAGCTCATCGAAGCCAACCTGCGGCTGGTGGTCTCCATCGCCAAACGCTACACCAACCGCGGCCTGCAGTTCCTCGACCTCATCCAGGAAGGCAACATCGGCCTCATGAAGGCCGTCGACAAGTTCGACTACCAGCGTGGATACAAGTTTTCCACCTACGCCACATGGTGGGTGCGCCAGGCCATTACGCGCGCCATTGCCGACCAGGCGCGCACCATTCGCATTCCGGTGCACATGATTGAGACCATCAACAAACTGGTGCGCACGCAGCGCCTGTTGCAGCAGGAACTCGGCCGTGAGCCCACCACCGAGGAACTGTCGCGCAAGCTCGAATTGCCGGTGGGCAAGGTCCGCAAAGTGCTCCGTATCGCCCAGGAGCCGATCTCCCTCGAAACGCCCGTAGGCGAGGAAGAAGAGTCCCACCTTGGGGATTTCATCGTGGACCGCCGCGTGGTGTCGCCCTCCGAAGCGGTCATCAACCTGAATCTCCGGGAACAGACCGCCGAGGTGCTGAAGACGCTCAGCCCGCGCGAAGAGAAGATCATCAAGATGCGTTTCGGCCTCCAGGACGGCAGCGAGCATACGCTCGAAGAGGTGGGGCAGCACTTCGCCGTCACCCGCGAGCGCATCCGCCAGATTGAAGCCAAGGCCCTCCGCAAACTGCGCCACCCCAGCCGCAGCCACCGCCTGCGGGCCTTCCTCGAAGCTAACCACAACGAGTAGCCGGACCGCATGGACGGTGCGGTGCGGCCCTCCTCATCGATAGGGCATACTAAGGCGGTATGCCCACCAAGTTTCGCTATGAAGAGTTCACCTGGCCGGAGATCCGGGAGGCGGTGGCCGGCAACCGGGTGGCTGTGATTCCCGTCGGCACAATTGAACAGCACGGCCCGCACCTGCCGCTGGCTACCGATGTGCTCACTTCGACCGAGATGTCGCGGCGCGCCGTCGAGCGCATCCCGGAGGAGGCTATCCTGCTGCCATCCGTGTTCTACGCGTTCAACGAGCATCACATGGACTTTCCGGGGACGATTGCCGTCGAGGGGGACACCTTCATCCGGTACGTGACCGACATTGGAAAGAGCCTCGCCCACCATGGTTTCCGCAAGATCCTGCTGGTGAACGGCCACGGCAGCAACGTGCCGTTCCTCGACATCGCGGCGCGCAATATTACGAACACGACGCCCTCGATATGCGCCATGGTTCCGTGGTGGAACCTCGTGCCCAAGGCCCTGCTCCAGGAGATCCGCGAATCGGAGTTTCCCGGCGGGATGGCCCACGGCTGCGAGATGGAAACCTCCGTCATCCTGTATGTTCGCGGCGATCTGGTTCAGATGGACAAAGCGGAAAAGGACATTCATTTCCAGAAATCAGAGTATATTTACTGGGATCTCCAAGGCGGTTCGCCGGTGTTTTTTCAGGAATGGTTCAGCCGGTATTCGAAGACGGGCACTGTCGGCGATCCCACGAAGGCGACGCTCGAGAAGGGGCGGCGCGTGACGGAGGCGGTGGTGGACAATCTCATCGGCCTGGTTCGCGATTTCCGCGGGCGTGAGATCCATCCGCGCGTCGATCACCACTGAGCCTGCGTCACTTGCGGACGGTTGGGTATTTGATGCCGAGCTGGTCGAGATAGGTCGGATACCTGGAAGGGTCGTAGTAATACTTCTTCATCTGCTCGCGGTATTCGGCCATGATCTTTTTGTTGAGCCAAATGGCGGGCTGATCGCCCGGCCGGATGAAGGGCTGGTATTTTCTCTCCTTCGTCTGCTCGTTGCGGAAGTAGTCCCAGGACTTCCGGATGATCTCCGGATGGTACAGCAGATCGAGGATGGTGAAGGCCAGCACCTTGGCTCCGGCTGTGGCGCCCTTGTGCGCGATAGGAGTGGCCATGGCGATGGCGTTCGACCAGTTGTGTCCGGGCAGGTTCGGAATATTCGAGGGGAACGAGAGGGTGACGGTGGGGACGTTCCAGGAGATGTCGCCGATGTCGTCGGAGCCGCCGCCGGTGCGCGCTTCCTCGGCCGGCGGGCCTTTGAACTCGGCCAACTTTGTGTGCAGCCCTTCTTCCTTCACCTTCAGTTCCTTCTGCACGGCTTTGGCGAGCGTCTGGTCGTCTTCGGACCATTGGGGAAGACCGACCTGCTTGATGTTGGCGTACATGGTTTCGGCGATGACCTTGTTCATGTGCGTGGGCCATGCCGAGCCGAGCAGGCGGGAGGTGAAGGTCGTGTTTGTCATGAGGGTCGCGCCTTCGGCCATCTTGTCGCCGATCTTCCACAAGTCCATTACGTGGGGGTAGTCGAGTTCGCGGAAGAAGTACCAGACGGAGGCGTTGCGAGGGACGACGTTGGGCTGATCGCCGCCATTGGTGATGACGTAGTGGGAGCGCTGCTGGAGGCGCAGATGCTCCCGGCGGAAGTTCCAACCCGTGTCCATGAGTTCGACGGCATCAAGAGCGCTGCGGCCGCGCCAGGGGGCGCCCGCGCTGTGGGCGCTTTCGCCTTCAAAGCGATATTCCACCGAGACCATGCCGCTGCCGGACCCGTCTCCCCAGGAGACGCTGAGGTTGTTGCCGACGTGGGTGAAAAGCACCACATCGACGTCCTGGAAGAGGCCCGCGCGGACGTAGTAAGCCTTGGTCCCCAACTGTTCTTCGGCGACGCCGGGCCATAGCCTGATAGTGCCGGAGAGCTTTTCGCGCTCCATGACGCGCTTGATGGCGAGGGCGGCGGTGACGTTCAGCGCCTGGCCGCTGTTGTGGCCTTCTCCGTGTCCGGGGGCGCCTTCGATGAGAGGATCGTGGTAGGCGACGCCCGGCTTCTGGGAGGCCTGGGGAATGCAGTCGATATCGGAGCCGAGGGCGATCACCGGTTTTCCGGAACCCCAGGTGGCCGTCCAGGCTGTGGGGATGCCCGCGATGCCGCGCTCAATGCGGAAGCCCTGTTTTTCGAGCATCGTGGTGAGGTAGCGCGAGGTCTCGAACTCCTGAAAGCCGAGTTCGGCAAAGCTGAAGATGGTATCCACCATCACCTGCGTCTGCTTTTTCATGCCGTCGATCTGCCCGGCGAGATCGGCCTTCAGAGCATCCTCTTTGTTGACTTGAGACCATCCGGGGAGGGACGCCAGAATGGCAAGCGCGGCGCACGGCAATGCGGGCATCAGTTTCATCGTTGGACTCCTTCGAGATTCAATCATCGCAAAACGGCGGAGCCGGTCACCATCCGATTTCCGTCCCTGCTATCTTTTATGGAATGCGCGTCCTAATTATTGGCGGGACCGGTTTCCTCGGCCCACACATTCTGTGCGCACTCCAAGGCCATCACCTGACTGTTCTCCATCGCGGCAAATCGAAGACCTTTATCCCGCCGGGCGCCGAGACGATCCTCGGCGACCGGAACGATCTGGCCGACCATGTGCAGGGCCGGCAATTTGATGTCGTGATCGACTGCATTTGCACCAACCTTTCCGATGCCGCGACGCTGGTGGAGGCCTTCCACCGAAAACCAACCCGGATTGTCATGCTGAGCAGCGCCGATGTGTACCGGGCGCATGAGGTGATGCATGGCAGGGATGCCGGACCGTTGATGCCGACGCCGATTCGGGAGGACGGGGAATTGCGCCGTTACCGGTACCCGTATCGCGGGCAGAAGATTCCCGGCTACGAGTGGGTGGATTCGAACCGTTATGACAAGATCCTGGCGGAGCAGGTTCTGGCGCCGCTCAATCCGACGATTCTCAGGCTCCCGATGATATACGGTCCTGGCGACCCTTTGCATCGCTTCCGCACGTTTCTTCAGCAGATGGACTCCGGGCAGACGGCGATCTCGATCGAGGATGAGTTGTCGAGGTGGAGAGGATGCTGGGGATACGTGGAGAATGTAAGCGATGCGGTGGCGCTGGCGGCCATCAGCACACAGGCCGCGGGCCGCACATATAACGTGGCGGAGCAGAACAGTCCGGACTTCGGGACATGGCTGCGGCTGCTGGCCGGCGCGGCGGGGTGGAAGGGGGCCATCGTGCCCGTACACGAGCGGCAGATGCCGTTCCACTACGGACAGCACTGGACGCTCGATTCCAACAGCATTCGCGCCGAATTGGGCTTTCGTGAACGGATCGACCGCGCGGAGGCGATGAGGCGGACGGTAGCCTGGGAACGGAGCCAGCCCATGGCCGCGGCGATAGGGCGGGCGTAAGACTAACCCATGCGCGCGAGTTTGCGGGCCAGCAGCATGGCGATTTCGAGCGCCTGTTCGTAGTTGAGACGCGGGTCCACTTCGGAGCGGTAGGCGACCTTGAGGTCGTCTTCGGTAAGGCCGCGGGCTCCGCCGGTGCATTCAGTGACGTTTTCTCCGGTGAGTTCGATATGGACGCCGCCAAGATGAGATCCGTGAGCGGCGTGGAGGTCGAAGGCCTGTTCCAATTCGCTGAGGATGTCCTCAAAACCGCGGGTCTTGATGCCCTCCGAAGTCAGGAAGGTGTTGCCGTGCATGGGATCGCAGATCCAGCCGGCGGGGCGTCCGGTCTGTTGCACGGCGCGGATGAGGGGTGGAAGTCCGGAGGCGATGCGTCCGGCTCCGAAGCGGTGAATGAACGTGAGACGGCCGGGCTCATCGTTGGGATTCAGGATATCCATGAGGCGGATGAGGGTTTCCGGTGAAGTCTGGCGGCCGACCTTGACGCCGATGGGATTCTGAATGCCGCGGAAGTACTCCACGTGAGCGCCATCCGGTTGGGAGGTGCGGAGGCCGATCCAGGGGAAGTGCGTAGAGAGATTGAACCACCCTTCGCGCCTGGGCACGCGGCGGGTCTGGGCCTGCTCGTAGTGCAGGTGAAGGCCTTCATGGCTGACGAAGAGATCGACGCGCTCGATTTCGGCGGCGCGGATGCCGAGGATATTTTCCATGAAGCGGACCGCTTCGCCGATGTTGGCGGTCATGCGGTGGTATTCGTGCTCGAGCGGGGTGTCCTGGGCGAAAGAAAGGTCCCAGGACTCGGGATGGTGAAGATCGGCAAAGCCGCCTTTGACGAGGGAGCGGAGGAAGTTGAGGGTCAGCGCGGCGCGTTCGTAGGCGCGCAGGAGGAGCCCAGGGTCGGGCCTGCGGTCTTCTTCGGTGAACGGGGGGCGGTTGATGAGATCGCCGCGGTAGGTTGGCAGCGTGACGCCGTTGCGGGTTTCGGTGTCCTCGGAGCGGGGCTTGGCATATTGTCCGGCGATGCGGGCGATGCGCGTGACGGGCTTCTTGCTGCCGTGCACGAGGACGAGGCTCATTTGCAGGAGGATTTTGAGCTTCGCGGCGATGATAGGGCCCTGGCAATCCTCGAAGCTCTCGGCGCAATCGCCGCCCTGGAGGATGAATCGTTTGCCTGCCTGTGCTTCGGCCAACTGCGATTTCAGCTGCAGGATTTCATAAGAGGTGACCAAGGGCGGAAGCTTCGCGAGTTCCGCGAGCGCGGCGGTGAGTTGCCCGGGATCTTCGTAACGGGGTTGTTGCAGCGCCGGCCTGGTCCGCCAGGAATCCGGCTTCCAAATCTGTGAATCTGACTCTGTTGCCACTGACAAAAAATCAGGGTAACAGATCAGCGCTTGAGGGTGGGCGGCTTCCGCTCAGCCAGTTGGCGGCTCTTGGCCAACAGGCCGCGGACTGCGACTGCGTCGCCCGCGTCAGGGGCGAGTTTCAAGTACGCGTCAAAAGCCTGAACCGCCTTCTTGTGCTGAGCGCTTGCCTGGCAGATCAAACCCAGTTCCCGGTACGCGGGCGCATATCCGGCATTGAGGCCGATGAGGCGGTTGATTTCCTCTTCGGCATCGGCATACCGGCCGCGGACCCTATAATGTGTTCCCAGGGCCTCCCGCAAGTACGCTTGCCGCGGGCCGAGTTGTACGGCCAGCTTCAGTTCCCTTTCGGCGGCGTCCAACTTGTTCCGCCGCTGATACTGCATCCCGAGGTGCAGGTGCGGTAAGGGCCAGGCTGGAGCGAGCTTTGCGGCGGTTTGAAAATCGCGGGTAGCCTCGTCGTCTTTGCGCAGTGCCTCGTGCGCCAGTCCCAGCGCATTATGTGAGTACGCCGCTTTTGGGTCCAAAGCGGCAGCCTGCCGCAACGCCTCAATCGCTTGCGGATAGTTCCGTTCCACGATGAGCGCCCTGCCCTCGCTGAAGAGGCGCTTGGCGTCAAGCTGAGTTTCACCCGGTTCGAGCACTTTCTGAAAATGGAACGCCCTGGCAGCGCGGTGAAAGGTGTCGGGCCGCAGTTCGGTAGGCGGCAGTTGCACATAGTCGTTGATAGCCCGCTGCCCGATGGCGGCGAGCGCCGCGCTGAGCGCTGCCTCGATGGCGCCGCGCTGGGGATCGCCGGCGCGCTCGCGAACCAGTTGCTGATACAACTCCCAAGCGCCTCCGGGTTCGAGAATCTTGCCCGAGCCTAATGCCGAGTGGACCATGGCGGCCAGCGGAGAGCTTGGCACGGACGCGCCACCGGGCAGGGCTGAAGTCAGGTTCAGGATGGTTTTCGCGGCGGCAAGGACCAGGCGCTGGCTGACGGAGCCGGCGCCAGGAGAATCGATGGACAATTCGTGCGGTCCGGCATGGACGCTGTCAATGAGCAGAATTTCCGAAGGCCGAATCCGCCCGCGGTAGGTGTTATCCAGATAAACCTCACTGCCGGCGGGCCCATGGAGTTCGAGAGTGACCAGGGCTGGAACAGGGGCGGGCCGGGCTCGATTGAGTACGCTGAGCGGCAGCGACGGATCGAAGTGTCCGGCGGCCCGCGGATGCTGCAGCGCCTTGGTCCGTTCGGGGACCACCTCGGCCAGGTATTCCGACAGTTCGGTCGCGCGCACGACGCCGTCGCCGTTGCGGTCGGCCTTGCCCTGGAGGCCCTCCAGCAGGAAATGCGTGAATGCGCCGTGTCCGCCGCCCCATTCATCACTCTCGAAGGACCGCTCGTCGGCGCGCGAAGCAAGCAGCCGCAGCACGCCGCGTCCCTTTTCGCCGATCTCGTCCAGATACCGGGAAATCAGAGACTGCTCCGCCGTTCCCCGCGCGGACCAGCCGATATGGCCGGCGTGACAGGCATCCACCAGGAGCACTACCGTTCTGGCCCGGATTCGTTCGGTGATGATCTTGTCGAGCTCCGCGACCGGGAGTGCCGTCGCGTAAAGGTCTTGCGGGTCCGAATCGTACCCCAGGAGATAGCCGTCCCGTTCGCTCTCGGTCACGCCGTGGCCCGCAAAGAATACATATACGACGTCTCCAGGCTCAGCAGAGCGCGCCAGCCAGGTGCCAAGGGCCGTGCGCATGGCGGAAAGCGTTGCATTCTCCTCGAGAAGGACCTTCAGGTGGCTGGAAGGGAATCCGCCGCCATTGGGACTGCGCAAGAATGCCGCGAACGTCTCGGCGTCCCGGTGGGCGAAGCGAAGCTGAGACTGGGGTGGCAGATTCTTGTAATGTGAGATGCCGATCACAATGGCCCATAGCTTGCCTTGACGGTCCAGATCGGAGCCGCTGTCTATCCGCTCGAAGCTCAGGTCGCGGCGCCCTCCTGGCTCCGTTTGGGGTGCGCCCGCGTGGGAAGCCGAAGAGAGGACCGCAAAGCAGATCCAAGTGGCGAAGACGCGTGCGCGGCAAGGCGTGCAGCCCTGAAAGCCCGGCCTTGATTCCGGTGGCAATGCTCTTCGTGCTCTTGTTGCTGGCATCGTAGTACGCCGGTTTGACCTGCGGCGCGGGCGCGCATGCCTACTTCAGGTGTCTTGTATCCCGCACGAAATTGAACGAGCCGAGTTCCAGCAAGCTGCCGGCGTTGTCGTTGTGAACGATCGTGACGTTGCCTAATACGTCCCCCTGATCGTTAATGGACCGGGCAAGACTCTGGCGAACGCCTGGAAACGAGAGATCGTGGAAGACCCCATTCCGCCACAGAAACGCCTTGGCCCAGGTTCTGCCCTGCGGATCTTCGAAAATCGCGTCACCCACCAAGTCGCCGTTTGTGTTGATATCCCACACACGCGTGCGCGCCGCGCCGGGGTACGTCACGAATAGGAATGCGCCGTTGTGATAGACGAATCCGCGAAGGTTGGTGTAAGTGCCGCAGATGCCGGCGACGTCGCCGTTGTGATTGATGCCCCACGGATTCGTGTGGCCGTCCGGATCACATTGGAAATAGGCGTAGTTTCCGTACTTTCGGATGAACCCGATATCGTATTGGCCCTGCTTGCGGGCAGCGCCAGTGATCACCCTCTGCTGGTTGATATCGGCGGGAACCGGCGTTCGGCCGTCCTCGTCGGAAAGAGTTTGAAACGTTTCCTGGATGATAACGAAGGGACGCGCGACGTTGCCCGCATCACGATACTCGCCCACGATGTCGCCGCTCTCATTCATTCCGTTCGCATACACCGCGCCAACGCCGGCCACCGGAAGAGCGACTGGTGAAATTACGCCGTTCCTGATGAGGAACGCGGAGCCCTGACCCTGGCCGAGGATCTCGCCCGTGTTGGTGATCCTCGATGCCTGAAGGGCAGGCAGCGTAAAGATCTGGCAGTGGTTGATGTCAAACCCGGGCGCCTGCCCGAAGCTCACGACACTCAGGAGTAGAAATAGAAACGTCAAACGCGGCATGAGCCTAAACCTCCTTTTTCAGTCACTCGGCGCTATTATGCTTTCTCTTGGTTGGAACAAGACCCGTTGAAAGTGCGTCGCAGCGCATCGTCCCCGGCGGCCGGTTGTTCGGCCGCTGACTGACGTGCGAAAAACACGTGCAAAGTGGACACCGGCAGTAGTACCGGTTCGCCGGGTGATGGTCACTTTCGTGCCGCAGGCCGCCCGCCACCGGCGGGTCAGTCGAAACGCAGCAGCGTCCCGGTGGCGAGTATGAGACACGCTCGAAATCCAGGAATACGCGGCCCCGGCCGAGGTTGCCCGACCGGGGCACGTCCGCGCCTGATTCACACCTACGGCACGGTTGCGCAGATCGCATACACACTCAGGTCGACAGCCGTCACCGGGGAGTCATTCGAATTGACCCATACACAGCGCCAACTGGTGGAGGAGGGCGAGGAATACGGTCGACTGCTCACAAGGCTGAGAAACGGAGCATTGTTGGAAAAGCCCTCGCAACCACCAGCCAAGAGCATCTTCCCCGATGGGCAGTTCTTGTACATGTGGACGCTGGCGTTTGGCGAAAGAGGACCATGGGAAGACGTGGAGTTGACCACCTCGCATCCCGATATTCCAGGCGTCCCCTGGGGACCTTGGGGGCCTTGCGGTCCCATCGGCCCTATGGGTCCAGCCACGCCTTGGGGGCCCTGCGGTCCGGCAGCGCCCAGCGTCACGTCTGATTCGTCACGAAAGACCGCGCCGTTGGTGTCGGTCCGCCTCACTTCCAGCCGGTAGGTTCCCGCGGCAGGCACACCGGAGACCATCACCATGATCCCGCCGGTGTCCAAACCTTAACGGTCTGGCCGGCGCCGTTGAGCGTCACCATTCCCGGCACAGAACCGAAGTTGACGCCGGTGATCATCAGGTAATCCGGCGAGCCTGAGGGCAGATAGGCGGCCGCCACGCTCTGAATCTTCAGTTGAACCCCGGGCTGTGCTATCGCCACCTGAACAGATGCAACACCCAGGATGGCGCAAAGCAGAGTCATGAACTTGCTGTACGATTTCACGGACGATGTCATTTTCGTTTTCCTCTCAGGTCAGTGGAGGACGCACCATAGACCTCCTCCTCGGGGGCCGCTTCTTCGGCCTCATGATGACGTGCGAAAAGCGAGTGCGGAATGGACACCTGCCAGAAGTACTGGCGGCCGGTACTAGCTCTCCCACGCAGGACCGCCCGCCGGCGCGCGAGGCGAGCAGATGGAAACCCCCTCGCCCCTGCTGGCCGATCTCATCCACGTACCGCGACACGAGCGCCTGCTCCGGCGGTCCTCGCGACGTCCATCCGAGGTGGCTGGAGTGACAAGGTTCGACCAATTTCCACATCACCTCGAGATGGGCACGCCTGAAGGCTCTGGCGTCCTCAGCCTCGATGCAAGCCGTTTCAAGGCCGATCAGGAACAAACGGGAGCATGCGAGCCGCGCCAGGGTACGTCACGAACAGCGCCCATCAAAGGCCGGCCAGATCTTCGGGTTGAGGGATATACGTCACAACCGGAGGCCTTGACTCGATCGTGCCGCCGGCCTTCTTCCGCAGGACCTGTTGCACGACGGTGACCTGTTGGTTGGGGTCACCCGGTCCGTAGAAAAACTCGCGCCGGCGATGCCAGATCTCCCCGCCAAGCTGAAAGTTCAGCCCCGGATCGGGGAGGATCGAGGGGGCTACATACTCGACCATGGTGTGAACGATGACGCGCAACAGGACGTTGGATTTTTCGGTTTGGATGGTTTGCTCGGAGATGACTCGCTCCCTGGGGTTAACCAGCAGGGCGTCGGGGGTGCTTTGGCTGTTCTTCGGACTGGGCATGTACATGCCGGTTTGTGGGTCATAGTCACGGTAGACCATCTTCCAGGAAATATCGTGGAATTTCTCGGCAGCCCGGTCCCTGGGGTCCCCGCCATCGAGGATATCGACGAAATGCTTCGTGAGGGTTTTGTCGAGAATCGAACGGCGCAGGCTGATACGCTGGACGGTTGGGGCCGGCGCCGGTTGAGCCGGGACGGGCGATTGGGTCGGAATATAGATTGTCTCGCCGCCCGAGAACATGTAGTTGCCTCCCGCCGTCAGACGCGTACACTTGAGCTTCGTCTGGAGGTAATAGTTGACCACCCACTCCCATTTGCCCTTGAGGTTGGGCTGGTCGATATCTATTTCGAAGTTGCACCTGATCAAGGCGGCGAAGGAACAGCCCTCGCGGTTGCATACGTCAAGAAAGCTGTCTCCCACTTGTACCGTAGCCGGGCGCTTGTTCGGGGTGCCCGGCGGCCAGGGAGCTTCGGTGAGACCGATGCTCGCAGGGGTTTTCACGAGTGGAGCCGGCATGTTGCCCTCCTTAGGCTGGACTGTTTCAGACTCTTTGGCCGTTTCCGCGGCCTCAGACTGACATGCGAAAAACGGGCGGAGAGTGGACACTAACCGGAAGCGCCAGGATCTTCAGTTTCCACCACAAGAAGCCAGTTTCGGCTGAAGCTCAGAAAGCTTTTTGCCGTAATACTCCTTGCGGCCGGCGGCCAGCCGGCGATAGGCTTCGGCGGCCCGGCGATACTCGATGCAGACGTCGCCAGAGCCGAACTTCCGGTACACCTCGGCCCGTTCGAGGCGCGCCCATGCGAGATTGTGCCAAGCCATGTAGAAATCGGTGTGTCTGACCAGGGCTTCGGTGTGTTCGATCGCCTCCCCCAAGGACGCCAACGCGCCTCGCCAGTCTCCTTGCCTGCGGCGAAACTGGCCGAGGAGCGTCAGGGCGTAGGCGAGGCGGTCGCGCACCCGGTGGTCCTTTGGATCGGCCTCCCAAAGCGCCCGGCGGATATCGACGCTGCGCTGGGCGAAGGCGGCGGCGGTTGAAAGGTCACCCTTCTTTTCACACCCTGTAGCCACCATGCTCAAACTCTGGGCGAACTCCATCCGAGCCAAGGCGTCCCGGGGCGCAGCCTGAACGCGCCGCTCGTCCAACTTCACGGCGGCCCGGGCGTGTTCCAGCATGCGGTTGGCGTCATCCTGATACATGCCGCTCAAATACTTGTGGACCCGAGCGAGGTCGCGCATTCGCTCCGGATCGGAGGGGCGGGACACCAGCAGCTTCTCGTACACGGCCATGGCCCGATCCCCGAAGGCGAATCTCTCGTTGTTGGGCAGTTGACCGGCTGTTGCCGTCGCCATTTCGGAGTAGGCTGCCGCCAGGCCGCGTCTCACCTGTTCGTCGTCCGGGGCGTCTTTCGCCAGGCTCTCCCAGTGCGCGAGCGCCTTTCGTTTCATTTCCAACGAAGCGGCGTCCTGACCAGCGTGGACGAGTTGCGCGCCTATCAGGGTCAGCAGGCGGCCCATCTCGAGTGACGCCGCACGGTGACGCGGTTCGGCTTTGAGCACCTCTTCCAGGATGGCTCTGGCCTTGTTGTAGCTGCCGAGCGCACCTTTCGTGTCACCAAGGTTGGCACGGTTCGGATTGCCCTGAATGTCGCCAAGGCGCGTGTAAGCAGATATCAGTTCCAACTGCAATGCCACATCGCTTCGGGCGTCACGGGCCAGAGAATCGAGGTACTCGAGGGAGCGCGCGATCATCAGCCGGCGGACTTCCGTGGCGCCCGAGAGCCGGGAAATCGGATCGTGAAATTCGAACAGGATGGAGTTCGCCAGTTTACGCACGTCGTGGAACCGGCGCTCGGCGACGGCGCGTTCCCGGCGCGCGACCTGCATCTGCCACACTACCGCGGCTCCGGCGGCGAGGAGCATCAGCGTCACCAGCGCGCCGATGGTTACCGCGATCCGGTTGCGGCGGATCCACTTGCGGAGGCGGTACAGTTTCGCCGGTGGTATGGCGGATACGGGCCGCCCGGCCAGGTAGTTCTCGAGATCCGCCGCTAACTCCCGCGCTGAGGCGTAGCGCTCCGCCGGAGCCTTGCGGATCGACTTCATGACGATTTGATCCAGGTCGGCGCCGGCCCCCGGTGGAGGCGGATCCTCTTCCAGGACTTGACGGAGCAGGTTCGCGGCCGGGGAACCGGAAAGAGAGTACGCCTGCCGTCCGGCCAGCAACTCATATAAGAGCAAGCCCAATGAGTAAACATCGGCTCCGGTGGAAACGGCTTCCCCCCGTAATTGCTCGGGGCTGGCATAGTTCAGCGTCATCAGGCGCCACTCGGGCGCGGTGCGGTCTCCCTCCTCGCCGTCCGCGGGCAGCACCCGCGAGATCCCAAAGTCGAGCAGCTTGGGCACTCCCTCCGCGGTGACGAAGACATTGCCGGGCTTAATGTCGCGATGAACGATCAGGTTGCGGTGGATGAAATCGACAGCCCCGGCGATTTGCTGAATGAGGCGAATCCGCTCCTCGAGGCTCAATCGCCGCTCACGGCAATACACGTCAATGGGCACACCCTCGACCAATTCCATGACGATATAGGGTGTGCCCTCTTCGCTGACACCGGCATCCAGAAGTTCAGCGATGTTGGGGTGGCGCAAGCCGGCAAGAATGCGCTTCTCGCGCTCGAACCGCCGCCAGGCTTCCCCGCCGGCGGCGAGCAAACTGACGAACTTCACCGCCACCTGGCGCACGAACTGGCCATCATCGCGCTCGGCCCGGTAGACAACTCCCATACCGCCGCGTCCCAGTTCGCCGGTAATCCGATAGGCGCCAACGCGCCGCCCATCCAGCCGCGAGGCGCCGGCGTTTTCCTGCGTTGGAAAACGGGCAAAGAAGGACTCGGCGGCGGGGAGTTGCTCGAGCATTTCCCGAACCTCGGCCGCGGTCTCCGGATCGTCGGGACAGAGATCCTCGAGAGCTGGAAGACGCTCCGGCTCTTCGAAATCGAGGAGCCGGGCGAAGATCTCCTCAACCTTCCGGCTGCCGGAACTCACCACTTCCTCCCTGAATCTGTTGGTGAAGCCAGACCTTGGCCATGGTCAGCTCCTTCTTGACCATGCTTGGGGACAGATCTTTCGCCTCGGCGATTTCGGCAATGGACAGGCCGCCGAAGAATCGCAATTCGACGATTTCCGCTCTTCGCTGGTTGACGTGTTCGAGACGGGTGAGGTGCTGGTCGAGTTCGACATAGTCCGCCTCGAGCGCCTTGGGCAATGAGGCGGCCTGTGGGGGCTCCGCGCCAGGCATTTCCGAGTCACGTTTACGGGCGCTGTGATGGCGTGAGTAGTCCACCAGAACCTGACGCATCAGGCGCGCGGCGATTCCATAGAAGTGCTTGCGGTCCCGCCATGCCTCCGGCGCCTGTGCGGAGAGGCGGAGGAACGCCTCGTGGACAAGGCCCGTGACTCCGAGAGTGTGTCCTGGCCGCTCGTGGCGCATGTAGGAGCGGGCGATGGCGCGGAGTTCGTCGTAGACCAGGGGAAGGACTCTTGCCAGCGCGCCGGGATCACCATGGGTCCAGCTTTGGAGAAGAGCGGTTACCGTCCCCGGGAAGTTCGCCGGAATGTCGAGGGGAACGGCTGGGCCGGGCGTATCGGACATCGTATCCTTCTTCCCCGTTCGGTAGTCATTGACTGTGGGGTTCGCATCAAGCTCTGATGAAGCACAATATTATAGCGCCGCGGGCAGGCATCAATCCGTGACCAAAGTCACGCGAATCAATCCGCCCCCGTCATGCCACCTCGTGACCTGGATGCTTCTCGTGCAATGATCGTGCTTCGGACCGTGACAATGGTCACAGCGAACAGGAGCCGTCAGAGCCTAATCTGGTGCTATGGCAGTCTATCTGAAGTCGTACCGCGACTCGGCGTCATTCCGCGCCGAGAAGTTCAATCCTGTGATGGTTGGCGCGAGCGCCCAAATGAAAGCCCTGCTCACCTGCCTGGAACCGGGGCAGTTCATCCCGGTGCACCGGCCTGGCGTGGACATGCTGCTCGTAGTGCTGGAGGGCGAGGGCCGGGTTGTCGCCGGGGACCGGGAGGAAGCGGCCGCGCCGGGGACAACGGTGTTCGTTCCAGCAGGGGAAACCCGAGGATTGAGAGCGGATAGCCGGCTGATCGCCGTACACGTGGTCAGTCCTCCGCCAACCGAGGCCGATCATGTCGAAGTGGCGGCGCGTCTGAAGCAAGGTACCTGGAAATGAAAAGCTTTGATGAGGCGCCGTTTCTGGTGATCTGGGAACTTACCCAGGCCTGCGACCTGGCCTGTGTGCATTGCCGGGCTTGCGCCATTGCCGATCGCAATCCGTTCGAACTGAGCACGCAGGAAGGCTTCCGGCTATTGGAGACGGTTCGCGAGTTTGGCGACCCGCTGATGGTCTTCACGGGCGGGGACCCGCTAAAGCGTCCCGACGTCTTCCCGCTTCTCGAGAAGAGCGTGCAGCTTGGATTGCGGACAACGATCACTCCCAGCGCGACGCCGCTGCTGACGGAAGCGGCCATCGATCGATTTCAGCGGTGCGGCGTGGCTCGGATGGCCGTCAGCCTGGACGGGCCGGATGCGGGGAGCCACGATGGTTTCCGCCGCGTGGAAGGATCGTTCGCCAGGACCGCACTGGCCCTGAATTACGCCCGGCAGATCGGTTTGCCGACGCAGATCAACACCACGGTGACGCGGCATAGCATTGGCCGGCTGGCAGAGATTTCCATTCTGGTGCGGGATTCCGGCGCGCGTCTGTGGAGCGTGTTCTTCCTGGTGGCAACCGGCCGGGCATCGGCTTCGCAGGATCTTTCCGCGGAAGAGTACGAAGAGGTGTTCGCTTTCCTCTACGAACTGTCGAAGACCGCGCCGTTTGACATCAAGACGACGGAAGCGCAGCACTACCGCCGGTACGTGGCGCAGCAGCGAAAAGCGGAGCGCCGCTCCGCGGACGCGAGGCATGCCCCCCCCGATGTGATCCAGAGACAAGCCGGCATCAACGATGGCAAGGGCTTTGTTTTCATTTCGCACACGGGCGAGATTTATCCAAGCGGGTTCCTGCCGATTTCCGCAGGCAACGTTCGCCGCGATTCTCTGGTGGAGGTCTACCGCCACTCCCCGCTTTTCCGAACGCTGCGCGATGCGGACAAACTGCACGGCAAGTGCGGCGAATGCGAGTATCGGAATCTCTGCGGCGGTTCGCGGTCGCGATCCTTCGCGCTTACCGGCGATTACCTGGCCGAAGATCCGCGATGCGTGTATCAACCAAAGACAGACGGATCGGGCAGGCGTGCGGAGCGGGCAGCGCCTCCCGCGCCGCCGGCAGCCGGATCCTTGGAGCCCCTGGTTCAGGTTCAGCCGGAAACTTTCCGATAGCGCTGCTGGTGTTGACGATGGCTTTGGCCGCGGATTTTCTTGCGCGGTGTGACGGAAGTCACCGTCTTGGGAGCGCCGGTGCTGTCATTGTGGAGAAATGAAGGAACTGGATATCAACGCATTTTCCGATTTCAACGATCAGGAAATTGGCCGGAGGGTGCTATTGGACGATCCCGTGATGCGGGTGATGCTGATGTCGCTGCGCGCGGGGCAAGGTCTGCCCGAGCACGCCGCCAATGGGCTGGTGACTGTCTATTCGGTAGGCGGCCGGGTGCTGTTCCACGAGGGTGACCATTGCTCCGAGATGGTTCCCGGGAAGCTGATTCGCCTCACGCCAGGCCGGGTGCACCGTCTGGAGGCCAAAGAGGACTCGCGGCTGCTGGTCACGATGATCCGGCCCGGTGACGCTTCCGCCTGGACCGCCATGGCTCCCAACGGGCGGGCACTCGATCTGCGGGAGACGCCGCGCGAGCGCCGGCACAGCACAGTGTTCTACGCTTTCGATCAACTTGCGGTGGGCGAGTCGTTCTTCCTCATCAATGACCACGATCCTCAGCCGCTGCACGCCCAGATGGAGCAACTGCGCCCGGGGGAACTGGCTTGGGAGTACGAAATTCGGGGACCTTATGAGTTTCGTATCAAGGTGTCGCGCGTGGCTCTTCCGGTAACTTCCGCGTCAGAAACGGTTGTGTCCGCCCGCGGCCACTAGCAGCGGCCATATTGAGACTTCGGAACTGGCGAATTGGGAATGCAAGTGTACCACGCCATCATCCTGTTCCTGACCGCCGGCATGGTGGTTTTGCACCTGTTCGAATGGCGGGCGGTGCCGTCTCTCGTCGCGGGGGCGGGCAGCGGAGACTCTGGAATTCGAGCCGCCCAAAGGCTACGGCGGGCGATCCACCTGGAGGCGCTTTATTACCTGGCGATTCTGCCCATCCTCTTCGCGGCTCCGAGTAGCCTGACGAGGAGTCTGTTGGCAATTTTCGTCGTATACCATTGGGGCGGCGCGGCGTTTCTCGAGGCGACCGGCTTCTGGCGAAAGAGAAGCGCGAAGGCGCTTCCGGCATCCGCCCGCCGGATGGTCACCTGGTCCCTGGCAGTGCTCGATGTGGCGGAGGTGGTGTTGCTGGTCTTGTTTGGCGGAGCGCTATATGCTTCGCTTTCTGGCAGTATTGCCGTGGCTGCCATGGAAATTGGTTCGCGATAATCCTAATTTGCTGAAAGGAGGAATTCATGGAGGGCCGGCAGGAGATTTTCATCTTCGGAACCGATTGGAACAACAAGCCGTTGAGTGAACTGACGGCCTGCATTGTCATCGCGCACCATGATCGTTTTCGACTGGAATTACCGGCCTTACAGGGGGCCGCGCGGGAGGTTTACGCCTGCCATCGCCAGAAGGATTTCGCGCGTTTGGCTCCTTTGCCGGGTCTTTTGTTTCGATTGGGGGATGAATTGGAGCGGCACATGCGGCGCGAGGAACTCACGATCTTTCCGGCGATTACGGCTCTCGAGGAAGCCATGGGAAGCCGGGAGGAACCGGCGTCCGCGAATCGATGTGTCGGATCACTCATCTCCGCCACGCTTTCGGAACATGACGATATCCTTGACCTGCTTGCGGAGGCCCGGCAGATGACAGGCAATTACGAACCTCCGGCGAACGCCGACCAGCCATATCGATTATTACTCAAAAGATTCGAGGCTCTGGACCGTGATCTCAATCTGCACATTGTGCTGGAGAATGACTCGATTTTTTCGCGGGCTTTATCGCTGGCTTACCAGCGCTGAGGATGTCTCTGGATTTCGGCTATCGAGCATATGACAAGGTGTGACCGGAGTCACAGCCGGCCGCCCTTCGCGGCGGATATGATGAAATGGAATCAGATAGGAGGATGCCATGAAAATTGAAGCAAGTACTTCCGTGGGTGATATTGCCGCCACTTCCGCGGCTGCGGCCAGCGTGTTGGAGAGATACGGCATAGACTATTGCTGCCACGGGAAAAGCTCCCTGGAAGACGCGTGCCGGGAAAAGGGGGTGTCGCCGGAAAATATCAAGGACGACATAGCTCATGCCATCACCGGGACGCCTGCCACTTCGACCGACTGGAATACGGCGCCGCTCAGAGATTTGATTGACCACATCGTGACGAAGCACCACGAGTACCTCAAGCTGGAATTGCCGCGGGTTGGGCAGAGGGTGCGGACGGTGGCGCGCGTGCATGGGGAGAAGGACCCGGCGGCGCTTCACGAGTTAGAGCAGGTTTACGACGGGCTGGCGGAGGAGATGAACCTGCACATGCACAAAGAGGAGATGATGCTGTTTCCGGCGATTGAGCGCTCTGAGGCCGCCTCGCAAGGCGGGGGACCCCTGCCGCGGTCGCCCTTCGGCACCATCGCAAATCCGATCTCCGTTATGGAGCACGAACATGACAGCGCCGGGAATGCTCTGCTCCGGATTCGGGAACTGACAAGAGGCTTCGAAGCGCCTCCCTACGCCTGTTCCACGTACCGTGCGATGCTGGAGGGGCTGAAGGCATTAGAAGCCGATTTGCATATCCACATCCACCTGGAGAACAACATCCTGTTCCCACGGGCAATCGCGCTCGAGAGGAACAACTGAAGCGGACGGAAAGAGAGGACAATGCCTGTTACCATTGGCGCGAAGCGCGAAAGTAATTTTACCGATCCGATCGGTATGCTGGGCGACTGCCATGGCAGGATCGTCCGTTTCCTGCAGGTGCTAGTGACGCTTTCTTCGCGAGTGAACGGCGGCCCCTTGAACTCCGAGCAGCGCTCCGCGCTCGCCACGAGCCTGCTGTACTTCCGCGAAGCGGCGCCCAAACATACGGCGGATGAAGAAGAGAGCCTGTTTCCCCGCCTGCGGCTCCTTCGCAAGCCGGAGATCGCAGCGTTGCTCGCCAAGGTGGACTCGCTCGAAGAGGATCACGTCTGCGCCGACCGGCATCACGCGGAAGTGGACCGGTTGGGCCAGTTGTGGTTGCAGCAGGGGCAACTCTCGAGCGAGGAGGCGGAGCGTTTTTCCGTGCTGGTCAACCAACTTTCCGAACTGTACCGCCACCATATCGGTATCGAGGACCGGGAAGTGTTCCCCTTCGCCGCCGCGGCGCTTGCCGCGGAAGACCGGGAGGCAATCGGGGCGGAAATGGCCGCACGGCGCGGGTTGGGGAACGGCAAGCCGCCGGAGGATCAGGCTCGCACGAGTACGGTGGCTGCTCCTCGATAACGACGGAATGCGAGTGCGGACTTTCGTCCGATGCAGGGGTTGCCGGCATGATGATTCCGGCCTCCGTTTGTGACTAAAGTCATCGTCTTTGGCGGCAGCCGCGTATACCCTGAAGCTATGGCGGATGCAGAAGTCATGATCACGCGGGACATGGAACTGCCGGAAATCCTTTCCCGGTATCCGAGTTGCCGCAAGGTATTCGATCGTTACGGTCTGGTGGGCTGTGGCGGCCCGCTTGGCCCACAGGAATCGCTCTCCTTCTTCGCGCGCGCGCACCGTGTGGATGAAGCCCGGCTGCTGGCCGAATTGCAGGAGGCGGCGCGAAACAGCGTTCTGGAGGCCGGGGTTCCCGATTATCAGCCAGGACCAGGCGATGTGATCTATCGCCGTTTCTTTCGCGCCGGCGTCCTGACCATGTTCACCTTCGGGTGCGTGCTCGGCGCAATCAATCTGGCAATCATGGCGGCCAACCAGCGGCTTGCGTCGCTCGATATGCGAGCCATTACCTGGGCGCACGCGCATGCCCAGGTGGCGGGGTGGGTCACCTTCTTCGTCATGGGGTTCGCCTATCAGGCGATCCCGCGTTTCAAGTTCACCACGCTGTGGCGGCCGCTGTTGGCTTCCAGAAGCCTCTTCGTCATGGCCGCGGCGCTCACGGTGAGGACCTTTGCGGATCTTTGGGCCTCCGACCCGGCTTGGGCGCTTGCAGGCAAGATCGCGGGAATCGGGGAACTGGCGGTGGTGCTGACGTTCGTTCTCATCATCACCAAGACCATTCGCAAATCGCAGAATCCCATCGAACCATACGAACACTTCGTGTTTGCCGCCTTGGCGTGGATGGTTGCGGCGTTCGCATTCGACTGGTGGATGTTCGCCACCTACGCGACGGTAAGCGGACGCGACGCCTGGGTCAGCTTTATTAGTCTCTACGATGCGCCGTGGCGGGACCTGCAGTTGGCCGGATTCGCCGGCACGATGATTCTCGGGGTCAGCCAGCGATTCCTGCCGTTCATCTACGGCTTCCGCGAGGTTCCCGCCCGAACTTCGCGCATTGTCCTCTACCTGTGGAACCTCGCGGTGGCGGGCAATGTGGCGGCCTATGCGATGCTGATCCGCACGCGGCAGCCCATCTGGGGCATCGCGCTGGAACTCTGCATCGTGGGAATGTTCGTGTCCGTAGTTCTGCTTGTGCGCGGTTTCGGCCTGTTCTCCGCCAAAGTGGAGCCGGACCGCTCACTGCCGTTCATTCGCGCCGCCTATTTTTGGGCGCTGGCGGCAATCTCGCTGCTGGCGCTGCTGCCCGTGTACGACGCAGTCATCGGAGTTGACTTCTCGCACGCCTACTTTGGCGGATACCGGCACGCATTCACGGTCGGGTTCATCAGCATGATGATCCTCGGCGTTTCAAGTAAGGTGGTTCCGGTTCTGGGCGGTCTTGACATCCGCCGGCTGAGCACGCTGCGGGCGACTTTCTGGCTGGTCAACATCGGCAACGCCATGCGCGTAGTCTTCCAGATTCTCACCGACCGGTATGAATGGGCATACCCGCTGATGGGAGCGAGCGCTTGGATTGAAGTCACGGGCCTGACATTGTGGGCGGTCGATCTTTGGCGGGCGATGGGGAGCCGGCCGCATACCGCCGAAGGCCTCGTGCTCGATTCCATCGGACCGGACACCAAAGTCTACGATGTGATCCACCGCTATCCGGAGACGACCTCGCTCTTCCGCGAGTTCGGCTTCAGCATGATCGACAACCCGGTGGCGCAGCGTGTCTTCGCCCGTTCGATCAGCATCGAGCAGGCATGCCGTCTGAAGCATGTCGATTTCACGGCATTTCAATCCGCGCTCAATCACGCCATCCGCAAGGACTGCGGCGAATCCGGCGGATTGATCCAGATCGGGTGACGCGGCAACCGGCACGTTGGCAGCGCTTCCGCGCCTTTCCTAGAATGAAGACAGAGGGGAAATCAATTCATGGCAACATCGGCTCGAAATCTGGAAGTGGCGGATAGGATTATTGTTCCTCATCCGGTGACGCTGGAACTCTACCGCAAGATGCTGACCGTTTTCTACATTGAAGAGCGGATGAAGGCATTTGTGCGGCACGGCAAGTGCAGTTTTCACGCTTCTACGCGCGGCCATGAAAAAATCCAGATCGGCATGACCATGCTGCTCAAGCCGGGGCACGATTGGTTCTTCACCTACTACCGGTCGAAGGCCGTGGCGGTGGGTCTTGGCATGCCCATTAAAGATATCTTCCTCGGGATGCTCAACCGCGAAGGCGATCCGAATTCGAACGGCCGCAACATGCCCGAGCAGTGGTCCAGCCGCAAGTTGCGGCTGGTGGCGCAAACGGCGGTGACGGGCACGCAATACCTGAACGCGGTGGGAATGGCGCGGGCCGTCAAGATGAATGGCGGCGACGAGATCGTGCATGTTTCCTCGGGTGAGGGGGCGACGAGCGAAGGAGAATTTTTCGAGGCTCTCAATTGGGCCGCGCGCGAGAAACTGCCGGTATTGTTCACGGTGCAGAATAACGGGTACGCCATCAGCGTGCCGCAGAGCAGCCAGACCGGATCAGAAGTTCACCGCATTGCGCAGGCGTTTGGAATGCCGTCGTTCCAATTGGACGGCACATGGTTCGAGCACGTGTATGAAACGCTGCCGCCGCTGATCGAAGACATGAGGCACGGGGCCGGCCCGGCGCTGGTGGAGGCGAAAGTGGTGCGGCTCGACCCGCACTCCTCCTCGGACGACCACCGCAAGTATCGCGGCGATACGGAATTGCAGGCGATCGTCAACCGCGACCCCATCCTTCAGACGGAGGGCTACCTGCTGCGCAACGGCGTGCTCACGGACGACCAAGCCGCCTCGCTGCGCGCGGAGATCAAAGCGGAAGTCGATCGCGCGGCTGAGGAAGCGGATCAGGCGCCGGCGCCGGACGAATCGCGTCTGATGGCGCATATTTATTCATCCGACCCCGAACTGACGGGCGAACCGAAGTCTCCCGCGTACCTTGCGGGCGATCCGGTCACAATGATTGACGCCATCAACCACGGCCTGCGCGAGGAGATGGAGCGCAATCCGAAGATCGTGATGTGGGGCGAGGACATTGCCGACCCGAAAGGCGGAGTGTTCGGAGTGACGCGCGGATTGAGCACGGCATTTCCCGGACGTGTAACGAATTCGCCGCTGGCGGAGGCGAGCATTGCCGGTGTGGCGGCGGGCATGGCGATTGCCGGCTACAAGCCGATTGTGGAAATGCAGTTCGGGGATTATCTCTGGCCCGCGGCTCTGCAACTGCGCGATGAGATTCCGACTGTTCGCTGGCGCAGCCAGGGCGAGTGGGAGTGCCCGGTGGTGGTGCGGGTTGCAGTGGGCGGCTATATCAAAGGGGGTCCGTGGCACTCGGCCAATGTGGAGACGTTCTTCGCGCACATTCCCGGCTGGTATGTGGTGTATCCGAGCTGCGCGGAAGACGCCAAGGGCCTCATGAAAGCCGCGGCGCGGTCGAAAGACCCGGTGATGTTCCTGGAACATAAGGGCCTGTACCGGCGGGTGCACGCCAAGACGCCGGAACCTGATGCGAACTACATTCTGCCGTTTGGACGCGGCGCTATCCGGCGTGAAGGGAAGGACCTGACGGTGGTCACTTGGGGCAGCACCGTCTACATGGCGCTCGACATGGCGCGCCAGTTGGAAAAGGACGGCGTGTCGGCTGAGATTATCGACCTGCGCTCGATTGTGCCGCTCGACGAGGAACTCATCTATCGCAGCGTGCGCAAGACCAGCCACGTGCTGATTGCGCACGAGGACACGCTCACGGCGGGTTTCGGAGCGGAGGTTGCCGCCCGCATCGCCGAGAACTGCATCGGGTCACTCGATGGACCGGTGGTGCGCGTCGCCGCCAAGGACAGCTTCGTGCCGTCCGCGCCGAATCTGGAGCTGGCGGTGCTGCCTTCGGTCGCCGATCTGCTGCGCGGCGCGCAAAAGGCGCTGACGTTCTGAGCACTGGCCGTGCGGCGTCACGCCTCGCATCAGCCTCGCGTCGATGATTTCAGCGAACCTTCCGGCGGGATGTATCTGGTTCTCGCGGAGCTTACTCCACATGTTTGCGTCACGGGGGCTTGGCGTGAGATCCATCCGGGCATTCCGTTGGGGCGGTCAAGCCATTACGCCAGTGGGGGCTGGCCGATATAGGAAGAACTTGCGGTCTGATGCCCGGCTTTGGGGCGGATTAGAAGCGATCAGGGCGGAATGCGCTGATGTCGAGGCTTGGCCTGCCGTCGAGCATGCATTCAGCCACCAGTTTTCCGGTCACAGGCCCCAAGGTGAGCCCCATCATCGCGTGACCGGTAGCGACGAATAGGCCGGGGAAGCGCGAGAGCGGACCGATAGCCGGGAGGCCGTCGGGCAAGCACGGGCGCAATCCGCACCATTCGGATTGGATGACCGCACTCGCCGCGGTGTTCAGGTAGCGGGCGCAGGCTTTGGTGATCTGCTCGAGGCGCGGGCGTCTGATTTCATGATTCACGCCGGAGAATTCCAGCGTTCCCGCGAAACGCACAAATCCGTCCATCGGGGTGCAGAAGACCATGTTCTCGCCCAGGACACAGGCATTGCGCAGAAGCTCCGGGCCGCCTGTTGCGGGGGTGCAATCGCGGTGATATCCCTTTGCGGGTTGCAAGGGGAAATCGATTCCCAATTTCCGGAGAAGGGGGACGCTGTATGCTCCACCCGCCAGCACGACGGCGCTCGACTCGAGGACCTCGCCGCTTTGCGTCTCAACGCTCCAGGCCTCGCCGCGGGCGGTTCGAACAGCGGCGGCATCACTGCCGGTCAGGAATTGCGCACCGTAGCTTTCCGCCCGCTGGGCCATTTCGAGAACGAACTGGTAGGGATTGATGCTGGCGGCCTCGGGATGGAACACTCCGCCAACTACGCCATCGTTCAGGGCCGGTTCCCGCTCTCGCAAAGCGCCTCCTGATATTACTTCGGGCTGGAATCCGAACCGGGACACCATCGCCGCTTCCTCCCGGGCGGATTCCCAGCCGCGTTCCGTCAGATACGCCTCATAATACCCGTCGCTGCGGAAGTAACACTTCAGCTTCTCCCCCTCGATTAATTCATCGAAGAGGCTCCGGGTGGTTCTGCCGAGCGGGGCCAACGCGGTCATGGCATGCTCGAGGTGGCGCTCAGTGCAGGTTCGGCTGAAGATCCAGAGCCACCTGGCGAGCGCGGGATCGAGTTTGGGCGCCACATACAGCGGGCTGAGCGGATGAAGGAATGACTTCAGGGCCTGCCGGACGCGGCCGGGCTTGTTGATGGGCGGGTGGTCCGGCGTGATGGATCCGGCATTACCGAACGACGCCGCTTTTCCAACCTGGTCGCGTTCGAGCACGGTGACACGAGCGCCGCGCTTGGCCAGGTAATACGCGCAGCAAACCCCGATGACGCCGCCGCCAATGATGATGGTGTGCCGGTCCGTTGATCGCATCGATCTCAATAGCTCCGTTTACCAGTTTCCCTCAACTACGCCCAACACCCGCGCCGGCTACATGCGGAGTTGCTCCACGGGGCAGAAGTGAGCCGAGCGGCCGCTGACCTTGATGCGTTCGATGACGTGCCCGTGCGGGCAGCACTCACCTTCCCGGCCATAGACCAGCAGGACGCGGTCGTAACCCTGTCTGGAGCCGTCGGGGGCCCGCCGTCCGGTGGCCCCTAATCGAATGGCTTTGCGCAGAACCGTCCGCATACTGCGATAGAGAATCCGGAACTGAGGCGTCTGCAAATGCTCCACGCGCGTCAGAGGGTGCAAGAGGGCGGTATACAGAATCTCGTCCGAATACAGGTTGCCGATGCCTGCGATGAAGGCGGGGTCCATGAGCACTTCCTTGAGGTTTCCTCGTTTGCGGTGGAACAGCCGTTCAAAATTTGGAAACGTCAGGCGGGGCGACAGCGGTTCCGGCCCGAGGACCCGGAGTTCCGGCAAATCGAGGATGTCGCGCTCCGGTCCGCACATCACCTTGGCGAATTTCCGCAGATCTGACAGCCCCAGTTGCTCCCCGTTGTCCAGTTCGAAAACGAGGTGGATGAAGCGGCCTCCTTGCGGCGCGTTATCCGCGGAAGCGGCGGGTTGCCAGCGGCCGGCGCCTTGAGATGCGGCGGGATTCCAAGCCCACTTGCCCATTTGCAGGCGGCCGGAAATTTTTTGATGGACAAGCAGCAGATGGCTCCGGCTGAGATGGATGAGGATGTACTTGGCGCGGCGATGGATGGCTTCAATTCGCCGGCCTTTGACGCAGATTCGGAACTCTTCCTCCGATTTCGGCAGGTGGAAATATTTGGGCCAGTCCGTCCGGACATCGACGATTCGCCGGCCGGCAAGCGGGCCGCGCAGTTCGCGGACGGTCACTTCTACTTCCGGCAGTTCAGGCATTGTTTCTCAATTCGAGTTTGATGCGCCGGGGCAGCCCAGTCAACCCGGGAAGCGCCAGGATCTTCGCGATTTCGTGACATTCGTTTCCAGCCGCATGACGATTGCACTATTTTCAAGACCGCCTCCTACTCGTCAAAGTAGAGTCGATGGCCTGAAACGGATCGCGCCCCGCGGCGCCACTCTATGGCCGTCGAATTGCGTTCTTGCCGAGCACTAAAGGAGCGCTGATCTCGTGTGGCCGCTGGGCGTTTACTTTGCGCTGGTTCTTCTGCTGGTTGCCGGCATACTGCTGGTCTCGTACCTGCTGGGGCAGCGGCACTGGCAGCCTGCCACCGGCTCGCCCTATGAAGGCGGAATTCTCTCAGAAGGCTCCGCCCGCGTACGGCTGTCCGCAAAATTTTACCTGATGGCAATGTTTTTTGTGATTTTCGATCTCGAAGCAGCGTTTCTTTTTGCGTGGGCGGTTGCGGCGCGCCGGCTGGGCTGGCAGGCCTATTGGGAAGCCGTGGTCTTCGTGGGGATTCTAGTTGCCGCGTTGGCGTATCTCTGGCGCGTGGGCGCGCTTGATTGGAGCGGGAGGACCGGAGGCGCGAAATAACACATGCGATTTTCCATCACCAGGCCGGAACAGGGAATGCCCCAGCCAGAGCTATCTGCTTTCCAGGAAGCGGTGCAGCGCAGCGTTATCCTTTCGCGGTTGCAGGACCTGGTGGCGTGGGGCCGCAAGAACTCCATCTGGCCGTTCAATTTCGGGCTCTCGTGCTGTTACGTCGAGATGGCCACCAGTATCACGAGCAAGTATGACCTCGCCCGCTTCGGCGCGGAAGTGATTCGCGGGACGCCGCGCGAGGCGGACCTGATGGTGATCGCCGGTACCGTGTTCATCAAAATGGCTCCCGTCATTCAACGCCTTTACGAGCAAATGATGGAGCCGCGCTGGGTGATTTCGATGGGTTCCTGCGCCAATTCCGGCGGGATGTATGACATCTACAGCGTCGTGCAGGGCGTGGATAAATTTCTGCCGGTCGATGTTTACGTCCCCGGCTGCCCGCCGCGTCCGGACGCGTTTCTGGAGGGACTGACTCTATTGCAGAAAGCTGTTGGGACCGAGCGGCGGCCGCTCAGTTGGGTGGTTGGGCCGCAAGGCGTGGAGCGGCCGGCGGCGCCTTCCCTTCGCGATCTCAAGCGGGGCGCACGGCAGCAAGCCACAGATTTACGCACTCCGGAACAGGTATGACCGCCACCGTGACCCTCAATCCGGTGGAGACCCTGCGCGAGCGGTACGGCGCGGATATCGTTCACCAGCAGACAGCCGATGCCGTGCCCGCCTGCTGGTGCCCGCGCGCCCGTATTCACGAAATTCTGGCGTATCTCAAAGACGGAATCGATGGGCCGTACAAGATGCTCTACGATCTGACGGCAATCGACGAGCGGATGCGGCTCGAGCGCGGCGCCGCGGAATCTGATTTCACCGTGGTCTATCACCTGTTTTCTTTCGAGCGAAATGCGTACATTCGCATCAAGACCACGCTCGAATCAGATGCGTTATCCGTGGACACCATCACGGACCTGTGGCCCGCTGCCAACTGGTACGAACGCGAAGTGTGGGATATGTTCGGCATCCGCTTTTCGGGACATCCTCACCTGGAGCGCATTCTCATGCCGCGAAGCTGGGTGGGACATCCGCTGCGCAAGGAGCACCCGGCGCGCGCCACCGAGATGGGGCCGTTCCAGCTTTCGCCGCAAAAGGAAGAAGTCGAACAGGAGTTGCTCCGTTTCCGACCCGAGGAGTGGGGCATGCAGCGCAGCAGCGAGGACACGGATTTCATTTTCCTGAACATCGGCCCACAGCACCCGGGGACGCACGGCGTGCTGCGCATTGTTCTGCAACTGGACGGCGAGGAGATTGTGGATTGCGTGCCGGAAATCGGATTCCACCACCGGGGCGCCGAGAAGATGGGAGAGCGCCAGTCCTGGCACACATATATCCCCTACACGGATCGCGTGGATTACCTGGGCGGCGTCATGAACAATCTGGCGTATCTGACGGCCGTGGAAAAACTCGCCGGTATTACAGTGCCGCCGCGCGGCCAGGTGATTCGCGTGATGTTGAGCGAGCTGTTTCGCATCATCAGCCACCTGGTGTGGTATGGCACGTTCGCCCAGGATGTCGGCCAGATGTCGCCGGTGTTCTACACGTTCAACGACCGCGAGCGAGCTTTCGCCATGATTGAAGCGATTTGCGGGGCGCGCATGCACCCCAACTGGTTCCGGATCGGCGGCGTGGCAGCAGATCTGCCGCAGGGATGGGATGGGATGTTTCGGGATTTCATCCGGTACTTTCCGCCGCGGCTTGCGGAGTACGATCGCGAAGTGATGCGCAACCGGATTTTCCAGGCGCGCACGAAGGGCATCGGCTGCATCACGAAGGAACTGGCCATCGAGTGGGGCATGACGGGGCCGGGTCTGCGGGCTTGCGGCTTCGAATGGGATTTTCGCAAGAAGCAGCCGTATTCCGGCTACGAGCAATTCGCCTTCGACATCCCCACCGCTACCCATGGCGATTGCTATGACCGCGCTCTGGTGCGCGTGGAGGAGATGCGGCAGAGTCTGCGGATTATCGAGCAGTGTGTAGATCACATGCCGGAGGGCGCCTACAAATCGGATCATCCGCTAGCCAGCCCGCCGGTGAAAGACCGCACCATGCACGACATTGAAACATTGATCACGCACTTTCTGAGCGTCAGTTGGGGGCCGGTGATGCCGTCGGGCGAGGCGCTGGGGGCGATCGAAGCAACCAAGGGCAACAACGGCTACTACCTGGTGAGCGACGGCAGCACGGTTTCCTACCGCACGCGCATTCGCACGCCCTCGTTTCCGCACATGCAGATGCTGCCGTTGTTATGCCGCGGCCGGATGGTTCCGGATTTATTGGCCGTGCTGGGCGCGATGGATTTCGTATTGGCGGATATCGACCGATGAGGAGCGATTCGCATGTTAACGCCTGAGGAGCGAGCGGAGATCGAAGCCGAGTTCCCGCACTATCCGAACCGCAAAGCCGTGTGCATCGACGCCATGAAGATCGTGCAGAAGCATCGCGGCTGGCTTTCCGACGACACGCTGAAGGATATCGGCGAGTTATTGGGCATGTCGGTGGCAGACTTGGATGGCGTCGCGACGTTCTACAACCTGCTGTTCCGGCGCCCGGTCGGCCGCCATGTCATCTATCTCTGCGACAGCGTCAGTTGCTGGATCATGGGCGCGGAAGGGCAGTGCAGCCATCTTACGAAGCGGCTCGGCGTCGAGGCGGGAGAAACAACGGCCGATGGGCGATTCACATTGCTGCCGGTGGTTTGCCTGGGGGCTTGCGACCACGCGCCCGTCATGATGGTTGACGACGATACGCATTTCGATCTGACCCCGGAGCAGATCGACCGGATCCTCGAGAGGTACCCCTGATGGCAGAGGATAAACCGCTCACCGGAAACATGCGGTCCGACGGCCAGGCCCTTGATCGAGAAGGCTACGAGCGCGCCGGCGGGTATCAGGGATTGCGCAGGGCTCTCAGCAGCATGACGCCGGCCGCGGTCATCGAAGAGGTAAAAGCATCGAACCTGCGCGGCCGTGGAGGCGCGGGATTTTCGACCGGCCTGAAGTGGAGTTTCGTTCCCGAAACAGCGCCGCATCCGCGTTATGTGGTGGCCAACGGCGACGAAATGGAGCCGGGCACGTTCAAGGACCGGCTGCTGCTGGAGCGCGATCCGCATCAGTTGGTGGAAGGCATGATTCTCGCCGGCTACGCAACCGGCGCGGACACGGGCTACGTTTTCTTGCGCGGCGAGTACAAGCTGGGCGCGCAGCGCGTCGCGCGAGCCATCGCGGAAGCGTATGAGGCGGGCTATCTCGGCAAAGACATTCTGCATTCCGGCTATAGCTTCGAACTGTACCTGCATCTCAGCGCGGGCCGGTACATGTGCGGCGAAGAGACGGGGATGTTGAATGCTTTGGAGGGCAAGCGCGCCAACCCGCGCGCGAAACCGCCGTTTCCGCCGGTATCGGGTCTGTTCGGCATGCCCACTACGATCAACAACGTGGAAACGCTATGCAACGTGCCGCACATCATCCGCAACGGGGCGGACTGGTTCCGGGGGTTGAGCCGGTCGAAGGACGGCGGCACCAAGTTGTATGGCGCGAGCGGCAAGGTGAAACGCCCCGGGCTGTGGGAACTGCCCATGGGAACGACTATCCGCGAAATTCTGGAGGAGCATGCGGGCGGGATGCGAGATGGAGTCCGGCTTCGCGGGTTGCTTCCCGGCGGCGCCTCGACTGATTTTCTGACCGAGGAGCACCTGGACACTCCGATGGATTTCAGCGAAGTGCAGAAAGCGGGCAGCCGCCTGGGCACCGGGACAATGATCATCCTTGACGATCAGACCTGCCCGGTGGGCATGGTCTCCAACCTGGAACATTTCTTTGCGCAGGAATCCTGTGGCTGGTGTACGCCCTGCTGGAGCGGGCTCGGATGGGTGGAGCGCATTCTTCGGGCGATGGAGGAAGGCCGCGGACAACCCGGTGACCTGGACAAACTCGCGTTCCAGACGCGATTCTGGGGGCCGGGACATACCTTTTGCGCGCTGGCGCCGGGCGCGGCCGAGCCTTTGCAGAGCGCGCTGAAATACTTCCGCGCCGATTTCGAGCAGCACATCAACGAAAAACGCTGCCCCTGGAAATAACTATGGCGACCGTTTACGTAGACAACCGGGCCTGTGAGATGGATGAGAAGCAGAATCTGCTCCATGGCTGCCTGCAACTCGGCATGGACCTGCCGTATTTTTGCTGGCATCCCGCCATGGGCTCAGTGGGGGCCTGCCGGCAGTGCGCGGTCAAGCAGTTCAAGGACGAGACGGATCAGCGCGGCAGAATCGTGATGGCCTGCATGACGCCCGCGGCTGAGGGCACTCGCATCTCGATTCAGGATCCCGAAGCGGCGGAGTTCCGCAAGGCGATCATCGAAGGGCTGATGCTGAATCATCCGCACGATTGCCCGGTGTGCGACGAAGGCGGCGAATGCCACCTGCAAGACATGACCGTCATGACAGGGCACGATTACCGGCGGTATGCGTTCGAGAAGCGCACCTTTCGCAACCAGTACCTGGGGCCCTTCCTGAATCACGAAATGAACCGCTGTATCCAGTGCTACCGGTGCGTGCGGTTCTATCGCGAGTACGCGGGCGGAAACGATTTGAATGCATTCGCGCTGCGGAACATCGTGTTCTTCGGCCGGGATCGGGATGGAGTGCTGGAGAACGAATTTGCCGGGAACCTGGTGGAAGTCTGTCCCACCGGAGTATTCACGGACGCCACGCTCAAACGCCACTACACGCGCAAGTGGGATATGCAGATGGCGCCTTCGGTGTGTGTGCACTGCGGGCTCGGCTGCAATATCACCGCCGCCGAGCGCTACGGCACGCTGCGCCGGCTGGTGAACCGCTATCACGGCGAGGTGAACGGCTATTTTCTCTGTGACCGCGGCCGTTACGGTTACGAATTCGTCAACAGCGAGCGGCGCATCCGGCAGGCGGCGCTCGACGGCAAACCGGTTAGCCCGGAAACCGCGCTTGCTCGCCTGCGTGAACTGGCGGGAGGCAGCGTGATCGGCATCGGTTCACCGCGCGCTTCGCTTGAGAGCAATTTCGCGCTGCGCTCGTTGGTGGGCGCGGACCGGTTCCACGCGGGCATCTCCGGCGCGGAAGCCGGGGTTTTGAAACTGATGCTGGACATTCTGCAGGATGGCCCCGCGCGCACTCCTTCCCTGCGCGAAATCGAAGCCTGCGATGCGGTGTTCATCCTTGGCGAGGACGTCACCAACGTTGCGCCGCGCATGGCATTGAGCCTTCGCCAGTCCGTGCGCCGGCAGCCGATGGAAATTGCCGGGCAACTGCATATCCCACTGTGGATGGATCACGCGGTGCGTGAGGCAGTGCAGGAGAAGAAAGGGCCGTTGTACCTCGCGGCCGCTTCCAGCACGCGTCTGGACGATATCGCTGCGTACACTTACCGTGCCGCGCCCGATGATCTGGCGCGATTGGGTTTCGCCGTGGCCCACGCATTGAATCCGGACGCTCCAGAGAGGGAGGGGTTGCCGGAGTCCGTGCGCGAACTCGCCGGCGAAATCGCCGGAGTACTGAAAGCTGCAAAGAGCCCTCTTATCGTTTCCGGTCCAAGCCTTGCCAGCGCCGCGATCATCCAGGCTGCCGCGAACGTGGCCTGGGCGCTGCCCGGCGCCGCGCTTGCATTCACAGCGCCGGAATCAAACAGCATGGGTCTGGCGATGATGGATGCTCCGGCGCTCGATGCTGCGCCGGCAGCAGGCGCTGATACCGTGATCATCATTGAGAACGATCTTTTCCGCCGGCTTCCCGCTCCGGAAGCGGAACAGTTCCTTGCGCGTTTTCGCCATGTGGTGGTTCTCGATCACCTGGAGAGCGCAACCACGGCGAAAGCGGAACTTCTCCTTCCGGCCGCTACGTTTGCGGAGGCAGCCGGATCCCTGGTAAACAGCGAGGGCCGCGTGCAGCGCTTCTTTCAGGCGTTGGCGCCGTCGCCCCCTGTTCAGGAAAGCTGGCGTTGGCTGGGATCCTGGGATGAGTTCGATGACATAGCGGCAGCGCTCGCGTCCGCCATTCCTCAACTAGCCGCGGTGACTCAGGCAGCTCCGGCCGCCTCGTTTCGCATGACAGGCGCCAAGGTTCCGCGCCAACCGCATCGCTACAGCGGGCGGACTGCGATGCTCGCCAACATTTCAGTGCATGAGCCTAAGCCGCCTGCCGATCCCAATTCGCCGCTTGCGTTCTCGATGGAAGGAAGCCCGGACGCGCCGCCCGGAGCATTGCAGCCCTTCTTCTGGACGCCGGGCTGGAATTCGATTCAGGCGGTGAACAAATTTCAGGAAGAGATTGCCGGACCTCTGCGGCAGGGCGACCCGGGCGTGCGCATCCTGGAACCCGGCGGCAGGAGGCCTCCGTTCTTCGATGCGATTCCACCAGCGTTTGAACCACGCGCGGACGAGTGGCTCCTTGTGCCTCTCTATCACATCTTTGGTTCCGAAGAGTTGAGCCGGTACGCGCCGGCGATCTCGCAACTCGCGCCGCAACCCTATGTCGCGCTCAACCCGCGGGATGCCGCGAGATTTGGCGCTGAGGCCGAAGTGCTGGGACAACCGTTTCCAGTGATCAGGATTACGGAGTTGCCCCGAGGCGTAGCAGGTGTGCCCGCTGGAGCGCCGCCCTTTGCAGGGCTTGAATTCCCGATGTGGAGCAGGATCTCCAAAGCGCCATGACGAGTCCTTATCCCATCGTCGCGATCATCGGCATCCTGGTGGCGGCTCTCACGCTCGCCGCCGGATTGATCTGGCTGGAACGGCGCCTGCTGGCCCTATGGCAGGACCGCTACGGGCCGAATCGTGTCGGTCCCTTCGGCCTGCTTCAGGTTCTGGCCGACATGATCAAGATCTTCTTCAAAGAGGATTGGATTCCGCCGTTCGCAGACAAGGCTGTCTTTATTGTCGCGCCGGCGGTGATTGTAGTGACCGTGCTCATGTCCTTTGCGGTGCTGCCGATCGCCCCAGGCATTATCGTCAGCGATTTGAATGTCGGGCTGCTCTTTGTGTTGGGAATGTCCTCGCTCGGCGTCTATAGCGTGGTGCTGGCGGGTTGGTCCTCGGATAACAAGTATGCCCTTCTGGGCGGACTACGCGCCGCGGCGCAAATGATGAGTTACGAAGTGTTCATGGGGTTGGCGTTGATGGGGGTGGTGCTGCTTGCCGGCTCCTTTAATCTATCGGAGATTGTGGCGGCGCAACGACAGGTTTGGTTCGTTGTGCCGCAGTTCCTCGGTTTCGTGCTCTTTCTCATTGCCGGCGTCGCCGAAACAAGGCGGCTGCCCTTCGATCTGCCGGAGGCGGAAAGCGAGTTGATCGCCGGTTTTCACGCCGAGTATTCCGGTATGAAATTCGGCCTGTTCTTCGTCGGCGAATACCTGGGCGTGATCCTGATTTCCTGCCTGATCACGATTCTTTTCTTCGGAGGGTGGCTGGGGCCGGTGTTGCCTCCCATCGTCTGGTTCCTCATCAAGATGATGTTCTTCATCTGCTTTTTCATTCTGCTGCGGGCGGCTCTGCCGCGGCCGCGATTCGACCAGTTGATGTCCTGGGGGTGGAAAGTGATGTTACCGCTCGCTTTGGCGAATCTGTTGGTGACGGGCGCGGCGGCGCTCGCCTGGAGTTGAAGATGCTCAGCATGATCCGCACAATCTGGTACGTGCTTCTGCACATGTTTCACAAGCGCGTCACCGTGCAGTATCCCGATGAGAAGCCGTACCTCGCGCCGCGCTACCGCGGCCGCATCATTCTCTCGCGGGATCCCGATGGCGGCGAGCGCTGCGTGGCCTGTTACCTTTGCGCGGCGGCGTGTCCGGTGGATTGCATCGCCCTTCAGGCTACCGAGGACGACACCGGCCGCCGCTATCCGGAGTTCTTCCGCATCAATTTTTCACGGTGCATTTTTTGCGGGTTTTGCGAAGAAGCCTGCCCGACATACGCTATCCAACTCACGCCGGACTTCGAAATGAGCGAGTACCAGCGGCCTAACCTGGTTTACGAGAAAGAAGACCTGCTGATCAATGGTCCCGGAAAATATCCGGGCTACAACTTCTGGCGGGTTTCCGGCGTGCAGATCGGCGGAAAAGACAAGGGCGAGGCTGAAAACGAAGGCCGGCCAGTGGACCTTCATAGCCTCTTGCCGTGAGGACCTCATGACGATTGTGTTCTACACCGCCGGCGCTGTCGCGATCATCGCCACCATTCTGATGTTGACGCGGCTCGATGCCGTACATGCGCTGCTGCACCTGATCGTCTCGCTGCTGGCCGTGGCTGTGATCTTCTTCGTTCTCGGCGCGCCATTCGTCGCCGCGCTGGAAGTGATCATCTATGCGGGCGCCATCATGGTGCTGTTCGTTTTTGTCGTGATGCTGCTCAACCTCGGCGAAGCGGGCGCGCGAGCGGAGCGCGTGCTGCTCACGCCGTCGATCTGGATTGGGCCATCGGCGCTCGCGGCGATTCTGCTGGCCGAATTCGTCTGGCTGCTCGCCAGCGGCAACGTTCCTCCGTCCGAGGCCGCGAGCATTGGCCCGGTAGAGGTTGGCATGGCGCTGTTCGGTCAATACCTGATTGGGGTGGAACTGGCATCCATGCTGCTGCTGGGCGGGCTGGTGGCGGCATATCACCTGGGCTGGCGTAAAGCTCCTCAACAGCTCGCACAGGATCCGTTGTGCGAGCGAGTTTCTCAAGCGGAGGCAACCCATGTTTCCCATCCGTGAAGGGTTTTTGATCGCTGGAGTGCTGTTCTCTCTGGGTGTGATCGGAGTTCTTGTGCGCAGGAATTTCCTGTTCGTCCTGATGTCGATCGAAGTCATGGTGAACGCCGCCGGGCTGGCATTCGTGGTCGCGGGAGCGCGATGGCGGCAGCCCGATGGACAGGTGGTGTTCCTCTTTATTCTGGCGATGGCAGCGGCGGAGGTTTCGGTAGGGCTGGCGCTGGTGCTCGAGCTCTACCATCAGTACAAATCGCTCGACACGGACGCCATCAGCAGGATGCGAGGCTGACATGCTGGGGCTCCTGTGGCTGGTTCCGGCAATTCCTTTCGCGGGCGCATTGACGCTTGCGGTGCTCGGGCCCCGCATGCGCGCGCGAGCCGCGGCGGTGATTGGAACGGGGAGCATCGCCATATCCGCCGCGATTTCCCTGTTCATCGCAGCCGCGTTCCTGAGCGCGCCGCCCGCTTCGGGCGCATACACACAGACGCTTTGGACCTGGATTGACGTCGGCTCATTCCATCCGGCGATTGCGTTTTACCTCGATGCGCTCTCGCTGGTGATGACGGTGGTGGTCACATTCGTCAGTTTCCTGATCCACGTTTACTCCGTCGAATTCATGCGCGGCGACGAGGGCTTCAGCCGGTTCTTTGCCTACATGAACCTGTTCGTCGCTTCCATGGTGACGCTGCTGCTCGCCGATAACCTGCTGCTGCTCTATCTCGGATGGGAAGGCGTGGGCTTGTGCAGTTACCTGCTGATCGGCTTCTGGTACCAGGATGCGGCGAACGGGCGCGCCGGGCGAAAGGCGTTCATCGTGACGCGCGTTGGCGATACCGCGATGGCGGTTGGCTTGTTCCTGCTGTTTCACAGCCTTGGGACGCTGCGCATTCAAGATCTGATGCAAGCGGCGCAGAGCCATTGGCCGGTTGGCTCCTCCTATGCCATCGCGGCCGCGGCCCTGCTATTAGGCGGGGCAGTCGGGAAATCGGCGCAGCTTCCATTGCAAACCTGGCTGCCGGATGCGATGGCCGGGCCCACGCCGACCAGCGCATTGATCCACGCCGCGACGATGGTCACGGCGGGCGTCTACCTCATCGCGCGGACGCATGTGCTCTTCACGTTGGCGCCGCCCATTCAGTTCGCGGTGGCGGTTGTGGGGGCGGCGACGCTTCTGATGGCCGGTTTCAGCGCGCTTACCCAGAACGACATCAAGCGCGTGTTGGCCTATTCCACCATCAGCCAGATCGGCTACATGTTCCTCGCCCTGGGTGTGGGCGCGTGGGGCGCCGCCATCTTCCACTTCATGACGCACGCCTTCTTCAAAGCTCTGTTGTTCCTCGCGGCGGGCATCGTGATTGAAGCTTTGCATCATGAGCACAACATCTTTCGCATGGGTGGATTGCGCACGGAACTGCCCGTGGCTTTCTGGACGTTTCTTACCGGCGGCTGCGCGCTGGCGGGCCTGCCGCTGATTACCGCCGGCTATTACAGTAAGGACCTCATCCTTTGGAGCGCCGCCAACTCCACGGCCGGCGGTATGGGCTTGTGGGCCGCAGGAGTAGCCGGCGTTGTTCTGACATCCTTCTACACGTTCCGGCTCATCTTCGTGGTGTTCTTCGGCCGGCTCGAAACGCCGGTGAGTCATCGGCCGGGCCTCGCGATGGTGGTTCCGGCGTGCATTCTCGCCTTTCTCTCCATCGTTGGAGGCTTCGACAAGGTTCCGTTCGAGGCGTTCCTGGCAACCGCCTTGCCGCAATTCCGCGAAGCGGGAGGGGGGATGAGCGAGGCGCTTGCCTCGGTTGCGGCGGGCCTGGCGTTTCTCGCCGGTTTGCTGGCAGCCTGGTACGCCTACCAGCGGAATCCCTCGCTCGCTCGCGCGGCGGCCGCAAACCCGGCGGGCCGCCTGCTGCATCGCTTCTGGTTCTCAGACTGGGGCATGGACTGGCTCTACGACCGCGTCTTTGTCCGGCCTGTAGTCTGGGCGGCGTCCGCCAACAAGGCTGACGTCATCGATTCCATTTACGACGGTCTCGCAAGCGCGGCCGCGCTCTGCTATCGCCTCTTCAGCGCGACGGAAACGGGCAAGCTGCGTTGGTATGCCGCGTGGATTGCCGGCGGCTCCGTCGTCACACTGGCCATTGTGATGTGGTTATGATCCTGCTTTGCCTCATCCTGATCCCGCTCATCGCCGGCGCCCTGGCGTGGGTTTTGGCGCGATGGAGCGTCTCCGCCTGCCGGTGGATCGCGCTGCTCGCGACGGTAGCCGGTTTCGTTCTCACGCTCGTGTTGTGGTCCTCCCATTCGCCGGCCGGCCTCGGCGCGTGGCTCGCGGAGGCCGATTGGGGGTGGATTCCACAGGTGGGCATCCGGTTTCACCTCGCCCTTGACGGACTGAGCCTGCTCCTGCTGATGCTCACGTTCTTTCTCGGCGTGCTCTCTGTGTTGGCTTCCTGGCGGGAGATTACGGAAGCTGTTGGGTTCTTCCATTTCAACCTGCTGTGGATTCTCGCCGGAATCGCCGGCGTCTTCCTGGCCGTGAATCTCTTCCTTTTCTATTTCGCCTGGGAACTGATGCTGGTGCCGATGTATTTTCTGATCGCCATCTGGGGTCACGAGAATCGCGTGTACGCGGCCGTGAAATTTTTCATTTTCACGCAACTCAGCGGGCTGCTGATGCTGGTCGCCATTCTGGCGCTCGTCTTCACTCATCACAGCGCCACGGGAGTTTACACTTTCGAATACCAGGATCTGCTGGGCACTGCCATGTCTCGAGGAGCGGAGATGTGGATGATGCTGGGTTTCTTTATTGCGTTCGCGGTCAAACTGCCGGCGATCGTGCTGCACACATGGCTTCCCGATGCGCACACCGAAGCGCCGACGGCCGGCAGTGTCATTCTGGCGGGGCTGTTGCTGAAGACCGGAGCATACGGCATGCTGCGGTTCGTCCTGCCGTTGTTTCCCCATGCCGCCGGCTCTTTTGCTCCCATTGCCATGGCCCTGGGGGTGGCTGGAATTCTCTACGGGGCTTTGCTCGCCTTCGGGCAGACCGATCTCAAACGGCTCGTGGCCTACACCAGCGTGAGCCATCTGGGATTCGTGCTTCTGGGAATCTTCGTGTGGACCCCTCTCGCGCTTCAAGGCGCGCTGATGACGATGATCTGCCATGGGATCAGCACGGGCGCGCTCTTCATTCTCGTGGGCGCGCTTCAGGACCGCATCCACACACGGGAAATGGACCGCATGGGCGGAATCTGGTCTACCGCTCCCCGCCTGAGCGGCGCGGCTCTGTTCTTCGCTCTCGCATCGCTCGGACTTCCGGGGCTTGGCGATTTCGTGGGCGAATTCCTCGTCCTGCTTGGCGCCTACCAGCAGAGCATCGTTCTGGCCGCGCTGGCCACTATCGGAGTCTTGTTCGCCACCTTTTACGCGCTACAGTTCGTGCAGCGCGCGTTCCAGGGGCCAAATACGTTGAACTGGCGAATTCCCGATCTCGTGCCGCGGGAAGGCCTGGTAATGGCGGTGATGATCATCGCGCTACTCTGGCTCGGCCTGTATCCGCGCCCAGTGCTGAACACGTTCGAGCCGGTAATGACGCGGATCGAGCAAATGGCTCCGGGGAGATGAACGTGACAGGACAGGACTTCATTGCGCTGCTTCCGTTGCTCATTCTTGCCGCGACGGCCGTCGCCGTAATGCTGGCGGTGGCGGTTCACCGCTCACATGCCATCTCCGCCTCGCTTTCGTTCATTGGTCTGGGGATTTCACTCGGCTCGCTTTGGATCGCCGCTCCGGAGTTGCCGCGCCAGGTGACGCCGCTTCTCGTACTGGACAGTTACGCTCTCTTCTATATCGCACTGCTTGTTGCGGCCAGCATGGTCTTCGTACTGCTCGCCTACGGCTATTTCGAGAAGAGCGAAGAAGACCATGATGAAATGTACATCCTGATGCTGGTCGCCACGCTCGGCGGAGCCGTCCTTGTTTCCAGCAGCCATTTCGCCTCGCTGTTTCTCGGACTCGAACTGCTCAGCGTGGCGCTATACGGAATGATCGCCTATCCGCGGCGCCGCCCGCTGCCGCTGGAAGCCGGCATCAAGTACCTGGTTCTGGCCGCGGTCTCGGCGGCTTTCCTGCTGTTCGGCATGGCGCTGGTGTACGGAGCGCTCGGAACCATGCAATTTGACGAGATTGCGGCGCAACTGGCCCGGCCGGGGTTCGACCGCTGGCTGGTTCTGCCCGGCACCGCGCTGATCGTCACCGGATTCGGGTTCAAACTCGCCCTGGCGCCGTTCCACATTTGGACGCCGGACGTCTATGAGGGCGCTCCCGCGCCCGTGACTGCATATGTCGCCACCGTTTCAAAAGGCGCCATGTTCGCGCTGCTGCTGCGCTATTTCTACCGGACGGAAGCGCATCAACAGACGCCGCTTTTCGTGGTGTTCAGTGTGATCGCGATTGCTTCCATGTTCGCAGGCAACATTCTGGCGCTCCTCCAAAACAACGTGAAGCGCATTCTGGCGTATTCCTCCATCGCGCATCTCGGCTATCTGCTGGTCGCCTTCCAGGCCTCCGGCGATTTCGCTCCCACGGCTGTAGGGTTCTACCTGGTGGCCTATTTCGTGACGACACTGGGAGCATTCGGGGTTGTCGCCGTGCTATCCGACGGCACAAAGGATGCGGATTCCCTGGAGGATTACCGAGGTTTGTTCTGGCGCCGGCCGGCCGTGGCCGGCGTGTTCACCGCCATGCTGTTCTCGCTGGCCGGAATTCCAGTCACCGCGGGATTTATCGGCAAGTTTTACGTCGTGGCCGCCGGCGTCTCGGCCGAAATGTGGGCTCCGGTGATCATTCTCGTGATTACCAGCGCCATCGGCCTCTTCTACTACTTGCGGATCGTGGTGGCTATGTACAGCGAAGCAACGCAGGCGAAGGCAGGCCCTGCCATCGCGCCGCCCGCAACCGTGGCCCTGATCTTCCTCGCCGCTGCTCTGGTGTCACTCGGATTGTTCCCCCAACCCCTTCTGGCGCTGATTCGCAACCTGGCGATGGGATGAACCACATACGGACAACGATGAATCGAAAGTTCGCTTCTGAGCCGCAGAGGAGGGATAATGAAAGGGAAGGCTCACTTCAGCCGCAAGAGGTCTATGGATGCTGGAAACCGAACTTTTCGCATTCCTGGAGCGCACTTCGGACGCAGCGTTCGCCGTTACCGAGCAGGGGGAGATCTGCTCGTGGAACAAAGCGGCTGAGAAGATCTTCGGCTACGCGGCCGCGGAAGCGCTCAACCGGACATGCTTTGAACTTCTGGACGGTCTCGGGGCGCTGGGAACACACGTCTGCTCCGGCCATTGTAGTGTTCAGGTCTGCGCCGCACAGCAACTGGAAATCCCGGACTTCGACCTCCAGGTGAAGACCTGCTCGGGAGAACGGCTGTGGGTGAATGTATCCACAATCGTCTTCGACGTGCCCCGCCGGAACCGGAGGCTCATCGTCCACCTCGCGCGCGACATCTCTCACCGCAAGAAAAACGAAGAGTTGCTCGCGAAGATGACGGAGATCTCCCAACAACTGGTGGCGGCTTCTGGGGGGGTCGACGGCTTAGCCCCGGTGACGCCCCTTTCAGACCAGGAACGCCGGATTCTGAGGCTTTTCGCCAAAGGCAAGAATTCAGCGGAGATCGCAAGGGAACTGGGGATCACGCTGCCTACCCTGCGGAATCACTTGCATAGCATCAACGAAAAGCTCAGGACGCACAACCGGTTGGAAGCCGTGATGCACGCGATGCACCGCGGCCTCATTTAGCGCCTAATGGGCCGCGACGGATCGTTTGTGATCGATCCGTTCCAGGAGCTTGTCAAGAGACCGTCCGAAGGCAGCCACACCGTCCGCTTCGAGCCTGTCCAATAGCGCGTCGAAATCCACGCCAACGCTGCGAATACGCCGGAGCACCGATTCGGCCTCGGCCCAGCCCTCGGATGCGGTTACGCCGCGGATCCGGCCGTGGTCCTGAAGCGCATGAAGTGTCGCGGGCGGAACCGTGTTGATGGTTTCCGGCGCGACGAGTTCTTCCACGTACATGAGATCCGGATACGCTTTGTTTTTCGTGCCCGTGCTTCCCCACAAGACGCGCTGGGGCCGGATGCGGCGAGCGTGAAGAGCGGCAAATCGCGGTGAAGAGCAGATCTCCCGAAAACGGCGATAGATCAAACGGGCGTTGGCGATGGCAGCCCGTCCACGCAGGGCTAGCGCATCGGGCGTTCCGATGTTTTCAAGTTCACGGTCCACAGCGGTATCGATCCGGCTGACGAAAACCGAAGCGACCGATGCGAGTCCGGCTGGATTCGCCGCGCGTTCGATTCCGCGCAGGAACGCATCCGCAACGGCTTCGTACTGACGCATGGAAAAGATCAACGTGACATTAATATTGATTCCCTCCGCCAGGGCATCAGCGATTGCGGGAATACCTTCCTCGGTAGCGGGAATTTTCACCATCAGGTTCGGACGGCTGATCTCGCGCCAAAGCCGGGACGCCTCGGCCACGCTGCCTTTCGAGTCGTGCGCGAGAAACGGGGATACTTCGATGCTTGCGAAGCCGTCAGCGCCGCCAGTGGCCTCATAGACGGGTTTCAGAAGATCGCACGTGTTTCGGACATCCTCGACGCTCAAGGCTTCGTAGATCGATCGGGCATCGAGATGTGCGGCCGCGAGCGACTCGAGAGCATCGTGGTAATCATTCGAATCATCGATAGCGCGCTCGAACAGCGTGGGATTACTGGTGAGCCCTGTAATTCCCGATTGTTCGATCAGACGCTTCAACTCGCCGCTGCGGATCATTCCCCGGCTAATGTAGTCAAGCCAAAGGGATTGCCCTCGACGACGCAATTCTTCGATCGGATTCATGCTGTTCTGCCTCCCAAGTTTCAATTTGCGGCAAGTTTGGCCGTTAGCCAATAGTTCGTTTGTCACCGGCCGCGAAGGGTTCATCACCATGCGCGAAAGCGGCCGATAGAGGGAAGAACCAAACGTCCCGCATCAGATGACAAATGAATCATTACGTTTTCGTCCGCAATGTCGCACAATAGAGAGAGGAGGCAAACGACACACGTCATGACGGCCGTTGAAGACCGCAAACAGTGGCTACTGAAGCATATGGGCAAGGGCGCCGTGGAGCGCGCCGCCATGGTGGCAGCATTCCAGCGGGATGAGGACCGGAGTGCACTGCAAAAAATAATCGGCCCGTGCGAGTGGAAAGTGATCTGGAGTGCGACCTGTGCCGCCGCTATCGAGGCTGTGCAGCGGAGCGAGCCGCAAATTGTCGTGAGCGGGCGCACGTTCCCGGACGGTGAGTGGAAGGACATATGGGCGCGCCTTCGTAGCCGGCCCAACCCGCCGATGTTCATCCTTGCTTCGCGGCTTGCGGATGAATCGTTGTGGTCAGAAGTTCTGAATCTTGGAGGTTACGATCTTCTGCTGAAGCCTCTTCATCCCGAAGAGGTGGTCCGGACCGTGCACGGCGCTCTCATGACGTGGCGGAATACGCAAGCGGGCGGCGGCCGGCAGTTGCCGTTTGGCACGGCGAACTGCCTGGAGCACTGAAAGGAGCAGGAAAGATGTCTTCGGCAACGCAATCAATGGTCTATGCAGTCACGCTGGCGTCACGGCGTGAGGTGGGTGTCCGCACCCTGGCATTCGAGGTCACGCGGCCACAAGGTTTTCAATTCATCGCGGGGCAAACGGCGGATTTGACGTGGATCGATCCACCGGAGACGGATGGGGAAGGGAATACGCGCACCTTCTCGATCGCCAGTGCGCCACATGAACCGCAACTGCTGTTTGCTACGCGCCTGCGGGATACGGCATTCAAGCGCGTGCTCGAAAAGGCCGCGCTCGGAACCGCGCTGCGGATGGAAGGGCCGTTCGGCAACCTGACGTTGCACAACAACGCCCGGCGGCCCGCGGTTTTAATCGCCGGCGGCATCGGGATCACGCCTTTCCGCAGCATCATCCGGAGCGCGGTCAACGATAAGCTTGCGCACAGGATCGTCCTCTTCTATGCGAACAAGAGCGTTGAGGCCGCCGCTTTCCTCGAGGAGTTCGCCGCTCTTGAGAAGAACAATCCGAATTTTACGTTCATCCCGACCGTGGATGAACCGCCGCCGTCCTGGCGCTGGGAAGCGGGGCGAATCAATGCGGAAATGCTCACGAAGCATCTGAAGCCTATCACGTCGCCGGAGTTGGCCACTCCGATCTGTTACGTTGCCGGCCCTCCGCCCATGGTGGCGGCCATCCGGGTAGCGCTAAGCAAGGCCGGAATCGACTCGGACGATGTTCGCAGCGAGGATTTCTCCGGCTATTGAGCCCCGTCCCAGGCGCTATGAAACGGAAGGAGGTAGTCTATGTCTGAGTCTGTGTATCCGCCATCAACAAAGGACCTTGCGCAGAAGCGTCACGAACTGGCGCCGAATACCCATGCTGCCTTTCAGGCGTTTAGCCAAACCGTATTCGCGGATGGCGCGCTGCCAGCGAAGACGAAGCAACTCATCGCTGTCGCGGTAGCGCACGTCACCCAGTGCCCCTATTGCATCCGTGGTCATACGAAAGGCGCATTGCGGCACGGAGCAACGCAGCAGGAAATCATGGAAGCCATCTGGGTTGCGGCCGAGATGCGCGCCGGCGGAGCCTATGCGCATTCGGTAATAGCAATCACGGCAATGGGGGAAGAGGCCGAACACAGCAACTGAGTTCGGTCCGGCCGCTCAGTGGCCTGGTCCCTGAGGCCAGGCGATGGTAAGCAGGAAAGCGCTGTCCTCAACCGCCACAACATCGTGAGCCATTCCGCGATCGAGCACAAGTACTTGGCCGGCGGGCAAGTCAAATTCCCTGCCGCCCGCATGCATTCGCAAATGTCCCTTGATGGTCTGCACGGATATGCGGCCCGCTGCGTGGTGTTCGTGAATCGTCGTATTGGCCTGAAGCGCTATCAGGACGATGCGAAAATCATCGTATTTCACCAGGGTTTTGGCATTCCGGCCGCTTTGCCAGTAGGATTCCTCGCGCAGTTCATGGATCTGTTCGGAAAGATCGAACGTCAGGGAAGGGCCCGCCGTCGCTTCCGGCGCGCGCGCGTCACCGCGGGAGGTTTCGTGTTCAGGCATGCAAGGTTCCTCTCTTATGACCAATGTGGGACTGCAAGTACTCTTTCAACGCGACCGCATTGTTGTGTTCCGTATCATGGGAACTGTAGACAAGGGTAACCGGACCGTGAAGCGAGGCATCACGGATCGGCTCCCAGCCTTCCGGGTGCCGCTCCAGTTCCGCGAAGTAGCGGCGCTGGAACTCTGGCCATTTTTGGGGATCGTGGGCAAACCAGCGCCGGAGGGAGTCGCTTGGCGCGACGTCCTTGAGCCAGGCATCCAACCGTAAGTCCGTCTTCTTTACGCCGCGCGGCCAGAGCCGCTCGACGAGAAATCTCGTCCCGTCCTCCGGCCCTGCTTTCTCATAAACTCGCTTTAGCGTGATCATTGCTATTTCCCCTTGGCCGCCGCGTACTCGCCTGGCTGATAGGTTCCCGCCACCGCGCGGAAACTGACCGCCAGCCGGTTCCAGCCGTTGATCGCAATGATGGCCATGGTCAGATCAATCAACTCCTTTGCGCTGAACTGGCGGCAAGCCGCTTCATAGACCTCGTCGGGAACGTGATCGCGGCCCACCAGGGTTACGGCTTCTGTCCAGGCCAAGGCTGCGCGCTCGCGCGCGGTGAAGAAGGGAGCCTCTTTCCACACCGAAACAGCGTAAAGGCGCTGCTCGGTTTCGCCCTCTACGCGGGCGTCCTTAGTGTGCATGTCCACGCAATAGGCGCAGCCGTTGAGCTGCGAAGCCCGCAGCCTTACCAGCTCCAGCAGTTTCCGATCGAGTCCGGAATTTCGGGTATAACGCTCCACGGCATACATTGCTTCGAGCGCTCCCGGAGCCACCTCCCGGTAATCGAGTCTTGGTTGCATCGTATCTGTCATTTTCTTTTCCCATCGTCATTGTAAGTTAGGATGCGTCCCCATGTTCCCGACGTGCCCCAGAGGCCCGACCGCAGGCACTCGAGCTGGACGATCTGGCTATGATCGACGAACAGATTCACTTCCGGGCCGTAGTTCCGCACGTACCAGGAAAATACGTCCGGATCGGCCGCCTCGAACATGATCTTCTCGAGCCCGAGCGCGTCGGCGAACTGCGCGGGAACTTCCGTCCGCCAGGTCCGTACGCTTTCCGTGATTCCTTCGGATTCGATCATGATCTGGTAGGCGCCGGCATCGAGAAATTTCCGAGCCAACTGGATGGCCCATCGCGGATCGCGGGTGCCCTCGGCTTCCAATGCCTCTGCCTGCGTGGCGCCGCCCGCCCCAAACTGAATTCCCACTTCGGGCTTCGCCTTCAAACCGCGCTTCTGCACTTTCTCCACCAGCCGCAGCCAGTCGCCGGCGGGGATCGTGATGAACCCGCAAGAGATCTCGACAATATCGAAGCCCACTTCGCGGCATTCGTTGATATAGCGGTCCACGGCGTCCGCGCCCTGCGTGAGCACGTGCTCGATGAAGCCGCCGGTCGACACCAGCACATTGTGGCGATGACAAAGCTCGATCAGTTCCGTCAGCGCCGGACGGGGAAGCAGCGTGAAGGAGCCGCCGGCAAACTTGAGGGTGTCGACATACTCTCCCATCGTCTCCAGAACGTCCTCCAGATAGCGCTTGCCCATCGGCGTGTAGTAAGGCCCGCGGATCTCCGTGATGCCGGCAGAGCGTGGCTTCCGCGGGCGGTGGTTTCGATTCAAGAACGAAAAAGCATGGTCAACCATGAATTACCTCACTGCTTGCAGGCGGCGCATGGACGGCGCCCAGCAACCGCGCCAGATCCGAAGCGCTCGTGTTTTCCATGTTGAAGACCGCGCCGGCGATGGCCTGGCGCTCCGGAGCCGTCGTGTATGGTTCCGCCAAACGTTCGAATTTCGAGTACGCCATTTCCCATGTCATCGGGTGAGTGAAGAATCCGGGATAATCCCGCATTTCCTTCGTCAGCGCGCGGCCGCTGCGCAAACGAATCGTGATGCGGCACGGCATTTCATTTGGAAAGCGCTGCGAATAGCTTGCGTTCGAGCTTACTTTGACGCGGCGCAGCATCTCCTGTACATCGGAGCGCAGAATGCGCTCGGCCCGGTACTGCTCCGGCATCACCGTTCCGTCGAGAACCGCCACCGCCAGGATGTAGGGCAGGCTATGGTCTGCCTGCTCTTTAGTCGCGATGCCGGAGGTCTTGTCGCCTTCCTCTCCGCCGCCGATGATGTGGTAGGCCACGTCGAAGATTTCCAGGCCGATCTGTTCCACATCGGCCGCCTCGAACGGATGCCGCTGCTTCAGTTCGAGCACGCCTTCGATGGCCGTTTGTGAATGAATCTCGGCGTTGTATTTCTTCACAATGGTGCGCTTCACACGGTCCAGATCTTCGCGCGACCAATCGATCTCGAACAGCCCCGTGATGGCATCCATCAGTCCCTTTTCTCCTTCGATCACCTCGAGCGGCCCGGTGATGCCCATCCGGGCCAGGAAGACGATGCCCGTGGAACAACCGGCCATATAGGGGTAGGCCAAGCCCTTCCAGTGCGAGAGCTTGCCGGTTCTCGTCACTCGCAGCGCATTCAACGCCGTGCCGCTGATTGCAATCGCGTGGGCCGCTTTGGAAGCATCAAGCTGTAAGACGCGCGCGGCTCCGGCTGCAACCGCATACGCGCCCTGAACAATGTGATCGAATCCAGCCGCGCGGACGGGAGCCACATCGCTCAACCGGCACTGAACCTGGTAGGCAACCGCCAGGGCCGTCATGAGATCGCGCCCCGTGGCGCCGGCATATTCAGCGGCTGCCAGCACCGGCGACAGGTTATCACTGGGATGACAGGTTTCACCTTTCGCCAAATAGCTGTCATTGAAGTCCAGGTATCGCACCATTGCGCCATTGTAGAAAGCAGCCTTTTCGGGAGCCGCCCGGCCGCCGCCGATCAGGGTGCACTGGCCCCCTGTGTCAAATTCGGCAAGATTGCGCCGAAGGATTCTCACCGGCTCGCTTTCCAGCGCGCCGATGGCGCAGCCGAGGCCATCCAGAATCCTGATTTTCAGTTGCTGGCGCGCCGTTTCGGTAAGTTCCTCATACGGCGCGCTGACGGCAAATTGAGCAAGTTGTTCGACTGCAGTCATCGCGGCACTCCGCAGCGGTTATTTCCACTGTCGCGAAGAAACGGCAAATTGAGAATAGGTCTTTTGTCATGCGGTTGGAGACGGATGTCACGCACTGTGCGTTTGTCACATTCTCCAGGACAAAAATCATACTGACGGAACGCTTTTCAGTCGTTAAGATTGGGTTGAGTTCGAACCGCCGCAATGTCAGCGATACGGGAGAAAGCAGCATTTCCAGAGATCGAAGTTGCACGCTGGAGCGCGTCCAGCCTGCACGGGCTGATCGAACACATTACCAGCCGCCACCATGCATACCTTCGCGGCGAACTGCCGTGGATGGAGCGCGCCATCGCCCGGGCAGCCGAAGCCGGCGGCCGCGCCGGCTCGAGTACTCTGGCGCCGCTCTCCCGGACATTCCGCTTCTTCAAGCGCGAATTGGAGCTCCACTTGAGGAAAGAGGAAGAAGTCTTGTTCCCGCTCATCCGGCAGATGGAAACTGCGGTCAATTCAGGCGCCGGTCCGTCGCGGTATTCGTTCGGATCGATTGCCAACCCGATCGGCATCCTGGAGGAGGACCACAAAGGCGAAGGCCGCCAGATCGACCAAATGCTGGATTGGATCGGAAATTATGGCGGCCCGCGGCAAACCGCGCCTATCGTTGGTCCGCTCTTTGACCGCCTCCAAGCGCTCGATGCCGACATGCGGCTGCACGTGCAACTCGAGGACGAAATCCTGTTTCCGCGTGTCCGGTTACTGGAGGGCGAATCGTGACCATCCTGATGTGGCTGCTTTGGGCGATGCCGCTTGCCGCGCAGACGGGTACCCCCGCCTCCCCGGAAACCGGCAAAGCGCTGTTCATCGGGAAGGTGCGTTTCGCCAATGGCGGTCCCGCGTGCGCTTCCTGCCACAACGCCGCGGGGATAGGTTTTCCAGGAGGAGGCAGTATGGGGCCGAATCTCACCGGAGTCTACGCCAAATTTGGTCCGGACGGGCTGAATTCCTCGCTGGAAACGCTCTACTTCCCGGCAATGACTCCTATCTATACCTACCGTCCGCTTACACAGGATGAACGTCGTAACCTGTTCGCCTTTTTCCAAAGCCTTAGCCGGAAACGGGAGGAATCTTCCACGCCGGCGGTTATCGGGCTCTCGTTGGCCGGCCTGGCGATCCTCCTCGCCGCTACCGCCGTTGCCGGGCGGCATCGCTTGAAGCCCGTGCGCCGGAGGCTGGTCGAACGGGCGCGGCTCGAAGCCGGGAGGCGCGCATGAGCTGGATCCGGGACCTCGTAGACCCCAAGGCGCGCACCTGGGAGGCGTTCTACCGCAACCGCTGGCAGCACGATCGCGTCGTGCGCAGCACGCACGGCGTCAATTGCACGGGCAGTTGCTCCTGGATGATCCACGTCAAAGACGGAATCGTCACCTGGGAGATGCAGGCCACCGATTACCCACTGCTCGAAGCGGGTCTGCCGCCCTACGAGCCGCGCGGATGCCCGCGAGGGATCACATTCTCGTGGTACATATACAGTCCGCTGCGGATCAAGCATCCACTGATTCGCGGAGTGCTGCTCGATACGTGGCGGGAAGCGCGCGCGAGAAACGCCGATCCGGTGGATGCGTGGGCTGAAATCATGGAGAACGCGGAGGCTCGCCGCCGTTACCAGGTTGCGCGCGGCAAAGGCGGATTCCGCAGAGCCGGTTGGGACGAAGCCCTCGAGATCATTGCCGCATCCCTCCTTTACACCGCCAAAAAATATGGACCGGACCGCGTGGCGGGCTTCTCGCCGATTCCCGCCATGTCAATGGTGAGCTACGCGGCCGGATCCCGCTTCCTCCAGTTGTTCGGCGCCGCGCTGTTGAGCTTTTACGACCTGTACGCGGATTTTCCGCCCGCCTCGCCGGAGACCTGGGGCGAAAAGACCGATGTCGCGGAAAGCGCTGACTGGTTCAACAGCAAGTACATCGTCTCGACGGGCAGCAATCTGAACATGACGCGCACGCCGGACGCCCACTTCGCCATCGAAGCGAAGCACCAGGGAACGAAGCTGGTGGTGCTCTCCCCGGATTTCAGCGAGGTATCGCGGCACGCCGATTGGTGGATTCCCGTGCACTCCGGCATGGATGCCGCGTTTTGGATGGCCGTCGATCACGTGATTCTCAAGGAGTTCCACGTGGTCCGGCAGACGCCCTACTTCGTGAACTATCTGAAGCAGTATTCCGACAGCCCGTTTCTTGTGGTGGTGGAAGAGGCCGGCGGGGAATTTCAGGCGGGGCGGTTTCTGCGCGCCGGCCGGCTACCGCGTTATGCGGCTGTGGAGAACGGCGAGTGGAAGTTTCTCGTGCTCGATGCAAAGAGCGGTGAGCCCCGTATGCCTCGCGGCGCCATCGGCAGCCGCTGGCAGACACGCAAAGGGCTATGGAATCTCGAACTGAAAGACGAACTGGACGATGCGGAAATCGATCCCGTGCTCAGCCTGTACGAAAGCCGTGACGCCGAACTCGCCGTGACCTTTTCGGACTTTGGCACGAACCGCACCTTTCAACGCGGCGTGCCCGTGAAGTACATCGACACGGCCGCGGGCCGCCTGGCAGTGACCACGGTCTATGACCTCCTGATGGCCCAGTACGGCGTCTCGCGCGGACAGGCGGGCGAGTATCCGCGGGATTATGACGACGCCGATGTGCCCTATACACCGGCATGGCAGGAGAGGTTCACCGGCATCGGCCGCAATACGGTGATCCAGTTCGCGCGTGAATTTGCGGCCACCGCGGAGAAGACCGGAGGTAAATGTACGGTACTCGTCGGGTCCGGCGTGAACCACTGGTATCACAGCAACCTGCACTACCGCGCCTCGATCGCCGCCCTCATGCTTTGCGGATGCATCGGCGTGAATGGAGGTGGATTGAATCATTACACGGGGCAGGAAAAACTGGTGCCGATGGCTTCGTGGGCCGCTCTGTCCATGGCGCTTGACTGGAGCGCGCCGCCGAGGCTTCAGAACGGGCCCTCCTTTCATTACGTCCATAGCGACCAGTGGAGGTATGAGAAAGGCCCGGCCGAGCCTCAGCCCGGTGGAGGCTTGTTTGCCCGCCATGTAATGGATCAGCAGATAGACGCGGTACGAATGGGCTGGCTGCCATTCTACCCGCAGTTCAACGAAAACCCGATTGAAGTGGTCCGCCGCGCGGAGCAGGAGAGCGGGAAAACAGAAGCGGAAATCAAAGACTGGGTAGTCACGCAGCTCAAGAACAGGCGGCTGCGGTTCGCGGTGGAAGACCCCGACGCCTCGGAGAACTGGCCGCGCGTCTGGATCATCTGGCGCGCCAACGCGATTCTCTCGAGCGCCAAGGGGCACGAATTTTTCCTCAAGCACTACCTCGGGACGCATGACAACGCCATCGCCGAGGAAGTCGCAAAAGGATCGGTGGAAGAGGCGCTCTGGCGGGAACCCACGCGAAAGGGAAAGATGGACCTGGTGGTGGACCTGAATTTCCGCATGGACACCTCCGCCATGTATTCGGATATCGTGCTCCCTTCCGCCACATGGTACGAAAAGGACGACCTGAACACCACGGACCTGCACTCCTACATTCATCCGCTGGGTGCGGCGGTCCCGCCCTGCTGGGAATCGAAGACCGATTGGGAGATCTTCAAGGCTCTGGCGGCGAAGGTGAGCGCGATGAGCCCAACGCAGTTCCCTGCTCCCTTCCGCGACATCGTGGCGACGCCTCTGCTCCACGATACCGAAGACGACCTGGCCCAGCCGAGCGTGAAAAGCTGGTACCGCGGCGAATGCGAGCCGGTTCCCGGCAAGACGATGCCCCACTTCTCGGTGGTCGAGCGGGATTACGCAAATCTGTATCACAAGTTCTGCTCACTTGGACCGCGGCTGAAGGAGGAAGGGGTGGAAGACCGCGGCATACACATTCCCATCGAGGATCTGTATGACCGGTTTGCCGCCGCCGCGCCGAAATACGCGTGGGGCGGACGCGAGTATCCATCGCTCGTCGAAGCCATCGATGCCGCGAACACCATCCTCCGTTTCGGACCGGAAACCAACGGCGAGATGGCCTATCGCAGCTTCCAGGCCCGCGAGCGGGAAACAGGCCTCACACTCGCCGATCTCGCACGGGACAATCGCGGCATCCATTACGATTTCGAGACGCTCAAAGCCCAGCCCCGCAGGATTCTGACCAACGCCTGCTGGTCAGGCATCACCAATGGCGGCCGGCCTTATAGCTCATACTGCCAGAACATCGAACGGCTGGTGCCATGGCGCACGCTCACCGGACGCCAACACTTATATCTGGACCATGAAGCGTACCTCGCATTCGGCGAAAACCTGCCAACCTTCAAACCGCGGATCACAGCCGAAGCTTCTCTGAATTTGGCCGGCAGCCGGGCGGAAGGCAAGTGCGTGCTGTTGAACTGCCTGACGCCGCACGGCAAATGGCACATCCACAGCACCTACTCCGACGACCTGCGCATGCTGACGCTGTCGCGCGGCATCGAGCCCTTCTGGCTCAACGACAAGGACGCCGCGGAGATCGGCGTGCAGGACAACGATTGGGTCGAGGCCTATAACGACAACGGCGTAATCGTCACGCTCGCGGTGGTGAGCGCCCGCATTCCCGCGGGCGTCAGCCTCTTCTATCACGCGCCGGAGCGGAGCATCGCTTTTCCCAAATCGCCGATGCGCCGGAACCGCCGCGGCGGCGGAACCAACAGCGTCACACGTCTGCGCCTGAAACCCGTGTTGATGGCTGGAGGCTACGGGCAGCACTGCTATCGCTTCAATGATTACGGGCCCGCCGCCTCCGACCGCGACACGTACGTGCTGGTCCGCAAGTTGCCGGAGAAGCCACAATGGTGATCGCAGGCGGAGGAGGGAAATGAACGTACGCGTACAAGTTTCGATGGTCTTCCACCTGGACAAGTGCATCGGATGCCACACCTGCAGCCTCGCCTGCAAGAACCTGTGGACCAGCCGTCCCGGAGCCGAATACATGTGGTGGAACAACGTGGAAACCAAGCCGGGCACAGGCTATCCCACGCTCTACGAAGATCAGGAGGAATACCACGGCGGCTGGGAGGTCAAGGACGGCGAACTGCGGTTGAAGCTGAACACGCGCGCCGGCGAACTGCTGAATATCGCCTACAACCCGCGCCTGCCCGCGCTCGACGATTACTACGAGCCTTGGACCTACACTTACGGCGACCTGATCGACGGGCCGCAGCAAGAGGATCAACCGGTGTTCAAACCAGTCTCGCTGGTTACCGGCAAGGAGATGGAGATCGAAGCCGGCCCGAATTGGGATGACGACCTGGGCGGCTCCGGCATCTATGCGGCCAACGATCCAAACCTCAGTTCACTCAGCGACGAGCAGCGGCAGCAACTCCTGAACGTCGAGCGGGTCGTGTTCTTCTACCTGCCGCGTATTTGTAATCACTGCGTCAATCCAAGCTGCGTGGCCGCGTGTCCGGCGGGAGCCATCTACAAACGCGGCGAGGACGGAATCGTCCTGGTCAGCCAGGAAAAGTGCATGGGCTGGAGAATGTGCGTCTCGGGATGTCCTTACAAGAAGGTCTACTACAACTGGGAGACGGGCAAATCCGAAAAGTGCATTCTGTGCTACCCGCGGCTCGAAACCGGGCAGGCGCCGGCGTGCATGCATTCCTGCGTGGGGCGCATCCGCTACCTGGGTGTCCTGCTCTACGATGCCGATCGCATTCACGACACCGCCGCGCGCCCGGATCACGAATTGGTGGACGCGCAGCGTGAGATGATTCTCGACCCGTTCGATGCCGATGTGGTGCGCCAGGCGAGGGCGGACGGCGTTGCCGAACACGTGCTTGAATCGGCGCGGAAATCGCCGGTGTTCCAGTTCGTCAAGAAATGGAAGATCGCTCTCCCGCTGCATCCCGAGTTTCGCACTCTGCCGATGCTGTTCTACGTGCCGCCGCTTCTTCCCGTCACCGGATCGATGAGCGATGACGGGCTGTATGAGACCTCTTCTGATTTCTTCAGTTCGCTCGAAAGCGCGCGCCTGCCCATTCGCTACATGGCGAACCTGTTTTCCGCGGGAGACGAAGACCAGGTGACCCGGATTTACAGAAAGCTCATGGCGGGGCGGTATTACAAGCGGGCGCAAACCGTGGGTGACATCGATAGCGGGAAGATTGCGCAAATGCTCGCGGAAGCCCAAACCACAGCGGAGGAACTGGAGGAGATTTACGAGTTGACCGCGCTTGCCGGCTTCGACGAGCGCTTCGTCATCCCTCCGTTCTCTCGCGAAGCGGCCATCGAACTGGTGCAGATCACGCAGTCTCGCCAGGAAGGCGGCGGCATGGGCTTCGTGCACGAACCGCGCCGGGGATTATAGCCGTGTACCGTCATTTCGCCACGCTCGTAAGCTATCCAGGCCGGGAAATCTGGCGATCACTCGACGAGTCGATTCAGGCGCTTGCCGCTGAGTTTCCGGAAGCGGCGGCGATGATCGGGAAGTTTCGGGAATCCGCTGTCTCACTCGGGCAGGAAGCCCTCGAGGAAGTGTACCTCCAGACGTTTGAAATGCGGGCGGAGAGCGCCCTCTACGTCGGCCATCAGATCTTCGGCGAAGACTGGCGCCGCGGCCTCTTCATGGCAGGCCTTAAGGAACAATATCGCGCCCACGCGATTTCGGAGGGGCCGGAGCTGCCTGATCACCTGAGCGTCGTTCTGCGATACCTGGAGTCGCTCGAGCCGGGTGAGGAAATGGATGAGTTGATCGGAGACTGCATCATTCCGGCGGTTCGGAAGGTGCTTCAGAGAATCGAAGGCAACAGCCCCTACAGCCACGTCCTGGATGCGCTGTTGCTCTGCCTTCCACTGCCGCGCGGCGGCGAATCGGAATTTGAGGAGATTTCATGCAGGACTTCTTCTTTATCGCTTTTCCCTATATTGCGCTGACTCTCGCGGTGGGCGTGGGTCTCTACCGGTATTTCTCCCACCGCTTCACTTATTCGAGTCTCTCCTCGCAGCTTCTGGAAAAGAGGCAGCTTTTCTGGGGCTCCGTGCCATGGCACTACGGAATCACGTTGATTCTCATCGCTCATCTCCTGCCCTGGATTTTTCCGGGAGCCAGCCGGGCTGTCTTGGGGAACCAGACCCGGCTCGCCGTGCTGGAGTTGACGGGCATCGCGTTGGGTCTATATTGCGTGTTCGGAATCGCGGCATTGATTGTGCGCAGGCTTCCCAACAACTCACCCGCGCGCGCAGTCACTTCGCCGATGGATTGGATTCTCCTCCTGGTCCTCGCCTACCAGGTTCTCAGCGGTGTGGGCATTGCCCTGTTTGAGCGGTGGGGCGCGGCCTGGTATCTGAGCACCGCTGTGCCGTGGCTGCGTTCGCTGGTGAGCCTGCACCCCGATGCTGGCACGGTGACCGGCCTCCCGGTTTTCATTCAATCGCATTTCATCAGCGGCTTCGTGGTGATTCTATTGTTTCCGTTCACCAGGCTGGTACACGTCTTCGCCATCCCGTTCGAATACCTGTGGCGGCCCTACCAGGTGGTTATCTGGAACCAGGATCCACAGTCGCCGCAATTGCCCGTTCTGCACCAGATCGCGACAGCCCCTCCTCCTGTTCCCCTGAACCCAACCGAGGTAGAGCGCCGCCAACTGCTCACGCGGCTCGGCATTCTGGTCAGCGGGATCAGCGCCGCAATCGTCGGCATCCCGAGCATCGCCTTCCTGCTGGGCCTGCGGAAGGTCCCGGAGGTATGGCGAACCCTGGGGGCGGCGGATAGTTTCCAGATTGGGCAGACTGTCGAGGTTTCCTTTCTCGATCCCACTCCGCTGCCTTGGTCCGGCGTAACCGCCAAGACGGCGGCCTGGCTGCGCAAAGAGGGCCCGGACCAGTTTGTCGCATTCTCTATTAATTGCACGCATCTCGGCTGCCCGGTCCGCTGGCTGCCGAACGCGAACCTGTTCATGTGCCCGTGCCACGGCGGGGTTTTCTACAAAGACGGCACGGTGGCTTCCGGCCCGCCGCCGAAGCCGCTGGCCACCTATCCCGTGCGGCTGAGAGACGGGATGGTGGAAATCCTCACCAGTCCGCTGCCGATTACGACGGTTTAGGAGAGAAACTCTTGCGCGTACTGAAGCAAATCTGGCGCTGGTTTGACGAGATCACCGGCTTTTCCAAGTCGCTCGGTCCGGTCTTGACTCATCCGGTGCCGCGGGCCCGCAAGAGCAGATGGTTTTACGTATTCGGCAGCGCGACGCTCACAGCCTTCCTCATTCAGGTGGTGACCGGAATCGCGCTCTCCAGCGCCTACGTGACCGGTTCCGGACAAGCTTACGATAGCCTGCGGTTTATTAACAGCTTCCCTATCGGCAGAATCGTTCGCGGAATTCACTACTTCGGCGCTTCCGCCATGATCATCCTGATCGGCCTGCACACCATCCGCGTGTACCTGATGGGAGCCTACAAATACCCGCGCCAGATGAATTGGTTCACCGGCGCAGGCCTGCTGCTATTCACGCTGTTGATGGCCTTTACCGGGCAACTCCTGCGCTGGGATCAGATCGGCTTCTGGACCGCGGTAGTGGCCGCCGAACAGGCCGGCCGCGCCCCGCTAATCGGAAACTGGCTGGGTCATTTTATTCTCGCCGGCAACACAGCCGGCGGCGCGACATTGAGCCGCTTCTTTGCCGCGCATGTATTCTTCATTCCCGCCCTCATCTTCGTGTTTCTTGCCGTGCACCTCTACCTGGTGGTATTCAACGGCATCTCTGAGCCGCCCAAGGCCGGCAGACCGGTCGACCCGCGAACCTACCGCGCTTGGTACCACGCGCTGTTGGAGCGCGAGGGCATACCTTTCTGGCCATATGCCGCCTGGCGCGATCTGTTGTTCGGAACCATTGTGGTGCTGTCCGTGTTTCTGCTCGCGCTGGTGGTTGGCCCGCCCGAACTCGGCAACCCGCCGGATCCCACAATCGTTTCCGCATCACCCCGGCCCGATTGGTATTTCATGTGGTACTTCGCTCTGCTGTCGCTCATTCCCAAGTGGTCGGAACGTTGGGTGATCATCCTGGGGCCGCTGCTTTTCGGCCTGTTCCTGATTCTGGTGCCGATCCTGGGCGGCCGCGGGGAGCGCAGCCCCCTGCGGCGGCCGTGGTCGATTGTGATCATTGCTTCCGTCATTGTCGTGATTGCTCACTACTGGGCTGTGG